>DATFXF010000126.1:0-6666 GCA_035258565.1 Candidatus Acidiferrales bacterium
CCCGCCGCAGCATCGAGTAGATACCGCCGTTCTCGAGCCTTCTCGTCTCCCGGCACGATCCTCAGAATCTTCTCGGAATGCGCACGCGCCCGCCAGGGAAGTTTCATCTCCTCGTAGAGGGCTCCACTGGTGACCGCAGGCCGTTCTCTTGCTTGCTTACTGCCGCAAAGGCTTGCGATACAATCTGGCCCATCAAAACAGGGGCAGAGGAGAATCTGTGAGACGGCTACGGGTGGCCATTCAAGGAGAGCGCGGTTCCTTCAGCGAGGAAGCGGCCACCAAACTCCTGGACAAGCGCATCTCGGTATTGCCTTGCGCGACGTTTGCCGCGGCCTTCGCGATGCTCCGCGCCGGCCGTGCAGACCGCTGCGTGGTGCCCATCGAGAACACTCTTGCCGGGTCGGTGCATGAGAATTATGACCATCTCCTCGAACAAGGTTTCTGGGTCGAGGCGGAACACAACCTGCGCATCCGCTTGATGCTGATCGCCAGGCGAGGAGTGCCTCTGCGCCATATCCGCCGGGTCTATTCGCATCCGGTAGCGCTGGCGCAGTGCCGCAAGTTTTTCGCCCGGCACGCGCGCCTCGAGTCCGCGCCTACTTACGACACGGCCGGGAGCGTGAAGATGATTGTCGAGCAGCGCAGCCACGACGCGGCTGCGATCGCCGGGCGCCTCGCCGCTGCCGCGTACGGCGCCCGGATCCTGGTGCCAGACATCGAAGACCACACCGGAAATTTCACGCGGTTCCTGCTGGTGCGCCGCGCCGCTCGCACGCGGGCAGAGGCGAACAAGACTTCCATCGTTTTTGCTACCCCAAACATTCCCGGGTCGCTGTTCCGTTGCCTGGGCGTATTCGCGCTTCGCGACATCAATCTGACCAAGATTGAATCCCGGCCTTGGCGTGGCCGCCCCTGGGAGTACTTGTTCTATCTGGATTTCCTCGGTCGCCCAGATACACCGCCCGGCCGCCAGGCGCTCGCACACCTGGGGGAAATGGCCGATTTTCTGCGCCTTCTGGGTTGCTATCCATCCAGCCGTCGGAATTGAGGGAGGCTGCGGCTCCCAGCTCCTCGAGGTCTTCGCCGCGGAATGGTCGCGGGCAGGAAGAGATTTCGACCTCTTATGGTGTGACGGGCTTGGAGAATTTGGCGTCTTCGATCGGGACGTTGTGTTTCACCTCGGACACTCTGATCACATAGCTCGTCCCCGGAGATTGAGCGCGCACGACGAACGGCAGCTTGATCCCGTCCACATCCCGGTAATTCTCGAGTGTAAGCTCAAACGCGCCGCGGCCCGTCTCGGTATCGCGCTCGATGACGCTGCGCAGCATCAGTCCGCTCGAAACATCGAAATAAAGCCTGCGCAGGCTCCCGTCGCCCGGATCGGCTTCGATGACGTAGGTGTCCTGCTCGCCGACCTTCTCCGTGCCCTTAAGCGTCATTTTCGGATAGAGCTCGCGAAGCTTCGTGGCCTGGTGGAAAACCGCGGAGCGCCTGGTGACCGACAGCTCCTGGCCGCTTATCTCGCGCACGCCACCCAAGGGGTTGTCCGACCAGGCCGTCCGACCGTCACAGCCTTGCTGAAGCCGTCCCCCTCCCGGAGTCTCCACGACGATCAGTGACTTGTCCGGTGCCTTGGCGAAAACGGAAACCTGAGCCGTAACACCCTCCGAAGGCGCTTCGAGGGTCCCGGTGGTCACGCGGCTCGTGAGCTTCTCGTACGCACCCTTGCCGCCGAGCGCCTGGACGTATTTGGCGAGGATCTGATCAACGGTTGGAGAGGTGGCTTGCGCGGCAGCGGTTCCCGCAGACGCGACAACCAACAGCGCAGGCAGATAGGTTCGCTTCAAGATCTCCTCCTTCAAACTCATTCTACCCTGTTATGACCCCTGCTGCCTTGGCTCAGCCCGGCCGCTGAAGCTCGCAAACACCGGAAGGAGAAAAAGAATCGCCAGCGTCGCCGTGATCATCCCGCCGACGACTACCCGCGCCAGGGGCTGCTGCGCCTGCGCGCCGATGCCGCGGGACACCGCGGCCGGCACGAGTCCTAGTCCGGCTGCCAGGCAGGCCAGCATGATGGGGCGCATTTCCAGCAGCGCACCCGCGCGGATAGCTGGCTTCAGGGGCATGCCCTTCTTCTGGTAGCGACGAATTCCCATCAGCAAGACGGACGCTGCTAGTGTGGTTACACCCAGGGCGGAAGCGAACCCGACGGCGGCGGAAATGCTAAACGGTGTGCCGGTCAGCAGCAGTGAAAGAATGCCTCCGATGGCTCCAAAAGGCAGGATGGCTAAAATAATGAGCGCGTCGCTTATGGAATTGAACAGGATGTAAAGAAGGGCCACGATAATCGCAAGGCTCAGGGGAATGATGACCGCCAGCCGCCTTAGCTCGGCTCGAAGACTCTCGTATTCACCGGCCCACTCGTACTGGTAGCCCTCGGGCAAGCGCACCTTCGCCAAGCGGTTCCCCAAGTCCGAGACTGTACCCGCCAGGTCTCGGCCGCGCACGCTGAACTTAATGGGAATGTAACGACGCCCGTTCTCCCGATAAATCATAAACGCGCCGGGCGCCTCTACTACCCCTGCCACCTGGCCCAAGGGGACCCGTCCACCTTCGGGTGTGGACAGCAAGATGTTTCGGATGGCCGCAGATGTCTGGCGGAATTCAGGCCGGTAGCGCACCACGAAATCGAAACGCCGATCACCCTGCAAGATCTGGGTGGCGGCTTGGCCCCCTACCGCGGCCTGGATGGACGCGTTTACGTCCGAAACCAGCAGGCCGTAGCGAGCGGCGGCCTGGCGGTCCACCGAGACCAGCAATTGCGGCTGTCCTGTCTCCTGGAAGACTGCGAGATCCGCCACCCCTGGGACGCTGGCCATAATGTCGCGGATCTCGCTTGCCTTGCGCACCAGCAGGCCAAGATCATCACCAAAGAGCTTCAGCGAATTCTCTCCTTTGACCCCAGACATGGCCTCTTCGACATTGTCCTGAATGTTTTGCGAGAAGTTGAAGACGATTCCGGGAAACTGGGTCAGCTTCTTCTCCATTTCTCGAATCAACTCCGCCTTCGAGAGTCCGCCACGCCACCCACCTGTCGGCTTGAGCTGGGTAAAGAATTCGATGTTGTTAAAGGTGGTGACATCAGTGCCGTCATCTGGTCGGCCGGTCTGCGAAACCACGTGGGTCACCTCGGGGAAGGTCCTCAGGATCTTGCGGATTTGATCGCCAAGCTGCGAGGCCGATTCGAACGAGACGTCTTGAGGCAAGGTGGCGCGAATCCACAGGTTTCCCTCCTCGAGCTTGGGCATGAATTCTCCACCCATTAAGGCGATCAGCGAGTAGGCAACAATGAGCAAGACCCCCCCGATGCCCAGAACCCTCCACCGACGCTCCAGCACACCGGGGATCAAGCGCTCGTAGTGGTAGCGCAGCCACCGCACTGGCGGGGCTTCCCCTCCACCCTTCATCCGTGCGGCCTCAGCACCAAATGACGCCAGGACGGGCGCAATAAACAGGGCAAACACGCGGCCGCCCAGAAGCGCGTACCCGTAGGTAATCGACATCGGGCTGAAAATCTTTCCCGGGACGCCGGTCATGGTGAAGAGGGGGATGAAGGCGACCAGGATTACCCCGACGGAGAAGAATACCGGCCGCGAAGCCTCGGCCATGGCTTCGGCAATCACTCCGAACACCGGCTCGTGACTCACTCGAGAACGCAGCCGCCGGTGGATGTGCTCCAGGTCGATCACCGCGGCATCCACGAGGATGCCGAAATCAATCGCGCCCACCGAGATGAGGTTAGCCGACTGGTTCGTAAGCACCATCATCATGAAGGCGAGGAGAAGAGAGAGCGGAATGGACAGTGCTGCAATCAGCGAAATGCGCAGGTCCCCAAGGAAAAACAGCAGCAACACCGTCACCAGAAAGAGTCCCAAGAGAACAACTTCCCGGACGGTGCGCGTGGTCAGCTGGATGAGGTCGGTTCGGTCATAGATGGTGTTCACCCGCATCCCGTGTGGCAGCAGTCCGTTGTTCAAGCGCGCGATCTTCCTTCGCAAGGCTTCCAGTGCCGGGAGTGACTGCTGACCTCGTTGGAGCAACACGATGCCCTGCACAATGTCGGGGTCGTCGTCCATCCCCACGCGGCCCAGGCGCGGCTGAAAGCCTTCGTGTACTTCAGCGACATTCCCGAGAAAGACGGGAACGCTAGTGCGCTCGGCAATGACGATGTTGTGCATATCCTCCAAATTCCTCAGCAGCCCTAACCCGCGCACGTTGACGCTCTGACTGCCCAAGGTCAGGTAGTTCCCGCCGGCATTGGCATTGCTCGCCGCGATTGCGTTCAGGGTTTGCAGCAGGGTCACGTTGTATTGCAGGAGCTTGCGCGGATCCACCTCCGCTTGATACTGGCGAGTCGTGCCACCAAACGTGGTGATGTCGATGACACCCGGAACCTGCTTGATTTCCCGACGCACCATCCAATCCTGCGTAGCCTTCAGCTCATTCAGCGAATAGCTCGCGCCGTCCAGTCGGTAGCGGTAGATCTCTCCAATCGGCGACCAAGGCGACAGCTGGGCGGTGATGCCTTGCGGTAGGGTCACAAACTGCAACCGGTTGATGACTTCCTGGCGGTCAAGCAGGTAGCTGCTCCCATAGTCGAAATAGAGTTTCACGTCGCTCAAGCCAAACAGGCTGATGGAGCGTACGTAATCTAAGTGCGGCATCCCGAACAGCGTGGTCTCAATAGGCACCGTAATCTGGCGTTCCATCTCCTCCGCCGACCAAGCAGGATTCTGCGTGATGACCTCCACGAGCGGCGGAGAGGGATCGGGGTAGGCTTCGATGTCCAGGCGGAGAAAGAAATAGATTCCGGCGGCCAGCCAGGCAGCCATAGCCAGCAGCACCAGGGCGCGATAACGAAGCAGATAGCTGATCAGGCTCCGCATGGCGACTCTACTGGGACGCGACTCGCAGAAGGAGGGAGCCTTCGACGACTACCGCTTCCCCAGGGCTCAGCCCGGCAGTCACCTCGACGTCGGATTGCAGCGGCTGGCCCAACGTCACCGTCCGCCGCTCGAAGTGCCCCGGGGACTTCTGCACAAATACGTAAGCCGTATCGCCCTCGCGCAGGATGGCGGAAGTGGGAATCGCGATGCCGGAGAAGGTCGAACGCAGCAGCCGGATCGTGGAAAACATCTCCGGCTTCAGGCGGTTCTCGGGATTCGTGAGCACGACGCGCAGCTTGGCAGTCCGCGTGGCGGGATCGAGCGCATCCGAGATGGCCACGACGCGCCCGCTCCAGGCCTGGCTCGAGTAGGCGCTGACAGCAACCTGAGCCGGTGCCCCGACCTTCAGTCCCGCCAGATCCTTTTCATACACATCACCCACGGCCCAGACCGTGCTGAGGTCCGCCACGGTGCAAAGCGGCGCCGGAGCGTCGAGCGACTTCGAAAACTCTCCCGGCGCCGCACCAATATCGAGCACAACGCCAGCTCGTGGCGCCGCGAGCACCAGGTGGTCCGAGGAAGAGTCCGACGCTACCCCCAGGAGGCGGAGACGGCTGCGCGCCCGTTCGAGCTCGGCCTTGGCAATCTCAGCGTCTGCCTGGGCCTGCCGGTAGTCCTTCTCCGAGAACACCTGATGCTCGAAGAGCAGCGAGGCGCGCTGCGAGGCCTTTTGTTTCACCTCCGCGTCGGCGAGTGCCTTTTGGTAGTCCGAACGCGCCGCAGAAACCTCACTGCTGTCAAGCCGCGCCAGAATCTGTCCCTTTTTGACGCGGTCTCCGGGGCGTACCTCCATGCTCAACAGCCGCCCGCCGACTGGCGGGAATACGCGCACCACCTTCGTGGGGTCGGCCTGGATTCGCCCGGGAACCTCAAGATAGTTGGGGATCTGTTTCTGCTGAACGGTCAGTATGCGAAGGCCCATCAAATCGGGCCGAAGAACCAACTCGGAGGAGTTAGTCTGAGGGGCCGGCGCTGGTGCCTGCTTTGGCGCCGAGGAGCCTCCGCAGCCCGCAAGTCCCCCCGCAAGCGCGAAGACAAGGAGTCCGCGGCGTCTCATGGCCACAGCTCCGTTCCGGTGACCGAGCTCAATTGATGAATCGAGGTCATGACCTGGGCGTAAGACGAGCGCCAAGCAAGTTCGACGTCGCGATAGCTCCGCAGCGCGTCTAGATAGTCGAGCAAGGAGCTGGCTCCGTTGCGGTAGCTGAACTCCACGCGGTCGCGCACTTGACGCGCCCGGCCGATGTAATCCCGCGAGTAGAGTTGCCCTCGGGCCAGCGCCGACCGATAAGCCTCATATGCCTGCGCTACATCTGAGAGAACCGCGATCCGCGCCGCTGTTTCCGTGAATCGGCTGGCCTCCGACTCACGGCGGCTGCGCAACTTTTCGCCCTGATTGCGGTCCAAAAAGCGCAGCGGAAAGGAAACTGTGAAGCCAATCGTATTGTCCGGTCCGTTGCGCTTGTATTCGCTGCCTACGGCGATGTCGGTCGTGCCGTTGGCATCGGCAAGCCGCACGTCTGCTTCGGCTTTTCGGGCGCTATCCCTAGCCGCAAGATAATCGGGACGCGCGGCGAGCGCCTTTTGTACCAGTTCCTGGTTTGTCAAGGTCAACTCGGGAGCGACCAGCTCGCCTTGAATGTCAAAACTCGCCGGA
>DATFXF010000127.1:0-2625 GCA_035258565.1 Candidatus Acidiferrales bacterium
CGGCCGCCGAGTCGGCGGCTTTTTTCGCATTGATCTTAGTCGTGTGCCCGACAGCGACCTTTCGTTTCAATGCGATGCGATCTCTGATGATCTCGACTCGCCGGGTCTTGATCTCCCGGTACAGGTTGCTGCACGGGAAGCCGGTCGCACTCATCCATTCGAGCGGAACGCCTCTTTTTGTGCACGCCTGAGCGCGGTCACGTATCCAATCCATAGCTTCCGCACAGCGAGGGAGCACCTCGCGTGCGCCCTGGATTATGAGTCGGCCGAGAAATCTTCCGTTGGCTTCCGTAGGGAAGCGCCCTTCCCCAAAGAGTTTCTCGTAGACTTCGGCAATTTGCTCGGCCATGCCCGCCGGCGTGGCGCCGTAGGCGAAGGTGCCCGCCGCAGTCTTGAGCAACTTGCGGACCTGGCGCGGCTCCAAATCCTTGAGGCGCGCACGCCACCACGCTGCCGATTCTGAGCTATCGTTCTCAAGAAGGAGCTGCACCTTATGGATGATGTCCACATAAACATCAGCTACACGGCCCAGATCGGTTAGGTTGACCTTGGCTCCCGTCTCGGCGTCTCGCAAAAGGCAGGCGTAGTGCTGTGTGCCATTGTTAGAGCCATCCCACGAGGTCGGTAGGTGTGTAATAAATGACGAGCCCGCATCCCAGACGGAAACAAGCTCGCGGCAAGCGGCTACAAAGCAGAATGGCGCCTCAAAGTTGCACCACAGCCCGTGGGTTCGTTCTGGATCATTCCCCACGCGGCGAATGAAGCCGCGGTTCTCCGCTACCCAATCCAGTCGCTCCTGCCATGGAGACTTGTCGGTATCCCCCTGACAATTCGCGCAGTGTATTTCGAGCCAGTGGATATCCGTGCCGATGGGAAGACCCTTATCGAACATGAACAAGGACCGGACGTGATCTTCGCGGCCATAGTGGAAGTGCGGCAGCGCGATTAGGCGACCGCGCCTGTCACATCGGTACGGAACCCAGAACGGCTCTCCAGCGAGATACTTAGCAACAGCGCAATCTGGCGCCACGGGGCCACGGCCATCGTCATCACTCTTCGGGTCCGGCCTCAAGCGCTCGACCAACCGCAACATGTGCTGGTTGATCCTGAGCGGCACCCTCTGAAGTGAGTTTACGCCCTTACCGTGCTCGAAAACCGATCGGCTCAACGTGAAGGACTTCTCCCTTGACGAGTACGTCCTCTGCCGGCGTCAGCACAAAGGCAGCCTCGATTGCGGGCCGTGTATTTTCATAATGGCTTTTCACAAAGGTGGCCGAAATCCTGTCGCCGTACCACGTACGCCACCCCGCCCAATCCGGCGGGGGGCACTTATGAGGCAAATAGACGGGATCTCGCCAGACCAGGTCGTCGTACAATTTGGCGACGGCCGCCTTGTGCTCGGCCGCGATCGTGGGAAGGTTATTCTCATCCAGCTCAAAGAAGTCGAGCTGGAGAGCACAACGGACCAGCCAATTGCCAACGGTGATACAGTCGTCGTCGTCCCAGTCGGGACGAAGGAAACGCCAGGCGTATTTCCCCGGCGCCCTTTTGATCTTGGCACGTTTGTCCCGGTCGAGCTTCTTCAGTAGGCGCCGATCGCAGACGTTGCGGCCGATCTCCATGCAGAGAAGCGTATCGGCGTACGGGTGTCGCCTGTTGCGCTCACGAAGAATGGGCCACAAGGCGGACAGCGCAAGCTCATCAGTGGACAGCCCGCGAATGGCAGGTCCCAGCCCCCTCGGGGGCGATGGGGCGCCCTCGGCGTAGATGTTCTTGGCAAAAGCCGGCAGCAGGTGATCGAGCAGCACCTTTACACCGGGCGTGAGCTTTGGACCCAGCCGTGCGCGGCCGGACTTCTTCCTAGTGAGGGCATGTGCATCCATCTTCGCTTCCTCTCTCATAGGTGTCCGGTTCAGCAAAAGGGGCGGCGCCTCCACTCGGCAGACGAATCAGCGGTCGAATCCGCCATTTTACCAACGCGCGCTCCTAAGCTGGTGGAGCGCGCCAGCCGGTCGAGCCGCGTCGCCAGCAGCACGTCGCGAGCCTCCAACCTGCGGATCACCTTCGCCAGTTCGGGGCGGTCAGCGCGAGCGCCCGACGGGGCTCGTAGCGAACGGCCCTTTCTCGAACCGCTCGCGGCTCTTGGCTTGGGCAGCTCGGTCGGGATGATGGCATCATCGGTCGTCATGAGGCCTCCTTCCGCTCATCCATCGCCCCTCGGGGTCATTCCACATTTCCCGCAGCAGGATGCGCGCCAGACCTTCGGCGCTGCTGTTCGGGCGAATCCGGGTCTCCTTAACGCGCCCCTTCTCCTCGCGGACCCTCACTGTGCCCATGCTCCCACCAGCATGGGCGGCCGGAATGGTGAAATACTCACCGTTGAACCACTTGCCGTCTTCCGTCTTGATGCAGATCGGAAACGGGCCAGCCATTTTGACCCTCTCGGTCACCGTCACCTCCATTCACTTGAAGTCGTCCAAACGGAGGCGCCAACCACACGTCCGACAGCAGCGCGAATCGAATCATTGTTCGCATCGCACCTTATGTCGCGTGGCAGCGACCCGTGCAGCGGAAGTGCAAGCACACGACAGCGGATTCGGCGGTGGCCCAGCCCCAAAACGACCG
>DATFXF010000128.1:0-2687 GCA_035258565.1 Candidatus Acidiferrales bacterium
GCTCTGGTCCGCCGCATCGGTCTCCCGCCGTAAGGCTCTCCTTGGCCGAAAGGCTTGAGCAGCGGGGCAACCAGAACCACGGCCCAGGCAAGTACACTTACACTCGAGAATGTAAGTTTCCTCACCATTGTTTTTCTCCTCTACCTTGAAAGCTGCTAAGCCTAACGTTGGCCAAACCTGAAGGCCAACTCGACGCCAGCTCCGAAGGCAGGGCTCCCGTTCGTTAATCCCACAAAGACGTTGGGGCTCACGCTGACGCTCGGACTCGCTTTATAGGTGAGGATGCCAGCCACCTCCACCGGATCCCCCGTGCCTCGGACGAGCGCGCGGCGCCAGTCAATCAGGCCGCTCACCGTGATGGCCCGCGACACCTTCTTGCCAAGTCCAAAGCTCGCCGCCGGCCGGTTTTGCAGATCGAGCCCCACGGGCTTGCCGATCACCGTGTAGCTAACGTCGCCAAAGAGCAGGAAGGTCCCAAGCTGCTTGTCCACCTCGAGGCTGAAACCAGGCGCTTCAATTTCCTCTTTATCTTTTCGCCATTCTAGGCAGCCCTGGCCCTCGGGCGCGCGCCGAGTCGAGCTAGAATCGCCAATCGGTCTTCCCTATGGCTTCCTCGCGGTCAACGAACTGGCTACTCCTACCGTGGCTCGTCGTGGTGGGCGGTTATGCGGCCGTCTCCCTGCTGCTCCCACCCGGCCCCCACCTGACTGCGTTCGGAGACATCACGCAGAGCTTGGTGCCGCTGCTTGCCAACGCGGGCTTGCTGCTGAACGCCGCCTCGCCGCAGTGGCGCCGAAACGCCTTCTGGATGCTCCTGGCCTTTGGCTGCACGCTCTGGATGGTTGGCCAACTCCAGTGGACATACATCGAGGTGTATCTTCACCAATCCGTGCCGAATCCTTTTGTCGGTGACATCATCTTCTTTCTGCATACCGTGCCCATGATCGCCGCACTCGCACTGCAACCCTACGAACGGAGGCCAGACCGCAACCTGCGCTTCGGTTATCTTGACTTCACCCTGCTCCTGCTGTGGTGGATGTATCTCTACCTATTTGTCGTGATCCCCTGGCAATACGTGCGGATGGATGTGGGCCGGTACGGACACAGCTACAACATGCTCTACACGTTGGAGAATCTGGTGTTCGTGCTGGGACTCGGCATCCTCTACCTGCGGACGACCGACGCCTGGCGAACGGTGCACGCGCACCTGTTTGGCGCGGCGTGTACGTACTTGTTGAGTTCACTCATCATCAACGTGGCCATTGACCGGGGAGCGTATTCCACCGGCAGCATCTACGACGTGCCGTTGGTCGCTTCCTTTGTCTGGTTTGGAACCACAGGGATCCTCGCCTTCAGAACCTGTCCCGCGGCTGGAGCGGCCTCCTCCGCTGTTCCCGAGGATGGCCGGCCCTACCTCGAGCGGCGGCGAAGCGACGGGGTGTGGACGGCACGCCTGGCCATGGCCGCGGTATTCTCCTTGCCCGCGATCGGAATCTGGAGCGTGCTGCTGAGCTCCGCGCCGCCATCGGTCCGCCAGTTCCGCTTGCTGGTGACGCTGGTGGCCATCATCCCGCTCAGTGCGCTGGTCTTCCTCCGGCAGTATCTCGTGGATGCCGATCGCTTACAACTCTTGCGGGCTTCCGGGGAATCCATCGACAACCTGAAGCGCCTGCAACGCCAGTTCGTGCAGTCGGAAAAGTTGGCCTCGCTCGGCCAGCTGGCCGCCGGCGCAGCCCATGAGATCAACAACCCGCTGACCGCCATTCTCGGCTACGCCGACTTGCTGGTTGACGATGCCTCCGTCAGCGAAAAACCGCGCGCAATTGCGGCCAAAATCCGGGAGCAGGCCCGGCGCACGAAAACGCTAGTGACCAACCTCCTTAGCTTTGCCCGGCAGGTCCCCGCGGAGCGCTCGCTGATTGACGTTAACGCCGTGGTGAACAGCGCCGTACAGCTGCGCCGGCTCGACCTACGCGGCAAGCACATCAATATTGATCTTCAGGCCGAGACGGTGCTACCGCGCGTGCGCGGTGATCCGAACCAGTTGCTCCAAGTCTTCTTCAACATCATCAGTAATGCGGTGGACGCCATGGAAGAGGTGAACGGGGGCGTGCTCACCGTGTGCACGCGTCGCGAGCGCGGGAATGTCGTCATCGAGTTCTCCGACACGGGGCCCGGCATGAAGGAGCCGAACATCGTCTTCGATCCCTTCTACACGACCAAGCCGGTTGGCAAAGGCACCGGGCTGGGCCTGAGCATTTGCTACGGCCTGGTTCAGGAGCACGGGGGACACATCTCCTGTTACAACCGGCCGGAGGGCGGCGCGACTTTTCTCATCGAGCTCCCCGCGGTGGTGGCCATGTTCCCGGCGCGCGAGCCCGCCGCAGCCACTACACCTGCCGGAGCGAGAGCCGGTGGCCCAGCCTCCTCCCAGTAAACTTGGATCCACTCCTGCGAGCGCAGAACGGGATGCGCCCAGCCGGTGCGGGTCCGCCCCGGCGGGGTTTAGAGATATGCTAGTCACCATGAAACGACCGGCTCAGAGTCGCAGTTCGTGGGTTACGTTCTGCGGGCGAAACCTTCTAGGCCTGGGCCATGACTGAACCAGCGATCGTAACCGAGAACTTGAGCCGTCGCTTTGGCGAGCTCGTGGCCGTGAACGGGATCAACCTCACCGTGGACCGTGG
>DATFXF010000129.1:0-3487 GCA_035258565.1 Candidatus Acidiferrales bacterium
ACGAGGATGCCGGCGCGATCCTTCGGACCTCCGCCGGCCACGGCAGCCTTGAACCCGTCGTAGATGATCTGCTTAACGGATGCAATCTCCGCCGTCTGTTCGGGGCTCAACGGCTCCTTCCAACCGAACATGTTTTTCGAGAACGTGGCCCTGTGGTCAAAGGGCAACACGTATAGCGGCTTATGGTAACCAATCGACATGGTCCTTACCTCCTGAGATTATGACTTCAACTTCTCGACCCGCCGCTCATTGCTCCCGCGTTTCTCGGTGAGCCACTGGAGCTTCGTGAAAGCATCGGGGCATTGCAAGTCACTCATGGGCTTGCTTGGAAGGCCCCTGCCCGGAATCGACATGCGTGAACAGCATCACCACGGAGCGGGCTTCTGCCCGATAGATATTACCCGGAAACGTCGGCGCGGTCTGCCACGGAACAATATCCTGGGGCGATTCCAGGGCCGTGTCGATCCAGCGCCGCCACTTAGCTGTTCCGACCAGCTTCGGCAGTTCGAATTCGAGTGGCTCCCAGTATGCGTTGAGGATCAGATGGAAGAGTAGTCCTTCCTTGCGCAGTTCTGCGCCCAAGGCCACACTGCGGGAGCAATCGCTCCAGTCCGGCTGATGAAGCCGGACGCCGTGCCAAGCCTTCTTCGCATGATGGAGCATGGTATCCAGACTCACGCGCTGAAGCTCGTGGTCCACGTCGCGCAGCAGGCGGCGCGCGATCAGTAATTTTGCGAAGCGATGCACGTCCGTGTGCTTCGCCACGCGGGCCCAGTCGAACCAGCTCGACTCGTTATCCTGGCAGTACGCGTTATTGTTGCCGCACTGCGTATGACGGACTTCGTCGCCCATCAAGATCATGGGCAAGCCTAACGATAACATCGTGACTGTCAAAAAGTCCTTCACCTGCCGGTTGCGCAGTTTCTCTACCGCTGCGTCGTTGGTTGGCCCCTCGACGCCGCAGTTCCAACTGCGATTGTCATTGGCGCCGTCGCGGTTGCCTTCGTCGTTGGCCTCATTGTGCTTTTGGTTGTAGGAGACGAGATCGTTGAGCGTGAAGCCGTCGTGACAGGTTACAAAGTTAACGCTCTGTTCCGCCTCGCGTTGCTTGTGACCGTAGATTTCTGGGCTACCCACGAGCCGGTCCGCCACCCGCCTCACCGATCCGGGTTCACCTCGGAAAAAGTCGCGGACATCGTCGCGGAACCGGCCGTTCCATTCTTTCCAAGCGTCCCCGATAAAGCTTCCGACCTGGTAAAGTCCGGCCGCGTCCCATGCCTCGGCGATGAGCTTCGTGCCTGCCAGGACCGGATCGGACTCGATGTCCCAGAGCACCGGCGGATTGGGCAGCGGATGGCCTGAGGCGTCGCGGGCAAGGATTGATGCCAGGTCGAAACGGAATCCATCGACGTGCATTACCTCTACCCAATAGCGGAGACTGTCCACGATCAAGCGGCGGACGATGGGATGATTCGCATTCAGTGTGTTTCCGCAACCACTGTAATTGGCGTAGCGGGCGCCGCCCTCTTCGAGGATGTAGTAAGTCGGGTTGTCGATGCCACGGAAGCTGAGCGTTGGCCCGGTGTGATCGCCCTCCGCGGTGTGGTTGAACACGACGTCGAGAATCACCTCGATGCCCGCTCGGTGCAGGGCCTTTACCATGTCACGAAATTCATGCACCGGCCCAAGCGGATCCTGTCGGGAGCTGTACCCCTGGTGCGGAGCAAAGAACGAAACGGGAGCATAGCCCCAGTAGTTTACTTTGCCTGGGGGACAATCTTGAGCGTCGAACTGGAAAACGGGCAGAAGTTCGACTGCCGTGATGCCAAGTTCTTGGAGATACGGAATTTTTTCGATCAGGCCGGCGTAGGTTCCCCGTGTCTTCTGGCCGACCCGGGAGTTCGGGTGGCGCGTGAAGCCGCGAACGTGCATCTCGTAGATAATGGTCCGGGCAGACGGCAGCCTCAGCGGGCTGTCTCCTTCCCAGTCGTAAGCGCGTGGATCAACGACAACGCTCCTCATCGCCGTCGCGCCGGTGTCGTCTTGCCTTCGGGCGGCCTCGCGCGTGTAGTTCTTCGGAACGATCACGCCTTGGCCGTATGGGTCAAGCAACAACTTGCCGGGGTCGAACCGCAGACCACGCGCTGGAGCCGACAGCCCCTCGACTCGGTAGCCGTAAATCTGGCCAGGCCGCACGCCGGGAACGAACACGTGCCAATAGTGGTACGTGCGGTTCGTTTCCGGGTCGATCCGAATCACACGGGACGGGCGGGCGTCATCCTCTCGGTCAAAGAACAATAGCTCCACGCCCGCAGCGGTCCGGGAGAATAAGCTGAAGTTGACGCCGCTGTCTGTGACGGTGGCCCCGAGGGGAGAACTCCGACCGATGTGCTTCGTCCGAGTCATAACCGCCTCAAGTGCCTCCCATTACTTACGGGCGATGCCTCACTCCCGTGGGCGAGTGACATAATTCCACAAGCCGATGATTGGTTCGTCCCGGCTGCTGTGCTCAAATCCGAGGATGCCAACGCTGGCGGGGCGGCAGAAGAAAAATCGTCCGGCGGCCGGCGGCAGACCGAGCCAACGGGCCGCGATCATGCGGATAATGTGGGCGCTGGAGAACGCCAGCACGTCGCCCTCGAGGCCGCGCACCCGGTCGATAAAGCGGTCGGCGCGAGCCGCGACGTCTTGTGGAGATTCACCCTCCGGGCAGCCGTCGCGGAACATTTCCCAGCCCGGCTGCTCCCTCAGGATTAGTCTGGTCAGCTTCCCTTCAAAGCGGCCGTAGTCCCATTCCACGAGGTCCTGATTTATTTCCGCAACCTCCCCGAAGCCGGCCAGTGCGCAGGTTTTCGAAGCACGCTGTAGGGGGCTGGTGAAAACATGCTCAAACGCAAAGCGCTGGAGCCGCGCGCCAAGCTCGCGAGCGTGCTCTTTCCCCCGCGCGTTGAGCGGAAGATCTGTTCGGCCCGTTCGCTGGCGTGAGTCCGTCCAGGCCGTATCGCCGTGTCGGGCGACAAAAAGTCTTGGCAGTTCAGGTGCCATCGATTCCCTCCGGGGGGCGGCTCGGTTCGAGCTCGAAGTCACGCTTGAGCTGGGACCATCGTTTTATCCCAGGCGCGTTGCTTTTCGGACTCTTTTCAGTGGCAGTTCCTCAATCTCCGACTCCGGCAGTGCAAGGCTGACGCATTCAATCGCGTGGGCAGGGATGATAATCAATTCGGCCTCGGTCTTCAGGACCAGCGTCGGGTCCTTGATGAAATCCTTGAGCCGAAATTCGGCCGCCCCGCCGCCGAAGATTTCGACCTGAAAATGATCCTCACGGCCGCTGGCGTAACGCACTTTCATGTTCACATTCATGCGCTGCTGCTCCGCTTGCAGGTTCGCTCCTCCTAGAAACCATCTCTGCGGTCGTGTGTCCTACACAACGCTTCATCGGCACGTAGGACGGCCGTCCTGAGCCGTCCGGACGGCTCAGGACGGCCGT
>DATFXF010000130.1:0-2779 GCA_035258565.1 Candidatus Acidiferrales bacterium
AGCCATTCCATGTTGCTCGATTTCGGGAAGCTCAAGGGGCTGGTGCCGGCCGTCGTGCAGGACGCCGCCAGCAGGGAAGTCTTGATGGTGGGCTATATGAACGCCGAGGCGCTCCGAGCGACCCTCGCGACCGGCGAGGTCACCTTCTACAGCCGCTCGCGCAAGCAGTTGTGGCGCAAAGGCGAGCAGAGCGGCCATCGGCTGCGGCTTCGCGAAATGCGCGTGGACTGCGACTCGGATGCGCTGCTGGTGCGCGTTGACGCGCTCGGCCCAGGCGTGTGCCACGAAGGCTACCGGAGCTGCTTTTTCCGCCGGCTCGCGCCCGATGGTACGGCGGCAGTGGTCGCCAAGCGCGTCTTCGATCCGCGGAAAGTCTACCGGGGGGTGAAAGAGCCATGAAGGAGCTTCGCGTCGGCATCCCGAAAGGCAGCCTCCAGGAGGCAACCCTGCAACTCTTCGCGCGCGCCGGCTGGCGCATTGCCGTCGACTCGCGCAGCTACTTCCCGACGATCGACGATCCCGATATCAAGTGCCTGCTGATCCGCGCGCAGGAAATGGCGCGCTACGTCGAGACGGGCGCGCTGGACGCAGGGATCACCGGGCGAGACTGGGTACTCGAGACGGGCGCGGACGTGCTGGAAGTTGCCGAGCTCGTCTATGCCAAGCAGCGCATGGCGCGCGTGCGCTGGGTGCTGGCCGTGCCGGAAGAGTCGGCGATCCGTTCCGTGCGCGATCTCGAAGGAAAGGTCCTGGCCACGGAAGTGGTGCGGTTGACGAAAGACTACCTTTCGCGAAACGGTGTCAACGCGCGCGTCGAGTTTTCCTGGGGCGCCACTGAAGTCAAGGTTCCGCAACTCGCCGACGCCATCGTGGAGGTCACCGAAACAGGAAGCTCGCTCCGCGCCAACCGCCTGCGGGTCGTGGACACGGTGCTCGAGTCTGCAACGCTGTTCATTGCCAATCGCGCCGCTTGGGAAGACCCGCAGAAACGCGAGAAGGTGTCCAACATTGTGCTGCTTCTCGAAGGCGCGATTGCCGCTTACAACAAGGTCGGGCTCATGCTCAACGTGCGTCGCGAGCACCTCTCTCGGGTGCTCGGCGTCCTGCCCGCCCTCAAGAACCCTACGATTTCCGCGTTGAGCGATCCCGATTGGGTGGCCGTGAACACCATCGTGGATGAAGAGATCGTGCGACAGATCATCCCGCGGCTGAAGGCCGCGCAGGCGCAGGGCATCGTCGAATATCCTCTCAATAAGATTGTGCTCTGATGCGAATCCTTCGACTGAGCAAGCGAACCGCAGGGGATCTGCTGGCCGTGCGCCGCCGGCGGGACGTGGCTGCCGAGCAGACGGCTGCACGTATCCTGGCCGATGTGCGGCGAGGTGGCGATCGAGCGTTGCTGCGATGGACGGGACGGCTCGATGGGTTGCGACTCACCCCGGGGACGCTTTGGGTCCGTCCGAGCGAGTTCCGAGGCGCTCGCCGCGAGGTGAGCGCGGAATTCGTGCGCGCGGTGAGGCACGCGGCACGCAACATTCGCCGCGTCGCAGAGCGCCAGAAACCCGGCCCCTGGAGCTTCGCGGTTGAACCGGGCGTGCGCGTTGGCCAGCGCATCGTGCCCCTGGAAATCATCGGCTGCTACATCCCCGGAGGGCGCTCCTCATTGGTCTCCACCCTGCTGATGACGGCGATCCCCGCACAGGTGGCCGGGGTGCGGCGCATTGTCGTCACATGCCCGCGGCCCAATCGAGCACTGCTGGCTGCGGCGTCACTGCTCGGGGTCCAAGAGGTCGCCCGCGTCGGCGGCGCTCAGGCCATCGGCGCCATGGCGTTCGGCACCCAGTCATTCCCTCGCGTGGACAAGCTTTTCGGGCCGGGCAATCGTTATGTGAACGCCGCCAAGCGGCTGGTCAGCAGCGAATGCGCGATCGATCTGCCCGCGGGGCCCACCGAAGTGCTTATCCTTGCCTCGCGTGGCGACCCGCGTTTCATCGCTGCAGACCTTCTCGCCCAAGCGGAGCACGATGCCCAAGCAGTCGCCTTCTTCGTTACCACCTCGGCAAAGCTCGCGCAGGCCGTTCGTCAAGAAGTGTCCCGGCAGCGCCGCACGCTGCCGAAAACCAATCCCGCGCGGGTGTCACTCGAGCGCAATGGTGTCATCTTGCTCGCGCCGAGCCTTGCGGCTGGCTTGCACTTCGCCAATGAGTTTGCCCCGGAGCATCTGGGCCTCCCCGGAGGTGAACCTGCGCTGCTCGAACGGGTGCGCTCGGCCGGAAGCGTGTTCCTCGGCCCGTGGAGCGCACAGCCGCTCGGAGACTACTCGAGCGGCACAAACCACGTCCTGCCCACGAGCGGCTGGGCGCGCGCCCGAGGTGGGCTTTCGACCTGGGATTTTGTGAAGTGCTCGACCGTCCAGCGCATCTCCCGTGCCGGCCTGCGGCGGCTGGCACCGGTCGTCCGAGCCCTGGCCGATGCAGAGGGCCTGGTCGGGCATGCGCGGGCCGTGGCGGTGCGCCAGTGAAGCTCGCGGTGCCCGCGCGGCGAACGGTCGAGCGGATGCGCGCTTACCATCCACCACTCGAGGGCCGCGCCGGCAAGCTGCGCCTAGACTTCAACGAGAACACGATGGGCTGCTCGCCTGAAGTCCGTCGTGCGTTGGCTCGGTTGACGCGCGATCAGGTCGCCATGTATCCGGAATACGAGGCAGCGGAGCGGCGGCTGACCCGCTTTTTCCAAGTGCGTCCGGAGGAACTCCTGCTCACGAATGGCACCGATGACG
>DATFXF010000131.1:0-3201 GCA_035258565.1 Candidatus Acidiferrales bacterium
TGTCCATGAGGGTGGTGGGGTCACGCAGCCCGACCCTGCAGCTTTGCATCATTGCAGCGCGCTCCGCACATGCGCGAGAACGCACCTCTTGGTCACACGATGCCGCCTTTGGGATCCTCGAACTCCGCCGCGGTCCCGAACTACTCGGCGAGCGCGTCCATCAGCGTCTCGAGCTTCGCCCACAAGCCCCGTGTCAGTTTCGGCACGTGCGCGTTAAAAAAATGCCAAGGCCAAGCTCGGGGTGGAACCAAAGGACATCAAGGTCGCCATTATCCACGAGGACGGCCCCCACGGCGTAGGCGTGGCGCAGGCGACCGAGCAATTCTCGAAGGAACAGGGCCTGCAGGTCGTGCTGCGGGAAGTCGGCTACGACGTTTACCTTCTCGACCTGCGCGGCTACGGTTATCCGCGCAACAATCGTACCTCAACGCGGTTGCGCTGGCGGGCGTGTCGGGCCGACCCCTGGCACGCTCATCAGGCGCCAGCCCTTGTCCGATTTCACCCGCCGGCTCCTGACCGCATCCGCCGCCGCGCGCGCATCCATGCACACTACGGGAAACCCCACTTTGGCAAGCTCACGCGCAAGCCAAGGAGTCATTGATCCGCTTTCCAGGCCGATCTTCGCAAGCTTCCCGCCCCAGCGCCGCAAGGCCCTAGACAATGCCTCGGGATGGGTATCCCCACCCCGCGCCACACGATCCTGCCGGCCTCATCCACACACACCGCCGTCCGCTTGAAACCAACGTCCAGTCCTGCAAACATCCTCATCGCTGCTCTCCTTCCTTCGCTAGAGGAATCACCAGCGGAAAGGGTCGCCTTTCCGCCGGAGAGCAGCAACCTCATGTATGGGATGTATTACAGGCTTACAGCCGCGCGGCACATTGCCCACCTGCGGGCGCGTCCTGATAGCCCATTAGTCTCGCCGAGCCCGCGCTTGTAGTTGCGGATCCCGGGCTATCCTTTCGGCCGTGCGCCAGTGCAGGCACGCATCGACGAGCACCGCGACCGGCTTTGGCGGAAACTCCTGCTGCAGCTCGGGGTCGTCCCGGAGATAGGGCGGAGTGTGTGGATCCGCCATCAGCCCGCAGGCGAAATCGAAAAACGCAATCCATGATCATCAGCGAGGTCGCGTAGTAGCTCACGAGGTGCAGCCGGCCGCCCTCCAGCTCCTCGCGCTCGGCACAGCTGAGCGGCAGGTGTGGTGCCGAGGGTGGCCCGTGCTCTCTAAAAACCATTTGCGCGGCCAGTGCAGCGCAGACCAGGCGCTTCAGATTCAGGACGAGGACGTCGTCCCGGCCAACCGATGAAGGGTACTCGTGCAAATTCACGCCCGCGTTCGCGATTTTTCTGAAACAACGCTTCGACATAGTCCGCAAATGCGCGCTGGCATTGCCCTCCCGTACGGCCCCGCAGCGCCTGAGCAAAAATTAGACACTGACTGACAACGTCGCAGCAGCTAGCAGCTCAGTCAGGCTGACTCCCTCATTCATCGCGCTGCTATTGACGACAGAACGATTTCTACAAACCCCTATAAATTCATTCCCGTGAATACGACACGTAGGATTTCGGGAATCCGAAGAAGTACTCGACGCACGTTCGGCCGTTCGGGAACAACTCGGCCAATCTGCGTCGCGACAAGACCCGGGTTGTATCGATGTAGTCCGCCCACCATGCCGGAAGCCGCTTCCGCCAGCTCCTCATCAGTGCAGCTCGCAGCCATTCCGGATAGAACCAGTAGAGAGGCATCCCTGAATGCACCTCGATGGGAAACCACTTCGAAGGCGTCTGCACCCAGTACGACCTGCCAAGGCGAAGCACCTCGTGGGCGAACTCCGCCTGCTTCGGGGGTGGTCCGACATGTTCGATCACGCTGTTGCTGAACACTAGGTCGAAGGAACGATCGCCAAATAGCTCGACATTGCACGCGTCGCCGTCGATCACATGGAACGTGTGATGCCTCAGGGCCGGGTTTTGAAGGATTTCGAAATCGCGCACGGAGAGCGCGCCGGGTAGGTTCAAGAGCGTGATTTCGAGGGATACCGAGACATGCTCCCAGATCGCCGGGTGGCCACCGAGATCGAGCACTCGTGTCCCCGGCTTGATTTTGAGGGTTTCAACGAACTTTCTCATCCGGCGCCGTCGAAAAAACGCTGAAACACTTGGAAGGAACCGGTAGAACACTTTTATCCGAACGCTGCCTTCCGGCGCCACTGGTCTTCCGCGCAGGCCCCTTGCGATGGGCTTTCGGTGACCATCCTGTTCAGGCGGTTCCATATGCGTCTCCACCGGACACACTAACTAAACTAGCACAAAGCATAAAGAGGGTTCAAAGATAGCGAGTCGGCAGCGGCCACCACCTCGCCGATGCAGCGCTCGAGCGAGGGCTCCGTCCGCCGCTAGCCGTGCAGGTGGCCGGACGGCCGACCCCCTGCTGCAGGTCCGCAATCGAGCCCCGAAGGTTGAGCTGGCGCCCGGGCTCGAGCAGCAGCTCTTCGGTCTGCGCGACACCAAGGCCATATCCTTCGGCGATATGTACGCGAAAGAAGCCTTGGCCAAAACGGGCGTGCGGCCGGCGATAATCTTGGGCGTGCTTTCTGAAGAAAGCGATCTTGGCACGAATCTCGGCAGCGGGTCGTGGCGCACTGATATGAATCCGACGCGTGATGCGCCGCTTTTCCAGCAGATCTGCGCGGAGTTCGGCTACAATCCAGACAACCAGCCGGTCTCGAAGAAGCCATGGTCCGGCTGGCGCGGCGCGATGGGCCCTGCACAATTCATTCCCTCGACGTGGGTGCAGTGCGCCCGATCCATGGGATCCGGGCACGGCAACCTTCGCCGCCGCGATGCTTATGGCCGACAACGGCGCCGATCCGCCGAGCGGCTCGCCGCGCTGCGCTACCTCGCTGGTTGGAAAAATGCGAAGAAATCCGCCTACTCGTACTACGGCGACGCCGTCGTGAACCTCGCCGAACAATTCCAGCAGCAGATCAATGTGCTTGGCGGGTGAGGCATTTTCCCCATTTTTTATCATCATTGTTCCCCGCTAGTGGATGAACTACTACGGGCGGTTCTATCGCTCGAAGTGCGTTCAGGTGCTCCGCCATGTTAACGAGGCTCTCGCCCGATGGGCGCGACGGAAATACAAGCGGTTCAAGCGCCGAGAACGAGCATCGATGCACTGGCTGGGAGGCATCGCACGAC
>DATFXF010000132.1:0-11044 GCA_035258565.1 Candidatus Acidiferrales bacterium
TCATTCAGCTTGGTTGACAGGGCCCCGTGCTACGCACAAGCCCAGCGGCGACCCTGCCCGTCCCTGCCGGCTCCACTGCCTTGTCGACCTGTGGGAGGTAGATCTTGAACGCCGCTCCTTTTCCTGTTCCTGGCTCGCTCTCCATACAAGTGAAGCCGCCGCTCTGTTTCACCACACCGTTGATGGTGGCCAGGCCGAGACCCGTGGCTGAGTGCGGTCCCTTCGTGGTTCCGAAGGGCTCATGAATGTCGCTCTGCATTTCCTTATGCATTCCCACGCTGGTGTCGCTGACGGCGAGCATCACGTACCGGCCGGCTACGGTCGGGGGATGCGTGTGAGCGTACTCCTCATCCAGCACAACGTTTGCGGTCTCGACCGTCAACTTGCCGCCCTCGGGCATAGAGTCGCGGGCGTTAACCGCCAAGTTCATGAGGATCGTCCTTTCCGAGCAGACGCGGAAGGATCTTGCCCGTCTCGTGCACAACCGAGTTCAGGTCCAATATCTTGGGTTCGCGAGCCTGCGTGCGGCTGAAAGCCAGCATCAATGACAACGAAATGGGTAATCTCTCCCTGCTCGTTGCGCATGGGGATGATGGTTTGTTGCTCAGTGTACAGGCGGCCGTCCTTCTGACGATTGGTGACCTTTCCATGCCAGACCTGCCCACCTAGGATGGTCTTCCAGATCTGCTCGTAGAACGATGGAGGGTGTGTGAGAAGCAAAGCATGCGTGAATCTCGGCCTCGGAGCTCATCGACTGAGTAGGCGGGATTTGCCCAGATGATGCTGCCCGAACGATCCATAATGACGATGGCGTAGATCGTGGATTCGGGGGCAGCGGCTTCGAGCCGGACCTGCCCCTCGGTCCGCTAGCGCTCGGCAAGTTCGTTTCCTAGCTCTTGATTGATCTGCTCCCTTTGGAAGTGCACCAAAGCGTCCCAGGCCCTATGGTAGTTTTCGAGAAGCGGCAGGGTTCTGATCATGGCTGCCCTTGCCTGGGCAGGCTTCTGGTCGTCAACGAGAAGGTCCCGGGCCTGGTTGTAGCTGTCGATATAAGGCCACCTAGCCGAATCCACGGCATCCAGCAGTTCTCTTTCCGGATTCAATCTGTTCTCTGAGCTGCTTGCTGAGGGTCGTGATCTTCTCGGTGTTCTGATCCTGCTGCAGGAGGAGAGGTCCGATTTCTTCCCTGCTCTTGAGCAGGAAGATTTCCATCGTAATTCGGACATTCCAGTTGGAGTGGGTGAGCGCCTCTTGAGCCAACTGCGCCTTGGCACACCAGCTTCTTGTTCGGCACACGAGTTCAAGCCTCTCCCGAAGCGCCGCTTAGGTCGTGCTCAGGTTGCTCGCCGCGCTCCCGTAGACGTTGCTGACCGCTTGGGCTAGCTTGTGCATCCCCGAAATCGAAGACAATGCAATCAGAGCCATCAGCAGCGCGTATTCGTTCAAGTCCTGTCCCGCCTCCTCACGCCACAACTGCGATGCCATTTTCATTGCTCTACCTCCTCAAGTTCGTTCCAGGTGCCAACCCGGATACCGACGAGCCTAGCTGGAGTTCGGGGCTTGTCCAATGGCGCGTTCGTCCCTCGGGGGCCATACGAAGGCTTCACAACCAGTTTGGCCAGGGGGGTACCAAGGTCATAGAACCTGGGTGCCTTCTTGCTGCCGGCAACCGGACAGCCCGACAAACCAGTCCTTCAATTGTTGTTCGGCTTACTTGGAGTAGGGTTCGAATTGTGGTTCATTGGCTCGTGTTCACCGCGGAACGGCAGCTTGAACTTGCGGGAGATCTCCGGCCAGAATTCACGGAGCATGTCGAAGCCTATGTCTTCGAGGATGTTGTAGCACACCGACCGTGCTGCCGGCGCGATGCCGCGTGCGTTCCCTGGGTGATAGAGGTTGCCCAGCACAACGCCGCTTGTCGTCCCCAACCATTCGGAAAAATTGAACATGCGCCTGCCCGTGTCGCGGTGTGCCACGAATGCGTGCTCTACTGAGTGCAGCAAGCGCTTACCGGTGCTTCCTTGACCCAGCCGGTAGTATCGTGGGTCTTCTGAGAATATCAAGGGATAGGCAAAGTCCTTGAAGAACTTGGACGAGGCTTGATCGGCGAAGTCGGCACCAAAACGCTTGCCGTATCCCGCGGCGCCCTGCCCGAAGGTAGGGTCCTGATCTTCCCCCTGCTCAAGCCCGGCGTTGAAAGCGCTGCCGAGAAACGTCACTGGATCGAGCGTATCCTGGACGAACAGAACGAACTTGTCTTTCGGCTGGAGAGAGCACAGCACCGCTCCGGGCTTGTAGTGTGGTTGGTGCACGGACTTGCGTTCCAACTTCCGGGCGAACGTGCCCACGGTCTTCTTCAGCGGCCCGTTGTAATCCTGCAAGCGCACCATCGGCGGTGGCTCGACGCACGTCGCGGCCCCCGTGTTCTGGAAAGACAGCGGACCGGAAGGCAGTTGGGGGGGAGGAGCCGGTGGCTCCTGAGCACGGGTCAGGCCGCCCCAGGTTAGCAAGACCAGCAGAGCCATTCCTGCTCGTGTGCGAGAGCAAGTTCGGGTTCCCACGGTCTCACGGAAGCCTACCACGATTCTCTCACGCTCAATAGGGAGGGCGAACGGTTCTGCGCGTTCCCTCGTGGAAAGGCGAGCCCCCGTCAAGGTTCTCTGAACCTCCTTTTTCTTGGAAAGACTTGGGGATGTGGAGAGGGGTTTTCTTTCTGCGAGGCCGGGCACCGCATGTTCCGTAAGAGTACACCCCGGTACCATTGCCGCCGCCTGGCTCCTAGCCTGACAATTTCCTGTCCAGAGGAGACGATTGCCCGGCTGCCTCATGACTCCCTGGGGCCCAGGACGACGAGCGTGCCTACACGCGAAGCGATCGAGCTTGCCAAACAAAAGATAGAGCGGCCTGCTGCGCAAGCAGGCTCTGTCGGCGAAGAGAAGACTGCCCAGCTCCCGGCCGATCCGGTCTGTGTGGAAATACCCGTACGCATTCATGGATCGGAGGTTACATCGCCAGTTCCCGGCGTCACGGTGCATAGCGAACTCTTTCACGAGGAGACGCGCACACTGATCGTCTTCCCGCGAGGCGCCGTTGTTCGCTTGTCCGCGAGCGTCGCGCTAGGCCAGGCGCTGGTTTTGACGAACCTACGGACGAATCAGGAGATGCCGTGCCGTGTGGCGAATGTGCGCAACTCCTCGAACGTCGAAGACTACGTCGAGCTCGAATTCATTCGCAGCACAACCGGATTCTGGGGTGTCAGCTTCCCGTCCGAGACATCGAACCCAGCTGCTGCAACTCGCCCGGTTGCATCACGCGAGCCAAAGTCTGAGGCACCGGTCGTTGCGGTGACCCCGCCACCGAGCTCCGTCAAAAAAGTGAGCGACTCGAAGCGCTCAGTCCGAGACACGCATTCTTCGAAAGGGACGCCGGGTGTCAAAATCCCCGTGGAGAGTCCCATTCGCGCGGGTACGCCGGTCGAACGCACAAAAATTGTGGGGACGAAGAAAGAGGATCCCCCAGCTGGGCATGCGCCTCGAGCCGAACTGAGCCCTCGGGCCGTGGCGGTCGAGCGACCGCCTGCCGGCCTCGCGCCCTCTCAGGAAGTCTCGAGCATGGGTGAACGATCCAAGGCGTCGGCCGAAGTCAGCACGCCAATGAGGGCCTCGGCACCGGCGGAGCCGAAGATCGAGGAACCGCCAGCCATAGGATCTTCTGACCAGGAGATCGCCGGGGTCAACTCGGAAGAAGAGGTGGCAGCACTGGTCAGCGAAACAATCAGCCTCCTGGCGGCAGCCGAAGCGAGGGCCAAACAGCCGCCAGCCAGCTCGATTCCGCTCCCCGGCTTGGCTCCTTTGACGCGCAAGGAAGAGGAGCCAGTTCCAAAGCCATTCCCCGCTGACATCCTACCCGTCTCCTTGGAGCGGACCGCGTGGTGGGTTTCCAAGACTACAAACGAAGATACTTCGGGTGCCCGGACGCTTGCTGCTCGGTTCGCCGCGTACCTCGCCGCGGGGAAGGCGGCTGCCGAGCGTTTTCCTCTTGGGAAATTGGCTCTCGCCCTCGCATCAGTTTCCGTGTTCGCCGTGGTTCTCGGAGGCGGGTGGCTGCTCTTCCACCACCATTGGGCAAGCCGTGCAGCAACATCGGTCACCCAAGATGCGATCCCCGTTCAAAGACCTGAGCTGACTGGCGTGGCGTCGCCTTCGACGCCTGCGAATGGGTCGCCGACGGCGCAACCGCAGGCCAGCGTTGTTGCTGGGCGTCAACCGAGCGTGATGGCTCCTCCCCCAGTGCCGGCTGCCGCGGCCCCGAAGGAACAGCCCAAACCATCTGCCTATGATCTGCGCATCTCGCCGGCTGTCCGCAAGCTGTCCAGCAAACTCCCGCCGCCCAAGAGAATCGCGGTTTCCCGCGACGCGCCGCCTGTCCCGAGCATCGGCTCTGAGGTTCCCAACGTGGGGCAGGACGGCCAGTCGAGTTCTCTTATCGGGGCGGTGGTGCCGGGCGTTTCGCGGCCGGGGCCGCCCCCGGCCCCCGGGCAAGCCTCGCCCAGGGTCGGTGGGGTGGTGAAACAGCCACGACTCATATCCGTAGTGAAGCCGGTTTATCCTCCTATGGCCAGGCAGAACTTGGTGGAAGGCGACGTGGTCATCGAGACGGAGATCGACGCTACCGGCAAGGTGACGCGCATGAAGGTGCTGTCCGGCCCGACGCTTTTGCACCAGGCGGCAATGAATGCCCTACGGAACTGGAAATACGAACCTGCGATGTTGGACGGCCAACCGCTGCCCGTGCAAATCCGAGTGACCGTCAAATTCCGCCTCAGATAGGACATCTTCCAAGCTCCCTCCACTCGACCGCGCGCTGGTAGCGAGCGCACACTCCCTGGCATCTTGCCACCGGTAGACTCTTCACCGTAAAGTTGGAGGGCCATGTGGTCGCGGAGAAGTCTGCTAGACTAATCAGGTCTATTCCGCGACCGAAGGTTGTTTGAATTCTCGGTCGCTGATCGCCGTTGCGATCCCTTCATCGTGCAGCGATTGTCCTTGGGCTCATCGTCATCCTGCTGACGGTGGGGACGGTGGGC
The DNA here is from genome assembly GCA_035258565.1 of Candidatus Acidiferrales bacterium. Classification (GTDB taxonomy): domain Bacteria; phylum Acidobacteriota; class Terriglobia; order Acidiferrales; family UBA7541; genus DATFXF01. The sequence goes on from DATFXF010000132.1 coordinate 5,087, forward strand.
TTTCACCTGATCGAGCGGTGGTCGTGGTTTGCGTCTTTCTACACCACGCTGATGACGGTCTCGACGATTGGGGCCGATCCGGAGAACCAACTCTCGCATGCCGGTCGAGTCTTCAATGTGGTGCTGGTTTTTCTCGGCCTGGGTGTTGTGGGCTTCGCGATAGGGACGTTCACGCACGCGGTGATAGAATTCGAGCTGGGCGAGTTTTTCGGGCGCCGTCGGATGGAGCGGAACATCTCCAATCTGAAGGATCACTTCATCATCTGCGGCGTGGGCCGGGTAGGCCGCCGGCTGGCCGTCGAAGTCGCGGGGCGAGGTCTGCCTCTGGTGATTATCGAGAAAGATTCCGTGCGAGCGCAGTGGGCGCGGGAACGGGAGTTTCCCGTGATCCTGGGGGACGCGAGTGCTGAGGCGATTCTGCGCCAGGCGCGGATCGAATCGGCTCGGGGGCTGGCGAGTGCGGTGACCTCCGATGCGCAGAACGTCTATATCGTCCTGACCGCCCGCGGACTGGCCCCCAACCTCCCCATCGTTGCCCGCGCGAGTGAAGAAGACGCCGAATCGAAGCTACTCAGGGCTGGGGCCACGACCGTCATTTCACCTTACAGCTACGCCGGGCAGCGCATGGCTCGAGTCCTGACCCGGCCGAACGTTCAGCGGTTCATCGATGTGGCCATGTCCTCACTGAGCGACGGCAACCTGGACCTGCAGATCGAAGAAGTGCAGGTGGCGAACGATTGCAAGATCGCAGGAACGCGCCTGGGTGAGACGGATATTCGCAAGCGCCTCGGGATTATTATTTTGGCCATTCGCCGCAGCAACGGGCGGCTCGATTTCAATCCGGGCCCCGACGACACGATCTCTGCAGGAGACTTTCTGATCGCCATGGGCGATTCGCAGAAGCTCAAAGAGCTGGAGGCTTTGGCAGGAGTCCGCTGAACGGCAATGCCTAGCTCGCGTTTTCAGTTTTAGTTCCCCTCATCGGGGGCTTCGCCTCGCAGCAGGATCGCGGCCCTGTCCTGCCTCGGGCTTGGGGCTCGCGTCGCGCGCGGTTTCCGGACCATAGGATCGGTTGCGGTGCGCATACGAGGCAGGATCCTTCCTTGCAGCCGGCCGGCTTCCCCTCCGGCAGGCCTTTCCCCGCGCAAGTCGTTGGCTCATCGGCAGGTCGCAGAGGCGCTGGCAGGGAAGGGACCGTTTCTCGTCATAGGAGCAGTGGGAGGAGACCATTGAGCGCGCGTAGGCACGAGGCCAGGTGTTATCTGCCAGTGCGACACGAGTTGTCGTCCACAACGCCAGGAGAATTCCGAGCACCCGCGCAGCTTTCGACGCCATGGCCCCTTCCGGCCACGGTCAGCGGCGACAGAGTCAGCAGGCCATAGGGCGATCGGTTCGGTTCCGCTGATACCGGGGTTTGGAACTAGCATCGGGGAGAATGCCCGCGCCTCGGTGGGTTGTCGCGCAGGCCGGCCGACTTTGCGAAGGGAATCAGACCCTACGCGCGCGCGAGTGATTCGCCGTGCGTACTTCTCTCTCAATGGCCCGCGCGGCGTCGGGGTGAATCTGGAGGAACTCGACGCCGATGCCCACGCCGGGCAGGCAGTAGCGGACTTCAGCGCGCGTGCTCACCTCGACGTTGGATCGGGTGAGCAGAAACCTCACCTTCAACACCGCCCCTTCGGGGAAGCGATCTGCAGTATTGATAAACATGCCTTGCGGGCTGATATCGGGCGGGCGCACGGGGATATTCTCGCTGTGGCCTTCGTAGATCAGAGAGAGTTCGCGCAGGTGCGGGTAGCGCGCGGACCGGCGCGGAGCCGTCCAAGTCTTCAGCTTCTCTCTCTTCCGAGGACTCATGCTTGGAGAGCTCCCTCAGGGACACGGTTGGGTGCCGGGGTGCGCTGGTCCGCTTGCCTTTTTTTCTTGGCGCCGCAGTGAGGGCAGAACATGAACGAGGGAAGGAGGTCGCGCCCGCAACTCGAGCATTCGACAGCAGCGATGGGCTCGAAGGGTACCACGCGTAGAACCTCTTCGATGGTGGTCATGCCCCGGCGCACGTTGTCTAGGGCGTATTCCTGCATCAGCTTCATGCCCGCCGAGCGAGCGAGCGTGCGGATTTCGTCGCTGCGGGCGCCCGAACGCACCGCCCCGCGGATGGACTCGCTGAACGTCAGCAGTTCATAGATGCCCACGCGACCCTTGTAACCTGTGTGATCGCAGGTGGGGCAGCCCACCGGGACGGCTTGCGTCTTGGGGGGTTCGGCCAGGCCGGCGTTCAGCAGTTGGGTGGTGAACTCAGGCCTGGCGGGCATTTCTTCGCGGCAGGTGCAGAGCTTGCGCACCAGCCGCTGGGCGAGGATTCCGCTCACCGAAGAGGCGATCAGGAAGCCGGGGATATCTAGGTCCAGCAGGCGGGTGACCGCGGCAACGCTGTCGTTGGTATGCAAGGTGGACAGCACCAGGTGGCCGGTTTGTGACGCCTTCATGGCTATCTCTGCTGTCTCCCGGTCGCGAATCTCGCCTACCATAATGATGTTTGGGTCCTGGCGCAGGATCGAGCGCAGCACACTGGCGAAGTTCAGCCCCGCCTTGGTGTTCACATGCACCTGGTTGATACCTTCCAGGTTGTACTCGACCGGGTCTTCGACCGTGATGATGTTCACGGTGGGCTTGCGCAGCAAGTTGAGTGCAGCGTAGAGAGTAGTGCTTTTGCCTGCGCCGGTCGGACCCGTCACCAGGAGCATGCCCTGGGGGAGACTCAACAGCCGCGTGAGCCCGTCGGAGATGTCCTTCGCCAGACCGAGTTCGGCCAGCCCCAGCAGCGGTGCGTCCGGCTCGAGCAACCGCATGACCACTTTCTCGCCGTACTGTGTGGGTAGGGTGGAAACGCGCATGTCGAGCTTCTTCGACCCCACCCGCACCATGAACCGGCCGTCCTGCGGGGTGCGCCTCTCGGCGATGTCCATGTCGGAGAGGATCTTGATGCGGGAGATGAGCGAGTTCTGGAGATTGCGAGGGGCGCGTTGCAGGTCGCGCAGTACCCCGTCGACACGGATGCGCACGGCCGTATCCGCGGCCTGCGGCTCAATGTGGACGTCACTGGCGTGCCGCTCGAGCGCGGCGGCGATGATGCTGGAAACCAGGCGCACGGCTGGAGTGCGCTTGTGCGCCAGTTCGGCCTGCATCTCCTGCATCGCTTCCTGGTTGCTTTGGCGAGAACTGGTGGAGATGAACTCCATCCCCGCGATCTGGTCTTCGACCTCGACCGGTGCCTCCGCGACTTGCGCCGCTGCCACGGACGCCATTGCCGCACCCGAGGTGGCTGTGGGCTTATGCAAACCGTAGGGCTTCTCGAGGGTGAGTTCGGCGGCCTTCGGCGAGCTGTAGAGCTTCTCGATCGTGACCTCGCGAGGTTTCTGCACGCCGTAGTGCTTCTCGATAGCGGCCAGGATCTCCTTACGGAACCCCAGCCGGGGGGAGATGGTCAGGCCAGCAGTAAAGCGCAGCTCATCGATGGTGTGCAGGTTCTGCGGCTCGGCCATCACCACGACCAGCCGCGTCCCTTCCTGGACGGTGGGCAGCACGATGCAGCGCTGTGCCACGTGGAGGGGGATGCGTTTAACCGCGGCGGGGTCCACGTGCACGGTGGCGCAATCCGCATAGGGCACGTGAGTCACCTCGGCCAACGCGGCGGCCAGATCGGCCTTGCTGACCATCCCCCGCTCGAGCATCAGCTCGCCCAGGTGGATGACCTTGCCCTGTTGCTCTTCAATCGCCTTGGCCAGATCGGCTGGGGAGATTTGTCCCCGCTCCCGCAGCACCTCGCCAAGCCTCTTCCTCTTCATCTCATGCCTCGTTCTGAACCCCGTGCCTGCGAGCCGCTGATCGGTGCGCGGTAGATCTGAGACTGCCTCGTTCGGAACCGGGAGGCCTTGATTCTCGCGGGCGAACTCGAAAAGCGAGCGTCCGCTTCTTTCTCTCCGTTGCCCTTCAGGTACCTAGGCTCGCGTGAGAGGCCCGCGCGGAGATGCGCGCGCACGAGTTGGCCTCGACAACTTCTGTGGTCGCGATAGGCTGCTGGCGCGTGGAAGTTTGGCGTCTCGCACCCGATCGATCGGCCCCTAAAGAGGCCCTCGCGCGCCTCGCCGGGATGGGCCATCCACGATGATTGCTCCTGGCTTCGCCCTTCGGTTGGGCAGTCTCCGCCCCGCACAGCGGCGAGCCTCAAACTCAAGATACAAGCCACCGTCGCCATTTTCTGCTGCCCTCTTGACTCGAGCAAGTGCAAAGCGGCACGAGTTTGTCCGAAGTAGAAACGCGTGGAAAGAATGGGTCGTCGGGAGATTCCGAAAGGCTTCGCGACCGATGAGCGGCCTGCCCGCTGCCTTAGACTCGGCGCACTACGGGAATCCGGGCTTGCCGCAATACGTGCGCCACTTCGGTTTCCTTTAGCCTCGAGGCATCGTACTCTAACGAGAGCTGCTTCTTCGTCTCGTCCACGCGAAACCGCCGGAGCCCGTATGTATTCGCAAATCCTCCGAGAGCTCGGAGTTGCTCGGGCCCGAGGGGGGACTGTAATTCGTAGGTAATCTCGACCAGCGTCATCGGCCGGCATTATACCAGTGGGAGTGGAACGATTCGCCCGAGCACCTGCGGTAGCTCGAAATCATCTAATATAGCGACCGAAGATGGCCTCCAAGGATTCCCGAGATCCAAAACAGGAAGGCCTGCTTGCCGTCGACCCCGTCTGTGGCATGGGGGTCGAACCCGAGCGCGCCGCATCCGAGCAGCAGGGTGGGCAAACGTATTACTTCTGCAGTCAGCACTGCCTCGGAAAATTCCAGGCCGAACCTGAGAAGTATCTCGCGGCCTCCCCCCTCCAGGCTGCTTCCGCTCACGCGGGATCGAGTGCACCATCGGTTCAGCCGGCACAAACAGCAGGTCCTGAGGAGTATACCTGCCCCATGCATCCTTACGTGCGCGCGGGGCGCGCCGTCTCGTGTCCGCAATGCGGCATGGCGCTTGAGCCGCTGAGCAGCACTGGGCCTCGAAGCAAGACAGAGTATGTCTGCCCGATGCACCCCGAGGTCGTTCGCGACGTCCCGGGCGCATGCCCCATCTGTGGCATGGCGCTAGAGCCTCGTACGGTGGCAGTCGAGGAGGAGAATCCCGAGCTTGCTTTGATGAAACGACGCTTCTGGTTGAGCGTCATCCTTAGCGCTCCCATCCTGCTCCTGGCAATGGCAGAGATGCTTCCCGGACGGCCGCTCGGCGGCCTCTCCGGCCGCGCACGCAATTGGATCGAGCTTGTGCTGGCTACGCCGGTTGTTCTGTGGGGCGGCTGGCCCTTCTTCGTGCGCGGTTGGGCTTCGATCGTGAACCGTAGCCTGAATATGTTCACGCTGATCGCCATGGGGACCGGCACGGCATATGGCTATAGCGTCATAGCGACTCTCTTTCCGAGTATCTTCCCAGCGTCATTCCGAGGTCCGCGGGGCGAGGTGGCTGTTTACTTTGAGGCCGCCGCGGTCATTACCGCCTTGGTGCTCCTCGGGCAGGTCCTTGAGCTCCGCGCGCGTAGCCAGACCAGCAGCGCCATCCGAGCGCTGCTGGGCCTCCAGCCCAAGACCGCGCGCCTGCTCTCCGACAATGGCGCCGAGCAGGACGTGCCGCTCGAGCAGGTCCGCCGCGGGGACCGCCTGCGCGTGCGCCCGGGCGAGAAGGTGCCTGTGGACGGAGTTGTGCTCGAGGGTACGAGCGCCGTAGATGAATCGATGATCACCGGCGAGGCCGTTCCGGTCGAGAAGAAGCCCGGCGACCCGGTCACCGGCGGCACGGTAAACACAACGGGCAGTTTTGTGATGCGGGCCGAGCGCGTGGGCAGCGAAACGCTGCTTGCGCAGATCGTGCGTATGGTCTCGGAAGCGCAACGCAGCCGCGCGCCGATCCAGCGTCTGG
>DATFXF010000133.1:0-8093 GCA_035258565.1 Candidatus Acidiferrales bacterium
TGGCCGCCCTCGGCTACGACAATGTGCGCTTCCACCGCGCGCGCATCCAGGATCTCGCCCTGCCGCTCGACGAGGCAGACGCCTACCTGAAATCGAACCCGGTCGAATCCAGCGAAGACCTGCGCCGCTTCGAGGAATTCGCAGCGCGGCTGCGCCAAGCGGCTCCCGTGATCCCGGACGAATCGGTGGACGTGATCATCTCGAACTGTGTGCTGAACCTGGTCCGCGAGGACGACCGCGAGCAACTCTTCCGCGAAATGTTCCGCGTGCTCAAGCGCGGCGGGCGTGTGGCCATCAGCGACATCGTCTCCGACGAACCGGTTCCGGAAGCCATGCGGAAGGACGCTGAACTCTGGAGCGGCTGCATCGCCGGCGCGTTTCAGGAAGCCGCATTCCTCGCGGCGTTCGAGCGCGCGGGCTTCCACGCCATCGCGCTCGACAAGTACAGCCCGAAGCCTTGGAAGACGATCCGCGGTATCGAATTCCGCAGTGTGACCGTGACCGCGCGGAAGGGCAAACAAGGGCCATGCTGGGACTTCCGTCAGGCGGTGATCTACAAAGGCCCCTGGAGAAAGGTGGAGGACGACGACGGCCACACGCTCCTGCGTGGCCAGCGCATGGCGGTGTGCGAGAAAACCTATCGCATCCTGACCAGCGAACCTTACGCACAACAGATTGCGCCGGTGCCACCGCTCCTGGCGGTTACGCCGCGACGGGCAAAGCCATTCGAATGCGGCCGGGCCGCGCTGCGCGCGCCCTCCGAGACCAAGGGTAAGCGCTACCGCAAGAGCGTCAACGCTCAGGCGGCTTGCGCGCCCGGCTCCGGCTGCTGCTGAAGGAGGATGGCCGATGGATGGCTATTACCATTCTTCCGATCTCGCCCGGTTCCCGGAAATCGGCAAGGGCAATCAGGAGCTCTGGGAGAAGTTTGCGGCTTACTACTCGGCGGTGTTTGCCGAAGGCACGCTCACCGAGCGTGAGAAGGCGCTCATCGCACTGGGCGTGGCGCACGCGGTACAGTGCCCTTATTGCATTGACGCCTACACCCAGGCCTGCCTCGAGAAGGGCTCGAACATCGAGGAGATGACCGAGGCTGTGCACGTGGCTTGTGCCATCCGCGGCGGCGCCGCACTCGTGCACGGCCTACAAATGAGAAACGTCGCGCAGAAGTTGTCGATGTGAGGCGGCGAGAGAGAGGCTGGATCGAGTGGCCATCGGCTTGAGTCTAAAGGCGCGCGCCAATCCCCTCGCGTTGGCGGCGGAGCAACTGCGCATTCTTTCCGTTCCGAATGGCTTCCCAACATTCGAAGAAAAGATGCACGGTACGGGGCTCTTCCCTCTGCACGCAACCCGGATTACCGTCTTTCAGATTAACGTCGGTAAGCTGTGCAACCAGACCTGCGCGCACTGCCACGTGGACGCCGGACCAGACCGCAAGGAGATCATGACGCGTGAAACGGCGGAGCTGTGCATCCGCGCCTTGACCCAAACGCAAATCCCCACCGTGGACATCACCGGCGGCGCGCCCGAGCTGAACCCGAACTTCCGCTGGCTCGTGGAGCAAGCGCGGGCTCTCCGGCGGCACGTGATCGATCGCTCGAATCTAACTGTATTGCTGCTGGCGGCCCAGGCCGACTTGGCGGAGTTTCTGGCGCGGCATAAGGTGGAGGTCATTGCCTCCCTGCCCTATTACCGCGCTTCGGCGACCGATGCGCAGCGCGGGGCGGGCGTCTTCGAAAAGTCCATCGAAGCCCTGCACAAGCTGAACGCATTGGGCTACGGAAAGGAAGGCTCGGGGCTCGTGGTCAACTTGGTCTATAACCCGGTGGGCGCGTTTCTCCCGCCGAAGCAGGAGGCCATCGAGGCGCAATTCAAGCGCGAGCTCGAGCGGCACCACGGCATAACCTTCAACCACCTCTACACGCTCACCAACATGCCCATCAGCCGCTTCCTCGAGTTCCTGCTAGCGTCGGGAAACTACCAGGGTTACATGGAGCGACTGGTGAACGCTTTCAACCCCGCCGCGGCCGCGGGCGTGATGTGCCGCTATACGATTTCGGTGGGCTGGGACGGCACGCTCTACGACTGCGACTTCAACCAGATGCTCGAGCTGCCCACAAGGTTCGGCGCGCCCCACCATGTCCGAGACTTGGACCTCGGAGCGCTCGACCGGCGGCGCATCGTCACCGGCAACCACTGCTACGGCTGCACCGCCGGCGCGGGCTCCTCGTGTGGCGGCAGCATCGCCTGACCCCGCATGCCACCCCGCCAGAAAACCCTCGTTCTACTCCTGCTCGCCACGGCCCTCCCGGCGCTGTCCGTCCGCGCCGAGACCAGAGACACCGGGATTCGGTTTCGCAGCGTCACGGTGGGGGCCACGACGTATCGGTATGAGGTATACGTTCCCCCCACGTGGACGCCCCAAAAGAGATGGCCGGTGATCCTCTTCCTGCACGGCGCGGGACACCGCGGCGAGTACGCGCCGAATTCAAATGCGTCGGTCCTTGCGCGGCTCTTCCTGAGCTACCAGAAGCAGACCCGGGCCCTGGTGGTCTTCCCGCGCTGCTGGGCAGGCGCTTGGTGGAGCGATCCGGACATGGAGGCCATGGCGCTGGGCGCGCTTCGAGAGACCATGAAGGAGTACAACGGCGACTCAGAGCGGGTCTATCTGACCGGGCTCTCGATGGGCGGTTACGGCGTGTGGTATATCGCCGCGCGGCACCCGGGAACATTCGCGGCCCTGGCGCCCGTTAGTGGAGGAGTCCGGAAGCCTCGAGCGATTCCGATTCCGGCAGTGAGCACCCTAGCAGACCCCTATGCCGACGTAGCCGGGAGGATTGATGGAACGCCGGTCTGGGTCTTCCACGGCTCCGCGGACGATACCATCGACGTTGGCGAGTCGCGGCGGATGGTCGAAGCCTTGCGCAAGGCGGGGGGCCACGTACGTTACACCGAATACAAAGGCGTGAGCCACAACGCGTGGGACCGCGCTTACCGCGAGCCTGAGTTCTTCACCTGGCTCCTCTCTCACCGCCTTCATCCGGCCGCCACACCGGCGGCGCACGAGTGAGGCTCGAGGAAGATTACGGCAGAATAGCGAAGACGCGGCAGGGCCCGCCCGAACCGCCTTCGAGTTTGATGGGCGCGACGACTAGAAAAGCGCCGGATTCGGGCAACGCCCTCAACTCCGCGAGATTTTCAAGGTGGTAGAGTCCCGCGCCGTGCGACACGTGGTGCACGGCAAAATCGGTTGACTTCCCATAGTCCACGCTGAGCGTGTCAATCCCCAAGCCGCTGACCTTGCGCTCGATCAGCAGTTCGACGGATTCCACCGAATAGCCCGGGAAGTGCATCACGCCGGCGGCGTCCTGATTCCGGTAACGCGTGGCGTCGGGCCAACGCGAGGCCCAGCCGGTGCGCAGAAGCACAATGGCGCCCTCGGGAATGCGGCCGTGGGCTTTCTCCCAGTGCGCAATCCGCTCGCGTGTCAGCAGATGATCTGGGTCATGCTGGACCTCCTCGCGGACGTCCAGCACCACCGCCGGACCAAACAGGCGCTGCGGGGGGATTTGGTCCACTGGTATCTTGCCCGGCGGGAAATGAATGGGCGCATCCATGTGCGTGCCGTAGTGCTCGAGCATCCAGAAGCTGCGGGTGTAGTAGCCGTTCTTCTCAGCGCTCGCGTTGACCCTGGCCTCAAAGACGTGCGTATCGCCGGGCCAGGGCACGAGCTTGTCGTTGATGGCGTAGCTCAGGTCGACCACGCGCGTCTTGCCCGAAGAAATTCCTGCCAGTGGGTTCGTCGACTTTCCAGATTGCTTGGCCTGCGTCATCAGGCACCCTGCCAAAAGAAAGAGCGGGAAGCACTTGATTGGTTGCCCGAGCATGGTCGGCACTCCTTAGCCGCGAATTTTCTCCGAGCGCACGAGAAATCCCTCGGCTGCCCTTCTTTCGGCCTGGCTCCCGGCCAGTGGGCAACTGCCGGTCCTATCTCTTACCGCCGGCGCGGCGGAGAGCGCGTCCCGGCAGCGCGCCGGTCATTTTGCCGTTATCTAGCACGAGCTCGCCGTTGACGATGACGTACCGCACTCCCTCGGAGAATTGATGCGGACTCTCATACGTGGCCAGGTCGCGGACGTTTGCCGGGTCGAAGATGGTCACGTCAGCCCACATCCCGGGCTTGAGCAGCCCGCGGCCCTCGAGCCGCATGGTCTGAGCTGGCAGCGAGGTCATCTTGCGTATCATCTGCTCGAGGGAAATCAGGTGCTCCTCTCGCACGTAATGACCCAGCAGGCGGGGAAAGTTGCCGTAGGCGCGCGGGTGCGGTCGGTGCTTTCCCAGGATGCCGTCCAGACGCGCGGCCCCGGCGTCGCAGCCGAAGCTCACCCAGGGCTGCGGTATCGCACGCTCGAGGTCTTGCTCGCTCATCAGAAAATAGATGGCTCCGGTTTGGAGCCGATCCTCCATCAGGATGTCGAACAAAACATCGAGCGGGTCGGCCTTGCGCTCCTGCGCAATTTGGGAGATTCGCTTGCCCTCGAACAGTTGCAGCTGCTCGTTGGCTACCGAACTGATCAGAACGCCCTCGGCGCCGCCGGAGTCGTAGTAGAAGTTTTGCCAGGTGCGCGCGGGCTTGCCGATCTCCTCCTTTATGCGCCGGCGCTGGGCAGGGTCGTGGAGGCGTTCGATGGTACGCTCGATGCCGCCCTCGAGCGCCCAGGGCGGCAGGGAAGAAGCGAGCGAGGTCGCCCCGGCTAGATAGGCATACGTGTCTGCGGTGACTTCGACCCCTTCGGCGCGTGCCTGCTCAATGCGGCGAACCACTTCCGCCATGCGGCCCCACATGGGCTTACCGGCCACCTTGAGGTGGTAGAGGTGGACGGCAATGCCGGCCTCCCGGCCGATGCCAAAGGCTTCCTCGAGCGCCCCGAGGATTTCCGTGCCTTCATTCCGGATGTGGCTCGAATAGACTCCTTCGTAGCTCGAGGCCACGCGCGCGAGCTCAACCAGCTCCTCCGTCTTCGCGTAGATTGCCGGGGCATAAACCAGCGAGGTCGAGAGCCCCAGCGCGCCCTGCTCCATGGCCTGAGCGACCAGCTTCTTCATCCGCGCCAGCTCTTCCGCCGAGGGCGCGCGATCCTCTTCACCCAGCACGGCGCGGCGCACCTGCGTTGCCCCCACATTGGTGCCCAGGTTGATCGCCGACCCCTGGTGCTCGAAGCGCGCAAAGTATTCGCCGAGCGTCCGCCAGTCGATTTTCAGCTCGAGCGGCCCCACCGCCTCTTGGTCTTCGGGCAACGTTTTCTCGTTCTCCGGCGCCACCGAGCCTCCTTCGCCGGTGATCTCGGTGGTAATGCCCTGGCGAATCTTGCTCTCCGCGCGGCCATCGACCAAGACGCTGTGCTCGGACTGCCCAAGCATGTCGATGAAGCCCGGCGCGACAATCAAACCGCGTACATCAATCGTGCGCTTGGCTGGCGCGCCGGCGAGCTTGCCAATCGTGGCCACGCGCCCCGCGCGGATCCCTACGTCCGCGCCGTACCAGGGATTGCCGGTGCCGTCCAGCACTCTTCCGCCAATGATGAGCAGATCGAACGGCGTCTCCGCTGGCATGGCCGCGATCAGTGCGAGTGCTCCAGCGCATACCGCGAGGCAGGCAAGAGGTGCCCTCATGGGCGCGTATCTTATGTGATTTCTTGAATTCAAGTGTCGATTCTCGAGTTACGGAAGCGGCAGGCCGGGGGCAGCCACAATGCCGGCCATGCGGAGGATCTCCTGATACTCCTCGTCGCTAATCGGCGAGATGATTAGGCGCACGTTCTTCAAGAACTTCACCTTGCGCAGGGCAGGATTCTCCCGCATTTCGGCCAGCGGAACCTGCCGCGGCAACCGCTCTATGGCCCTCAGGTCCGCCACCAGGCTCTTCCCCTCCAGATCGTTCGGATCGGGATAAGGGTCGCGGGTCACCTCAGCCAGGGCGTAGACCGAGCGCTCCGGTGCCCCGTGGTAGCAGAGCACCCGATCGCCATGCCGCACCTGCTTGAGCTGCCGCTGGGCGTCGGCGCGGGAGCCAGCGCCGCGCCACATCTCCTTGCCTTTCACGAACAGGGTATCCCAATGATAGTCATGGGGATCAACAGAGAAGAGCCAGTGGCGCTTGGCCACGGAACGAGTCATGGGCGGCCCCCTCGGGGCGGCGGGACAACCGGACCTCCGCCGAGGTTCTGGGGCAGGCCGCACTATACACGGGAGCCCGTTTCAAAGGGGGAAATTTGTGAGCCTATTCTCGAGATTCACGCAGGGGACACAAACCGGGATGTGCGCAAAAAGCGGCGGCCGGTCAGCCACAGTCCACAAAAATGTCCTCGCCGCGGACCTCGACGGCATAGGTGTCCACACCGATCGAGGGGTTCATGTTCACCTTGCCAGTAGTGACGTCGTACTGCCATCCGTGCCAGGGGCAGGTGACGACTTTGTCTTCCAACTCGCCCTGGCCGAGTGGACCGCCGCGGTGCAGGCAAGTGTTATGGATGGCGTAGAAGCTGCCGTTCACGTTAGCCACCGCAATGGTCCTGCCGTTCACCTGGAACTCACGGATCGTTCCGGCAGGAATTTCATCTTTCCTCGCCGTACGAAGGAACGCCATAGCTGGACTCCTTATTGGGGAAAGCATGGGCCCGGCAAAACCAGCCCAGCAAACGGGACTAACGGGGCGCGGGCGTCTGCGCCACCATCACGCCGCGCTTGAACTCCTCGACCATCTCCGGCCGCAACCGCACCTCGGTGGGCCGCTTGGCCAGCGACATCTGGTCGATCTTATCCTGCAACTTCAACAGGGCATAAAAGAGGCCCTCAGGACGCGGCGGGCAGCCGATCACGTACACATCCACCGGCACGACCTTGTCCACGCCTTGCAGTACCGAGTACACGTTGAAAGGCCCGCCGACGCTCGAGCACGCGCCCATGGAGATGCACCACTTCGGGTCCGGCATCTGGTCCCAGACACGCTTGAGCACAGGCGCCATCTTCAGGGTCACCGTGCCGGCCACAATCATCAGGTCGGCCTGGCGCGGGGACGGGCGGAAGACCTCGGCGCCAAAGCGGGCAATATCGAAGCGCGAGGTTGTGGAGGCAATCATCTCAATGGCGCAGCAAGCCAGGCCGAAAGTCAGCGGCCAGATGGCACTCTTGCGCGCCCAATTGAAGACGTAATCCACCGTCGAGATCATGAAGTTCTTCTCGAAGCGGTTGTCAAGCACTCCCATGGCCGACTCTAGCCCCCACCGTCAGTATATCGTTCGCCCGTCAGGCGAGTCAAAGATTAGCCGCGCGCGTCCAACGAAGAGAGCCAGCCAGCCGCAGGTTGACGCGCTGTACGCCCAAGCGTAGGCTTGCTCACATTCGTCTTCAAGCGAGGTGCACGACCCATGAGTCGAAGCGACGCTCTTCGCCGCAGACTACTCTCCGCGGCTCTTGCTCTGGCCCTGGCCGCGGTGCCCCGACTGTTCTCGCAATCGACCACCGCGACGCCGGCGGAGCCTGCCAAGCCGCCCGAGGCCCCCGTCCGCGCGGTCACCGAAGAGTATTACGGCACAAAGGTTTCCGATGCCTATCGCTACATGGAGAACCTGAAGAACCCCCAGGTCACCGCGTGGATGAAGGCACAGAATGACTATACGCGGGCCATGCTCGGGCGCATCCCGCACCGCGCCCAGTTGTTGGCCCGCATCAAGCAGCTCGATGAGTCCGCCCCCGCCCGTCTCGGAACAGTGCGCCGGCTGCCCGGCGAGCATTACTTCTACGAGAAGTTCCCCGCCCAGGCCGACGTCGGCAAGCTCTACCTGCGCCACGGCCTTGCCGCAGAAGAGACTCTGCTGGTTGATCCGGAGAAGCTTTCGACCGCGGGCGGGCCGCCCTATGCGCTCAACTACTATACGCCCTCCCACGACGGCAAGTACGTCGCCTACGGCATCTCCCCGGGGGGTTCGGAGAACGCCGTGCTGCACGTCCTCGAAGCGGCCACGAAGCGCGAGAGCAGCGAAACCATTGACCGCGCGCAATTTGGTGACGTCATCAGCTGGCGGCCCGACGAG
>DATFXF010000134.1:0-12755 GCA_035258565.1 Candidatus Acidiferrales bacterium
GCAATCTTCGATCCGCTGCAGCAGGGGAAGAAGCCCCACACCCCGACTCTTGCCCGAAGTGATTTTGCTGAATTCCTTGATATCCGCGCCAGCAACGAAAGTCCGGCCGCCGCCAATGAGCACTGCGGCCTTTACGCTTTCGTGCTTATTGATCTGCTCGATGGCCTCGGAGATCCCCTCCGGCACGCCGGGGCTCAGAGCGTTCACGGGCGGATTATTGATCGTAACGATGGCAATGCCGTTGTCAATTGTGAGTCGGACTAGGTCGCTCATCACCGTAGCTTTCTCCCATTGAACGCATTTGCGCTTGGGGCCGACAGCGCGCCGGCGTCGATCACCAGCCGGGCGATGCGCTCGCGATGGAAGGTCGCATCGCCCAGCGCTGTCTCTGACGCCTTCGCGCGCCGGTAATACAGATGTAGATCATTCTCCCAGGTGAAACCCATGCCGCCGTGGATCTGAATCCCGCGATTGCCCACGGTACGACAGGCATCGCTGGCGTACATCTTGGCGATCGAGACGGCGACCGCGGCGTCGGGCGCGTCCTCTTCGAGCGCCCCCGCAGCGTAGTAGGTCGCCGAGCGCGAACTTTCGGTCTCCAGGTACATGTCGGCACACTGGTGCTGCACTGCCTGGAACGTCCCGATGGGCTTGCCAAACTGCTTCCGCGTCTTAGCGTACTCGACGGTGATTTCGAGCGTGCGCTGCATCCCACCCACCATCTCGGCGACCAGACCGGCGGTCGCCACGTCGAGGGCCTTTGCCAAGCCGGCTCCATTGCCGAGCTTCTCGTTGGGCGTGTCGTGGAACTGCACTGAATACAGTTTGCGCGTGAGATCCATACCTGACATCGGCGAGATCCTGATGCCGGCGGATTTGGTATCAACGACGAAGACGCCGTTGCGGGCCACGACGACTATCGAGTCGGCCACCGCGGCGTCAGCCACAAACAGTTTTTCACCTGTCAGCCTTCCATTCATGACAGCGATCCGCGCGTCCGCAGGATCCCAGCTCGCGCTGGCTTCGAGCATTGCAACCGTGGAACGCTTCTCGCCGCGGCAGATGGGCGCTAGGTATCTCCTCTTCTGCTCGGGAGTGGCGACGGCGTTGAGCACGGCGCCAGCCAACGCGATCGTGGAGAAGAACGGTCCGGGCAAGAGCGCGCGCCCGGCCTCTTCCATCAGGAGAATGAGCTCCACTGTCCCGAGACCCACGCCGCCGTACTCCTCGGGAAAGATGATGCCGGTAAAGCCCTGATCGGCCATCTTCGACCACAGGGCGGCATCATAAGCGGTGTCGCTTTTTATGAGACGCCGGACCGTCGCGATCGGGCACTCGCTGGCGAAAAACTTGCGCGCGCTGTTCTTGAGAATCTGTTGGCTCTCGCTTAATCCAAACTGCATCGCGTTTCCCCTAGTAGCTCCTGGGCAGGCCGAGCACGTAGTGTCCAATGATGTTGCGCTGGATCTCGGACGTGCCGGCTTCAATTGTGTTACCGCGCGAACGTAGGTATCCATAGGACCAGGCGCCCTTGTCGATAGCGCGGTCGTCGGGTGCGGCGAGCTGCCCGTATGGACCGAGCAGCTCTTGCGCGACCTGCTGAAGCCGCTGATTCAGTTCACTCCAGAAGATTTTCTGGATCGAGCCTTCGGGGCCAGGCACGCCGGTGGCGCTGATCCGGCTGAATGCGCGCATTTGGTTCAGGCGCATGATTTCAATCTCTGCATAGCATTGCGCGAGCTTCTGTCGTATGAGCGGGTCTTGCGCGGCGGGGCGCCCGTTCCGGTGGAAGGTGCGGGCGAGCTCAATGAGGCGATCCATGTTGCGCTTGTAGATGATCTGGAGGCCGGCGCCAAACGTGCCGCGCTCGTGCATGAGCGTGCCGATGGCGACATCCCAACCCTCATTCACCTTGCCAAGGACGTTTTCGGCCGGCACGCGCACCTCGCGCAGGAACAGCTCATTGAACTCGGCCTCGCCGGTCATCTGGCGCAAGGGACGGACCTCCATGCCGGGCGTCTTCATGTCCACCAATAGAACCGTGAGGCCCTTGTGCTTGGGCGCATTCGGGTCCGTACGTACGACGAGTTCGCACCAGTCCGCGGCCCAGCCGTAGCTGGTCCATACCTTCTGACCGTTGACGACGTAGTGGTCTCCGCCCAAGCGCGCTTCGGTGCTCAGACCGGCGAGGTCTGAGCCAGCGTTCGGCTCGGAAAAACCCTGACACCAGATCTCTTCGGCGCTGAGAATCTTCCGCAGGTGGCGTTTCTTTTGCGCCTCCGTGCCAAAGGCGATGATGGTGGGGCCGATCAGCCCCAGGCCCAGGACGTTGGCCATCGGCGGCGCTGCAGCCCGCGCCATCTCCTGCCAGAAGATGACCTCTTGCATCAGGCTAGCGCCGCGGCCGCCGTACTCCTTCGGCCACGAAATGCCGGCCCAGCCGCCTTCGTAGAGCTTGCGTTGCCAGACCCGCAGATACTCGAAGCGCGTTTCGAGCGATTCTTCTCGCCGCTCGCCCCAATCCTTGGGGGCATTAGCCTTGAGCCACGCGCGCAACTCGTCGCGGAATTGCAGCTCTTCGGCGGTCAGATTCAGATCCATGGGGAAACTCCTTCATCTCGCCCGCATGCCCGCCCCTTCATTCCGAGCCTGAGGGCCTCTGTGCGCCTTCTACGACAAGACGAAGCTAAGGGAAGACAGCGGCGCTGCGGTGACCTCCTTTAAGATCGGACTTGGTCCTTCTCAGAGAGATTCTTGGGCCGTGAAAATAGCTCCGATCTCCCAAGGTGCCTTCAACGCGATCGACAACTCGAGCAAAGCCGCGCCCGATGCGCCCAGCCAGCCGGGAAGCGCCCGGCCCAGGCCATCGCAGTCTGCCACACGCTTGGCCCAAATGCCAAAAGCCTCGGCCAGACGGCAAAAATCAGGATTTTTCAGGGAGACCTCGTGGGTGTGGCTGAACCGGAGGCGTTGCAAGTACCCGATCACTCCGTAAGCGCTGTCGTTCACGAGCAGGATCTTTACCGGCAGTCGATGCTGCCCCAGGGTGGCCAGCTCGTGCGAAGTGTATTGAAAGCCGCCGTCGCCGGTCACACAGACCACGCGTCCGGGCAGGCCGTAGCGTTGGGCTGCACAGGCCGCCCCGATGGCTGCGGGCAGTCCGTAGCCGAGCGTTCCCGACCCAGAGGGATACAAGAAGGTGCGGGGCTCAAACACAGGGAAAAACGCCGCTGCCCAATAGTTCAGAATGGACTGATCGTGAACCACCACGTCTCCCCGGTCGAGGGCCTCGCGAACGCGGATGAGCGCGGCGTAGCCATCCGCACCGAGCGCGCTGAGCCGTTGCCGCTCCCGATCCCTGGCTTTGGCGGCGTCCCACCAGCTCGCTCGCGGCGTCACTCGGGCAAGCAAGCCCTGCGCGATGGCGTTGAGATTTCCAACCAGCTCGGCGGCCACAGGAAACCGGCGTCCAATGCGGGAGCCGCTTTCGTCCGCTTGAAGATGCCGCGCGGGAAGCTGGAGCCTAAACTGTCCGGTGTCAAACTCGGTGAACCGCGCTCCGAAAGAAATCAGTAAATCGCTGGCCAGCAGCAGGTCTTGCGCCGCCCCCAGACGAGCGATGCAGCCCATCGCCAGAGGATGGTCGTCCGGGATCAGCCCCTTGCCGGCAGTGGTGGTCAATACCGGCGCCTGTAAGGTCTCCGCCAGGCGTCGAACCGAACTAGCGGCATCGTCGCGCAGAGCGCCGGAGCCAATGAGAATTGTGGGGCGCTGACTTTGCGCGATGTGCGCTGCCGCCTGCGCGATTTCCTCTTCGAGGGGCTCCGCCGCGGTTGCCCTTGGCCCGTTGGGAAAATCGGCGGCCACCGGCGCGGAAAGGAAATCGTGAGGGATCTCGACAAAGGCCGGGCCTGGAGTCGGGCCATGCAGCACCTCCACCGCTCGCGCAATCGCTTCGGGGATGGCGTCGGGGGACGTCACGCGCAGGGCCAGCCGCGTGAGGGGTTGGAAGAGGTCTAGCTGCCGTGGAGTCTCGTGCAGCGCGTTACAAGGCTTGTCCAGCAGCGGGGAGGCCACATTGGTGCCGACTACGAGGACCGGTGTGTCGGTCTGGAAACTTTCGAGCAGCGGCACCAGCGTGAACAGATTGCCGGGCCCGGTGGAGGCGAAGACAGCCGCGGGGCGTCCGCTGCGCCGAGCGAAGCCGTCGGCGGCAAACGCAGCCGCTTGCTCGTGGCGTACCACCCAGTGCTGGAAGTTCGGCTCCTGCCGCAACGCCTCATAAATCGTTATGTTGTGAATACTGGGGATTCCGAACCCCGCCGTAATTCCGTACCTGAGCAGGGCTTCAACTATGGCCTGCGCGCCGGTGAGCTGGATAGGTTTGAACATTTAGGTGAGGTGCCGGCCAAGCCTTTTGCTGGAAACATTCGCTGACCTGTATGGAGTGCACGAAAGCCAAGGCGCCCGCTTGCGTCGTGCTCTGACGCTTTCGGCGGCTCCCCAGCTCAACTCAAGAAGTACACCAGCGAAACCATCCGTACTTGGTCTTTGTCCTCCGCCGCAACCCTAGAAGCTCAAGCGCAGGCCGAGCTGAATCTGCCGCATGGGCTGCGCCGCAGTAAAGCCCAGCGGCTGGTTCGGCTGGCGGTCGCGGCTTCCGTGCAGGTTGAAGGGTGGGCCGATGACACCCACAACGTTGTTGACGGTGGCCAAGTTCGTCCGGTTCAAGATGTTGAATCCCTCGGCCGTCAGTTGCAGGCGCGCTTTCTCTCCCAACCCAATCTGCCGCGTCAGGCGCATGTCGAATGTCCAGAAGTTGGGGCCAATACCCGTATCGCGGCCCGCCCCCGGCGGCCGGTCCGTTGTCGAATGCCGGTCCCCGTTGACCTCGGTCCCGGTCAGGAGATTGAAAGGACGTGCGCTATTGCCACGCACGATGGGAGAAAGCATGAAGCCCGAGAAGATGCGCGCCGCAAGGTTGGCGCTGGCCCCACCCTTCCAGGGACTCTCCAAAACGGCCGCAATTACTACCTTGTGCCTCTGGTCGAAAGGGGAAAGCGAGCGTTCGGCAGCCAGGTTCGTTTGATCGTTGGCTTCAAAGTCGCTGTTGAAATCGGTCACGTCGTCAATGGCTTTGCTGAAGGTGTAATTCGCAAACAGGCTGAAGAGCTGACCGAAGCGTTTGTTCACTTCGATGATGCCCCCGTCGTAAAAGGCTTTGCCGCTGGACTCATACTGTTGGCCTAGGAGAAGCGACGGATGCACAAAGCAAGCTGCGCCACACAGATCCCATCGCTTGATCCTGATGCCCGCCGGTCCGGAGGGCACGTCACCACACGTTGTTCCGCCCGCTGCAAGACAAGCCGCCGTCTTAAAGTTGCTAGGGTCGAGCAGATTCGAGTCGCGGGCGCGGGTCACTTTGAGCGTCCGCGAATGTATGTAGCTGAGAGAAATCGAAAAGCCCTGCCCCAGCTCGCGTTCGATCCCGAGCTCGGCTTGTTGCGAGTAGGCGTTCTGGAAGTCGGGGTCACTGCCGAAGATCACGCTCAGGGGAGGAATGGGGCCGTTGTGGGTGATGTTGATGCCGAACAGGTTTTTCAGATCATCCTGCGTGATGCAAGCTTCATCCCCTGTTGGCGGAGTTCCGCAGCCGATCTTTCCCTGCTTGAACAAGGTCTGGAAGATGGGAGCACTCCCTGGGAAGGCGGAAAAGACCAGGGGAATTTGCCGGAAGCAATCCACGGTCCCGGAGGCGCAATTGGTAACGGGGTCCACAACCTGCTGATTGCCGTTATTGCGGTCCACAACGTTCAGGTACCGCACCACAGAGTCAATTTGATTGTAAATCGAGGCGTAGAAAATCCCGTACCCCGCGCGAACTACCGTCTTGTGGTTGCCGAATGGATCCCAAGCGAGAGAAACGCGTGGGGCAAAATTATCCGTGTCGGTGTGCAGGGGCGCGTAGCGCTTATCGAGCTCGTACCGGACACCGTAGTTGAGAGTGAGGTTGGACCGAAGGGACCACGAATCCTGCCAGTAGCCAGCGATCAACGGATTCGCATCCACGATCAGTCCACTGCCAAAACCCTGAATATAACTCTGCGGCAAGCCCAACGCGGCCGCTTGCAGTCCATTCACAGTAGCTCCGCTCGAAAGACCGCATGCATTGGTCCCCGATGGTGGCGTCATCAGGCACGGGCTGAGCACCTGCCCGGGCAGGTCGCCAAAAAAGAACCGACCGGGAAAGTAAGTGTGGGAGTTGGTGTGATCGCCGCGGACCAACAGGTAAGCGCCGGTCTTCATCTTGTGCCGGCCTCGGCTGAAGGTGAAATTGTCGGCGACCTCATAGCGGTGGGCAATAGTGCGCGACGGCAAGAAGATGTTGCGTCCAAAGGAGCCGAAGCCGTTGATTTCGAGCTGCGGCCCGCCCGGATCGTTGGGGACCACGTCAAACTTGTAGTAAATAAACTGTGCGCGGGCTTCATTCTGAGTTTGCGGGCTGAATTCGTGGAACCAGGCCCCCACGATCGTGTTGCTTGTGGGCGTGCTGACCTGATTGCCTTGTGAAAAGCCCACCAGCGCTTGCACGTTCGGGTTCTGCTCGATGTCCCGCCCATAGTTGTAGCGAAGGAAGACCTGATTGTTCGCGCTAAACATGTGGTCCAACCGGGCAGATCCGAGGTCCTGCGTGGCCTGGAACGGAAAGAGCCCGGCGTTGGTGATAAACTGCTTCACCCAAAAAGCCTTCAACGCCGAAGACTGCGGATTCACAGTCAGAATGTTGCTAAGTACGCCGGCACACATGTTGGCGGGCAGCGTGGTCGCCGGGTTTGTCAGGCAAGGCACCGGTGTGCCACCTCGCGCTTGCAGCGCGCTCAGAACGGCCACCTGGTTGGAACTCTGTCCGGGGAGTCCGGAGGTTGGAGCAAAAATGGAGCTGTCTGTCAGTAGCGGGACGGGAGCCGACTCATCCCGGCGCAGGCCTTCATAAGCGAGGAACAGGAAGGTCTTGTCCTTCTGAATCGGGAAACCGACCGAGCCACCGAATTGCTGGCGGCTCAGGGTAGGCTTGACCGGCGCGCCTTTGGCAGTGAGACTGAAATCGCTGAAATCGGTCTTCGCGAGGGCCGGAGTTTTGGCAAACGGATCCTGCGCATCCAGAGCGTCGTTCCGGAAAAAGCCGAAGGCGCTGCCGTGGACGGTGTTCGCGCCAGATTTCGATACGATGTTGATGGAGGCACCGCTGGCCGACCCTAGCTCGGCCGAATAGTTGCTGCGGTTAATTTGGAACTCCTGCACTGCATCTTGGCTTAAGGTCAGCAGGACGCCCCCGGAATCATCGTTCGCCTCGCCCCCGTCTACGGTGACACTGTTCCCCCGGCCATTGCTTCCGTAGAAGGAGAGTCCACTCTGGGGTGTCTGCTTGACGCGGATGACACTACCTGTGCTATCGGCCATGCTGGTGGCATCGGTCACACCGGGCGCCAGCAGTGTATACGTCAGGTAGTCGCGGCGGTCGATGGGCAAGTTGCGAATGTCCTGTTCTTCGATGGTATTTGCCTGCGCACTTCTTTCCGTTTCAACGATGGGTGTTTCCGCGGTCACCTCGATTTGGGTTGTCAACTGCGACACCTTCAACTGGAAATCCAGGATAACCGTCTCCCCGACGGTGACGACCACCCGCTTGCGGACCTCGCGCTGAAATCCTGACAGTTCCGCGCTTACGTCGTAGGTCGCCGGCGGCAGTCCCGTCACCCGATACTGACCGTTGTCGTCGCTCGTAGTGCTGCGCCGGAAACCCTTCTCGGTTTCCACTACTACGACCGTCACTTTTGGCAACGCCCCGCCTAAAGGGTCGGTTATGGTTCCCTTGATATCGCCCGAGGCCCCAACACCCTGCGCGTAAGCTACGTTGCTTGCCAGTGCGAGTGAAACAAAGAGAAACAGCACTACGTGGATGGATTTCACGGCTCCTCCTTCAGATGCTCAAGCGCATCCCAAAGGTAGTTGTGGGCCTGCCCCATGACGCTCCCCAACACTGGATACTGCCTGATGCCCTGGTTGCTTGTTCGTTCCGAGTCCGGAAACGCCCGTCGAATCCCGGCACTGGGGCGCAATCCTACCAATCCGAGGATCCCGCGACGAAGCCTAAAGTCCTTAAGGCTTTTTGGTGTTTCGCCGGCACATCGCCCCACCCGGGCGCTTCCGGATTTTGATAGTGCGTATCACATAGTAGTGACTAACGTCAACATCAAACCTCCCCCTGCACGCGACGCACGGGCTGGACTCGAACGGTACCTCCAGCAGCGGCGCCCCTATGCCCCCTTCGACGACCATGTGTTCGTATCGTTGCGAAGAAAGCCGCTCCTGCCAACCGATGTGGACAGGGCATTCCGCACCGCTGTGAAGCGATGCGGGCTGCCACACGGACGCGGGGGCGCTCAGCCGCTCAGGGCAAACCCTCGAATCGCTGAAGGATTGCCACTCTGCGCCCAGGAAGCCTCACGGCGCACGATTCGCGAAGCGGTTGAGCATTGACGCCGACACTCGACCTGAATCTTCCGCATCACCTCGCGCCGTTGCTTGCGGTTC
The DNA here is from genome assembly GCA_035258565.1 of Candidatus Acidiferrales bacterium. GTDB lineage: Bacteria > Acidobacteriota > Terriglobia > Acidiferrales > UBA7541 > DATFXF01. Next base: position 8,596 of record DATFXF010000134.1, read on the forward strand.
ATCTCGTGCCACTTGCCCTGGGTCGGGCGGCGGCTTGCTTTCTTGGCCCTTTGGCCCCCCCTCCTGATGCTTGGTTTTCATGCTAACCTTCCTACGTTGAATTCAACGGGGCTCGGCCCGGTCGGCGAAACCTTCACAGTCTCCCCAGCGGGGTCGGGCCCTTTCCTTTTTCAAGGACAAGGCCTGCCACCATCTATACAATCGCCAATACCGGAGCCATGCTTGACATTGGGCAGGAACGCTCCAGAGAGAAAGCGGCCTTAGCTGCCGAGTCACGTTGTGCCTCAGATTCTAACTGGGCCACCCCGCTCCACAGCCATCATCGAGCTCATGCAAATACGTGGACCGAGGAGCCCAGTTCTACGAGGCTCAACACCGACAGTTGCAGATCAAGCATCTCAAGTGGAAGGCCGCCAAGCTCGGATTCAAAGTCATCCAAGTTCCGGCAGCTCAAAGAGAGAGTTTCAGACTCATACAACCACCCCGAAGGGGTGGCCGTCGCTTGACACGGCCACCGCCGTTAGACATGTTGAAATAGTCCCAAGAGACAGAAGCAACTCTCGCGCAGGTGAATTTTCTAGGAGCTCTTACTCAGTTTTTGTTGCGCCCTTCACCACTTCTTCCTTTCCACCTCTTTGGGCTTCGCTCATCAGGCCGTGCTCAGTCCGGGCACCGCCTGGATCGCGGGGATTTCCTCGGCGAGGTCGGTCTCCAGCCGCACGACCTGATGGGTGTCCGCGGCAATCCACGCGCGTCCCTTCAGCTTCACCGGATACCCGAGTTGATTCATCCGGTAGCCGCGCATGCGGCTGGGCCGGTCGTCGCGCTGCCGGAAATGAACCTGCCAGGCCGGCAGACCGCGCCATTGCCCGAGTCCCTCGCAGGTCATCTCGAAGTCTTCGACATAGTAGGGATGGAAGATCAGAGCGAAAGCCGCGAGGCCCGTCGTGGCCAAGCGCGCAGGAAACTCCTCGAGCGATGTCCCTCCGTTGCGGTATTCGTCCACTGATAGCATTCCCAGACGGATCTGTTCGATCGCCGCGAGGTAGGTGAAGGTGCGCGTCTCCCTGCGGTGTGAGTTCGCGGACCCGTCCACCTGCTCGAGCCACTCGGTGGCGGTGAACTGATGGAGATTGGTCACCAGCTCTTTGACGCGCCAGCTGGTCGCCGACAAGACCTCCGGTAGAGAACACGGCCTATGGGAGGCGACCGCGGGCACGACGGTGTCCACGTCGGCGGGTGCCCACGGCGCGGAGGCGCTCGGGTCCAGGCGCGCAGATTTCTTGCCCGCGGACTTCTTATGTGGCGGCGATTCCTTTATGACGGGGCTGTCGAGAGCCTTTACCCACTCCTGCGCCGCTACCGCAGAGGCGCACAGCAGCATCGCTGACACAAACAGCAGCAGCGCGACACTCGTGAAAACCTGGCGCGATTCGTTTTTCATTTCAGTACGTCGCCCTCCCGCAGGTCGGACACCGCCAGACAGAAATGTACAGGCTCGGGCCGGAGGGCCGCCGGCTCTCCGCCAGTTGCGGTTCGATGGCCCGGCCGCAACAGATGCGAATCAGCCGAGGATCCGGACGCAGTTTTTCGCATAACTCGTCCGCGCTGGCGAAACCGTGTGGCGGATTGGCAAGAAGAAACTGCCGCCGTCAACCGTCATCCGCCTGACCTGTCCGACGTGCTCTCATAGCTTCGAGCAGGTCGCCGTCGAGTTGGTCGTCTTCGATGCGGGCAAGGAAGAGTTCCCCAGGGCGGTTGTGGTGGACAGGTCTGCGTTGGTGGGAAGCTGACAGTTCCATAACCTGTGGCGGCTCTGACTTGCGGCTCCTGATCAACCTGCAGCCTTTGAACCGGCTAACCTGTGCCTCGGGCCCGGCACCACGGCGAAGCATCCTTCTCGAGATGAAGGACTCAGTGGGCGGGTGTGGCCGGGCGGCGGAAAAGTGCGCAATACAGAGTGCCGGTGTGGCTGTCGGGCCAGTGTTCCATCACGCGCTCCTTTTGGAAGCCCGCGCCACTCATTTCTTCGAGAAGAATGATTAATGGTATGCCGTGCCCGCCGCGATTCTTAGGCACGCCCTTCGTCGGAGCCACCCACGACAGCCACTTCTTCGGCGGAAAGTCGATGACGGCGATCAAGCCGCCCGGCCGCAACGATCGAAGCAGGCTTGCATCCATGGACTCAGGGCGAGTGAAATGGTGATAGACATCGCGCAGAAGAATCCCGTCGCAGCACTCGGGCGGCAAGTTTGTCCCCTGCTCGCTTCCTTCGACAACCATGACGTTCTGAAGACGCGATTTGGCGAAAGCTTTGCGAAGATCGGCCACCCGATTCGCACCTAGCTCGGTGGAAAATACCCGGCCCGTGGGCCCTACGCGGTGGGCCAGACTCACAGTGAACTTTCCTTTGCCAGCACCTACGTCAGCGACCGTCATGCCTGGCTTCAGCTCAAACAGCTCAGCGATTTGCGCCGCTTCGGCCTCAAACTTTGAAGCTCCACTGAGCCATGCCGCCGAAGCGGCCGCGCACACCACCACGGCCAAAAGCACAACCGCCAAAGACCATTTTGCCTTTCGGCTCGAAGGCGGAAGTATGAATATATTTTTCACAGCAGGACTCTCGGTTGCTCGTATGTGCCGACGACGAAGCCGATGACCTCGACAAACGTATCTACGAATGCACGTCGGCAGAAGTTTCGTCTTCTCGGGCGAATGCCCTAGTGCCGTTTCAACTTAATTTAGCTCACATGTACCAGGTGATTTCGAGAGAGTTGCCGTCGCGATCGGCGAAATAGATGGACTGAGAACGGCCGTGGTCCTGCGGCCCACTGAAACGAACGCCCAGAGCAGCGAGATGCTTTTGGGCGGCCTGGAAACCGGCGCGATCCACCGCCCAGGCGACGCGCCGCCAGCCTGCGGAGATGTGCAACTCACCGCCCGAAATTCGATGTTGCGAATTTTCCGCGGAACAGGGCCAGCTTCGTGGTGCCGGCGTCGATCATCACCGGCTCGGGGTCCCAGCGGGCCATCTCTTTCAGGCCCAGGGCGCGGCTGTACCAATCCGCGGCGCGGCCAATGTCCCTGACGTAGACTTCCACGTGGTCAATGCCGGAGACGGAAAGGCTCATGGCTGCCTCTCACACACTCACCTTGGGGCTCGCCCCCAGGCACAGCAAGGCCAATGACTTGCCCTCCGGGCTCGCGCACCCAGATTTCTCCCGCGGCAGGATAGCACACGGAGTGGTATAAGGTTCTCGGTTACAAGAATGCTGAGGAACACGCTCAGCTGCTTAACCCCGATACCATCGTCAGGATGGCTTTCCGCGTTGGCACCTGTCGCAAATGCTCTGAACGCTTCCGCCTCGTGTGGCGGATCGGCAAGAGAAAACTGCTGGCGTCAACCGTCATCCGCCTGACCTGTCCGACGTGCTCTCACGACTCGAGGCCCACTTCCCAATCAAACTCATGAAACCATCCGAGCTGCTGCCCTGCTCAATTAAGAACCGTTCCCGCTCACAAAACCCGCCCAAAGCCCAAATCCCATGTGCGGAGCTCACGCAGGACCGCCTTTGCGGTCTTTTCGTTTACAGAGACGCCCACAACGCGTCTTTTTAGTCACACGCCGCAAGTCATCGCTTCCACACCCATTCATCCGTAGTAGATTTCTTCGCGGCCAAGCCCAATTCGTTTAGGAGGATGTGATGCGTAGAAGGCTGCTGATATTTCTTGTGATGGTGCTGTTCGTTTGGTCAGGAACATTGCTCGGACAAGGCAAAGGGAAAGCTAAGGGTGAGGCCACAGCGCCCGGCCAGGAGGTTTCCGAGCAAGCCAAGACCGCTGAACACGGCAAGGCGCACAAGAAGCATGCAAAGAAGAAGGGGGCCAGAAAGGGAAAGAAGGAGGGACAGGAAGGAACAGCCCCGGGCAAGAACCCCTAAAGCATTGAGCAGTCACATCACCGGATAGCTGGAGATCAGCTAACTACCGCTGCCTCTCTTTGTGGATAATCGGAGAGCCACCTGGAATCTAGTCGCTTCTGCCCGCTGAGATTCCATACCACGCAACAAAACTTGACCTTTGTCGGTCACTGCCCCCCACGTGGAAAGAAGATCGCCGAGTATCTTCCGTGACGCGTATCTGCTTTGACGTACAACGTT
>DATFXF010000135.1:0-3686 GCA_035258565.1 Candidatus Acidiferrales bacterium
CTTCTTCTGCGGCGGCGCTGCCGGCCATACCGTCTCTGGGGCTCGACCCTTTGAATCGCAAAGATATTCCCTCCTTTTCCCCAGCTCCTTGGAACGGCCACAGAATTCCGCATCCTGCTACCATCAATGGCCGTGGCTGACTTGCCAGAGGCTAGGTGCTGCGCGAATAGCTCGGGATTGTCGCTTGCAGTTGGTGGTTCGGCCGAGGCCGGGAACGGAAGAACAGGGGGCGGGGGATCGGCCTTCACCCCACCCGGTCTTATTTCTGGAAACTCTGGCTTCACGAACGGTAGTAAGAGCGACCACATTATTGGTGCCCCCTCTCAGGGGACGACGAGCGGGTATGGACCGAGCGGATGGTCTCACGGTACGCAGGGAACTGGAGACACGTGGAAGACCCTCAGCTCTCCTCCTGGACTGAGGGAGTAGCGGGCCGCCTGTGACAAGGAGCCGTCGGAGGAAATTTCGACGACTCTTGTTTAGTCGGATTGCAAACTGGCGTGGGTTAGTGAGTACGCTCATTAGGGTTATCCTCGTCCTTGAGTTCGGCGTCCTTGCGTGCGCTGCCTCGATGAGGGCGTGGGCCAACGTCATGGCGCCGGTTGACTCGATTGAGAAACTGTATTGTTCGCCGTTCGTGGTGCTCAGGATAAGAAGTCGAAGGCCGGGCTGTTCCGGATCGGCATGGATACTCGCCCGATGAATTCCGGGCAGGTCGCTTCCTCCGTGCTTAAACAGGTTCATGGCCACCTCTCCTGTTGCGGTCGCGAGTCAAAGTCGTCCCAGAGTTTATCCAGCGTAGGGTCAACCAGCTCGATCGGCTTGAGCAGCTGCGGGCCTTGCGGGGTCTGGGTGAAGTGCGTGCCCGGAATGATGCGTTGAACCTTCCCCGGTCGGATCGTGCTGAGGCGGCAGGATGATCATACCTGTACCATCCGCCGCGTCCGCCCCGTCGTCGGGCAGAACAGCCAAGTGTTGGAGTAAAGGCCGCCCGCCGAAACTCGGGCGGCCCTTTCGCTTCTTGGTGCGGGTATATGCCCCGCCGACGGCGCCCTTTTAGACGCCTTCTGGGGCATCGCGGGCATCCCGGTGTGCCCGACCGAATCCCCAACTGCTTGGCCACCCCGCCTTTCTCCTGTCACACGATAATGGCCTGTTACCTCCAGCAACGGGGGAGTGCCGATGGATTCCACATCCAGCCCCACGCACGTTGATGCGCATCAGGGCAGCGGCGAGGTCCTCATGCCAGCCCCGAAACAGGCTGAAAAAGACGCTCTGTCCAGGGTCCTGCAAGAGGCCATCGCCATTGCTTCTGATCGCCGCACTGATATGGCGAACTCCGGTCACCTCCGCGCGGCCGAGCCATCGCTGGATGCGACACTGGGCCCGGCCGACCTACGGGCTGATCGGCTTCTGAGTGACACTCCGTCAGGCGACAGGCGAGCTTGGCGCGCTCTCACTCGGTTCGTCATTGCGGCTTTCATCGGTGGCGCCTGCATTTTAGCTTGGCAGTCCTACGGCGAGGTCGCCAAGCAGAAGCTAGCTAGCTGGGCCGCGCAGCTCGGCTGGATGCAATTGCTGCCCGGGCTCAAGCCGTCCGGTGCCGTCGTTCAGGAATCCTCGCCCGATGCAGCGCAAGCTGCATCCGCTGCGCAAACTGCTCCGGACATTGCCGCGCCAATCGCACCCGCCGTTCAGGAATCCTCGCCGAATTCAGCGCAAGCTGCATCCAATGCGCGAACTGCTTCTGACGTTGCCGCGCCGATCGCGCCCGCCGTTCCCCCTCCCGAGGTGCAGCAGCAGCTCGAGGCGATAGCGCGCGATCTAGCCGCCCTGCGGCAAAGTGTAAACCAGCTGGCCGTCGGCCAGGAGCAAATGGCGCGCGACATCGCCACCCTGAAAACTTCAGCGCTGCCGCCAAAACCGACCGCTGCACCGGCGAGGAAACCGGTGCCGAATCCAACGTCGCAAGCCGCGCCGAAGATTATAGCGGCGCCGGCGCTGCCCCCGCCGATGCCGCCACTGCAAACCGCTCCCCAAATTTCACCAACGGCACCCTCGCCAGGGCCGCCTTTGGTGCAACCCGCGCCTGAAATTTCAGTAGCGCCGCCTGGGCCGCCGCCGCCATCGCGCCCTCCGATGCCTGTACCTAATTAGAGGAGGAGTTCGGCTGAAACACCGCTGGCAGCGCGTCCACGTCGCCTTAACACCGAATCGGCTCAGCCTCCCAATCTGCGCTAACCCGATCGAAGAACTCGTCCACCATTGATCTCCGCTGCTGGCGACCTATCCTGCTTCCCGCATCCAGACGAGGGCTGGCGCCTTCACCAACCTGCCATTCCGCCGGAAAGGTGGTCCCCACGCAAGTGGGATGTGGCCGTCGATCAACGGCAGACATAGCGGAAATTGCCAGCCCTCCTTACCAATGGAGTGCATTCGGCGACAAGGTATTCGACGTCATCGAGGCGGAACGGGCTACACCGTCTGCCGTCTGAGTATTTACGAGTGAGAGGCCAACCATCGCATGTGTCTACTTCTTCTTTGGGAATGCAGACAGATCGCAAGTAAGTAGATCACCGATCCCAGCAAGCTCAATGTCCGCAGGCGGTACTCGGTCAGAATGTTCGGATCGAACGCATTGTGGCCCTGTTTGGGAAAAACTGTAGTAACCCGTTCACCCCAGATTTTTTTCACCGCGGCGAGGATACGCAATTTGTCATCGATGAGCACGTAGTGAATCAAGAGGGTACGGAAGCGTCAACTCAGGAGTCACAGTCGCTGGTTGGCCGGGCAGGAACAGGGCCGACCCCGAGCGGCGCGAGCGCTAGACCGATCACCGTTGGACCGTACCGCGCCGTGGCGATCATCAAAGGTCTCATTGGACTCGAGCGACGAACGTTCCGATCACCTTCTCCAGGTCGGAAACGGTCGCAGAGAGGACTGGCATTTTGCAGCAAACCGAGCGTTAGGTTCGTTGTCCTGGGGTGACAACCTTTCCCCGGGGATTCAGCCCCGCCGGTCGAGGGCTCTCCGATGATTGGATCGCGCCGTGCTGGAGGCGGATCGAGCCGAGATGGGCGACGCTCGAACAATCCTCGTCCCCATGGGGATCTCGGGGCGCGGGAGCATGACGATCGCAACGGCGCTCGTCCAACGACTAGTGTTGCAAGCTCCGGGGCTCGGCGCCCTACGCTCCCGCGGGGCCGGCGGAGACTGAGGCACAAGCAGCCCCAGATCGCGCTCACGCGGAGCGCTGCCGGCACGGCCGTGCATGCCGACCTCCCGCTCGCCATCGAAGACTACGCACTGATCGGAGACTGCACGAGCGCCGCTCTCGTTGGCCGTAACGGGTCCATCGACTGGCTGTGTTGGCCGCGCTTCGACAGCAGCGCCTGCTTCACGGCTCTGCTCGGCACATCCGATCACGGGCGGTGGCGCATCCACCCCGCTGATCCCGCACCGCATGTCAGTCGCGCATACCGTGATGGCACCATGGTGCTGGAGACAGTGTTCAGTACCAAGGAGGGGCGGGTTGCAGTGATCGACTTCATGCCGCCTGGCCACGGCAACTCTTCAGTCGTCCGGCTGGTCGAGGGACGAGCCGGTAAGGTCACAGTGCGTCTGCATCTAAAGCTGCGGTTCGACTACGGCTCCTCGGTCCCTGGGTCACCAGGCTCGAAGACGAT
>DATFXF010000136.1:0-8961 GCA_035258565.1 Candidatus Acidiferrales bacterium
TAGAGATGGGTAAGCGCATCGCACACCCGCCGAGGATTTTCCACGTGAACTGGTTCCGCAAGGGCGCCGACGGGGAGTTCCTCTGGCCGGGCTTCGGCGAAAACGCGCGCGTACTGAAGTGGATTCTGGAACGCGTCGAGGGCCGGAGCCAGGCAGCGGAAACGCCGATCGGCTGGGTGCCGACTGCCGATGCGCTCACCCTCGATGGCCTCGAAATTTGTCGCCGCACCATCGAAGATCTGCTACGCGTGAATCCAGACGACTGGACCACAGAGCTACGGGAAACGAGCAAGTTCTTTGCCCGGTTCGGCACGCGCCTGCCCGAAGAACTCCGGGAGGAGCACCGCCAACTCTCCCAGCGGTTCGAGCGCATCCTGGCCGCGCGGAAATAATCGCGTCTCGCCCAAGCCCGTGGATCCCGCAGCGCGATTCATAGAATGGTCTCGATCTCGGCGTCGATGGAGAGGTGGGTGTGCAGGAAGCCGTTGATTCGGAAAGCTGCGCCGCGCGCCTTGCTGAAATGGAAGAAACGGCTGATGTGGTAATCCTCGTCGAAAACACTGAAGACGCGCTCGGTTTGTTTCTTATTCAGGCCAAAGCCGGCCAGCGGCGCGGGTTTACCGTAGCCGCCCGCCAAAGCCAGATACTTTTCGACTAACTCGCGCAAGGCCATCGGCTCGACCGCATCCTCGGGCAGACTCAAATCCAGACGTAAGCGCCGGGCTCGCCGTACGGCACGTTGATATAGAACAAGTTCGCTTCGGCGCATGCTTCGAACGCGTCCGAGAGCGCTCGGGCACCGTGCTCGGCGCACAGACGCCGCCCGGCAGCCGCGCGGATGTGGCCGAAATCATCGAGGCTGGCCACGTCCTGCCGCGAGAGCCAAAGCCAGGTGGCCGGCCGAGAACATTCGCTGCAAGCGCCAGTCAGGGTCCGGAGCCGCTGTTCGATCGCTGCCGCCACTTCCGGCTGGAGGCCTGCGGCGGCGAAATCGGACTCGCCGACAAAGAAATATTGCGTGAACGTCTCCCAGTCGGGCTCGAAACCCACCACGCGTCCCGAGTAACCAGTTAGTTCCCTCTCGAGCACCTCAAGGAGGCATCGACGACAAAGCGAAACCTCGGGTCGCGGCAGCTTGCGTCGCGGCGCCGCTTTGCCGCGCAGGTAGAGCGTGTCGGGCACCAGCGTGGCCATCCACGCTTGCTCGGTTTCGAGATGCACACATTCGGGCGGCACGCGCGTCAGCCGCGCCCACCAGTTGCGTGTGCGGGGCCGAAAAGCCAGCCCCGGATAGGCCTGCTCGAGCCGGAGACGGGCCACCGGAGCTCTAGCCGAGCGACCGGCGAGCGGCCCCAGCGCTGCCCACCCCCAGAACGACGTGCGCGCGCTTTCCACCGGGGCCAACGGTCGCATAGGCGTAGTTGATATTGACGCGGGCCCGAGCCAGTTTGCTCGTGACTCTTGCTAGCTGACCCGGCTTGTCGGCCAGATTTAGGACCAGGACCGGCTCCACCGTCGCGCGAAAACCGGCAGCCTTCAACGCCGCCCTGGCGCGCGCCGCGTTCGACACCAGCAGGCGCACCGCGCTGCGGCCCCGAGCGTCCGAAGCATAAAGTCCCGTGATGTTGACGCCTCTTGCGGCCAATGCCGAAGTGATCTTGGCCAGATGGCCCGGGCGGTTCTGCCCCCAAACGGTGATCTGCTTCGCTGCCATCGACTCCTCCGCTAGAGAATCATGCCGGAGCCCAGGTCCGGGAAAAACGCGGCTATGTTATCAGATTGCCGGAGAGCGGTCGGGCAATTCAAGGCGCTCGCGCCCTTCGACGCTTGCGATTTGTCAGCTCCCTCCGCATTCGCTATCATACGGCGGGTGGGAAATCGAAGGAGGAAATGATGCCCCTTGCCGTAGGTCAGCCCGCGCCGGACTTCGTGCTCAAGGACCAAACTCAGCAGGATGTGAAGCTCTCAGACTTCCGGGGCAAAAAGAATGTAGTCCTTGTCTTCTATCCGCTCGATTGGAGCCCGACCTGTACCAAAGAGCACGTCTGCTTCGTCAACGACATGAAACAGTTCGAGAAGCTTGACGCGCAAGTCCTGGGTGTGAGCGTGGACAGCGTGTGGTCGCACAAGGCCTGGGCCGAGAAGATGGGCATCCACTATCCGCTGCTTGCCGATTTCTATCCTCGCGGGGCCATGGCCAGCAAGTACGGCGTGTACATCGAGGATAAGGGGATCACTGGGCGGGCCATTGCGATCGTGGATAAGGCCGGCAAGGTGGCCTGGTTCAAGCAATACGACATTCCCGTGGTGCCCGACATCGGGGAAGTAGCGCAGGCGCTCGCACAGGTGAAATAGACAAGTCGCCAATCCAAAGTGGAAAGCCCAAGGTCTCGACTTCACCCCTTTGAGATTCGATCCAGCCGAGGAAGGGTAGCGCGATGGATTCCCAAGCATCCGCAAGTTCGGCAAAGCGCGGTGCATCCAGCCAGCCTTTGTCCACCGAAGAGCTGCGCAAGATGCATGCCTACTGGCGTGCGGCGAACTACATCTCCGTGGGACAGATCTACCTCCTCGCCAATCCATTGCTCGACGAGCCGCTCGAGATCGCGCACATCAAGCCGCGCTTGCTGGGTCATTGGGGCACCACACCGGGGTTGAATTTCATCTACGTTCACATCAATCGGCTGATCAAGAAGCACGATCTGAGCGTCATCTACGTAACCGGTCCGGGTCATGGAGGACCCGGGTTGGTAGCCAACACGTACCTGGAGGGCACCTACAGCGAGTTCTACCCCCACATTCCGCAAACCAAAGAGGGCCTGAAAAAGCTGTGCAAGCAGTTCTCGTTCCCGGGAGGTATTCCAAGTCACGTAGCCCCGGAGACGCCGGGCTCGATTCATGAAGGCGGCGAACTAGGCTACTCGATAGCCCACGCTTACGGGGCCGCCTTTGACAATCCGGACCTGCTGGTCTGTTGCGTGGTGGGCGACGGGGAAGCGGAAACGGGGCCCCTGGCGGCGAGTTGGCACTCCAATAAATTTCTGAATCCCGTGCGCGACGGCGCCGTTCTTCCCATCCTGCACCTGAACGGTTACAAGATCGCGAATCCAACCCTACTCGGCCGCCTAAGCAACGCGCAGTTGACTCAGCTCTTCACCGGCAATGGCTACAAGCCGTATTTCGTGGAAGGCCGCGAGCCCGAGACCATGCATCAACTGATGGCCCACACCCTCGACACGGTCGTCGAGGAAATCCACGCCATCCAGAACGGCGCTCGCGCGGCGGGATCCCTGGACCTGCCGGTGTGGCCGATGATCATCCTGCGAACGCCCAAGGGCTGGACGGGGCCGAAGATGGTGGACGGCAAGCCGGTGGAAGACACCTGGCGTTCACACCAGGTTCCCGTCACGGACCTGCCGTCACGGCCAGACCACCTGAAGGTTTTGGAAGAATGGATGAGGAGCTATCGCCCCCAGGAACTGTTCGATAGCCATGGCCACCTGATTCCGGAACTGGCGGAGTTGGCCCCCGCTGGCAGCCGCAGGATGGGCGCTAATCCCCACACGAATGGCGGGGTGTTGCTTAAGGATCTGGTGCTGCCGGATTTCCGCGAGTATGCGGTAAGCGTGCCGAAGCCGGGCCGAGAGATTGCTGAAGCCACTCGAGTGTTGGGAATGTTTCTGCGCGAGGTGATGAAATTGAACGCCGACGCGAGGAACTTCCGGGTATTTGGGCCCGACGAGACGGCCTCGAATCGACTCGATGCCTTGTATGAAGCAACCGACAAAGTCTTCCTGGAGCCGATTCTGCCCACCGACGAGCACCTATCGAGAGATGGCCGGGTGATGGAGGTGCTGAGCGAGCACCTGTGCCAGGGGTGGCTCGAGGGTTATTTGCTGACCGGGCGTCACGGCTTCCTCTCCTGCTACGAGGCTTTCATCCACATTGTGGACTCCATGTTCAATCAGCACGCCAAGTGGCTCAAGGTGACGCGAGACATCCCCTGGCGCCGTCCGATCGCGTCGTTGAACTACCTGCTGACTTCCCACGTCTGGCGGCAAGACCATAACGGCTTCACCCACCAGGACCCGGGCTTTATCGACCACGTGGTGAACAAAAAGGCGGACATTGTCCGCGTTTACCTGCCTCCCGACACCAATACGCTGCTTTCGGTGGCTGATCACTGCCTGCGCAGCCGCCACTATGTCAACGTGATGGTGGCCGGCAAGCAGCCGGCCCTGCAGTGGCTCGATATGGGATCAGCTATTGTGCATTGCACGAACGGAATCGGGATCTGGGAGTGGGCCTCGACCGACCGGGGAAGCGAGCCCGATGTCGTGATGGCCTGTGCCGGAGATATCCCAACACTCGAGACCCTTGCGGCCGTGGATCTGCTGCGCCGGCATTTCCCGGACATCAGAATCCGCGTCGTCAATGTGGTCGATCTTATGACCCTCCAGCCCACGAGCGAACATCCGCATGGGCTGCCCGACCGCGAGTTCGACTCCATGTTCACCACGGACAAGCCGGTTATCTTTGCCTACCATGGGTATCCTTCCCTAATCCATCGCCTCACTTATCGCCGCACGAATCATAACAACCTGCACGTCCACGGCTATCGAGAAGAAGGAACAACGACAACACCATTTGACATGACGGTGCTCAATGAGCTCGACCGTTTTCATCTGGCGGGTAACGCCGTGGACCGGGTACCGCGGCTCGAACGGGTGAATGCTCACTTCAAACAGTTCCTGCGCAGAAAGCTCGTGGAGCATAAGCAGTACATCGCGGAGCATGGGGACGATGTCCCGGAAATCCGCGATTGGAAGTGGCCCGTCTAGCGGATGAAGATCCTGGTGCTCAATTCGGGTTCGAGCAGCGAGAAGAGTTGTCTCTACGACATCGAGGACACGCTGCCGGACGAACCGCCCGTACCCGCCTGGGAAGGCAAGATCGAGTGGGACGGCGATCAGGCCGAAGTCCAGGTGCGGAACGCGCAGGGCACCGACCTTAAAGAGCGCCTGAAGATCGGGTCGCGGCGTGAAGCGATCGAGCATCTGTTGGACACGTTGTGGAGTGGAAGAGCGCGCGTCGTTCGTGCACCCTCGGAGATCGAAGTCGTGGGTCACCGGATTGTGAACGGAGGTCAGGAGTACGAAGAGGCGACGGTCATCACGCCGGACGTGAAAGCGGCCATTCAGCGCATGTCGCTCGTTGCGCCTCTCCATAACCGCGCTGAGCTAGAGGGGATCGATCTCATCGAGAAACGATTGGGCTCGGTTCTGCAGGTGGCTGTGTTCGACACGGGATTTCACCGCCACATGCCCCAACCTGCGGTCGTGTATGCGGGGCCCTATGAATGGCTTGCGCAAGGGATCCGTCGCTACGGATTCCACGGCATCAATCATCAATATTGCGCAGAGCGCGCCGCAGAACTGCTGGGTAGGAATCTGGACGCACTGAAACTCGTAACTTGCCATCTCGGCAATGGGTGCTCGCTGGCGGCGATACGAAACGGGCGAAGCGTGGATACGACCATGGGCTTCACGCCGCTCGAGGGGCTGATGATGGGGACCCGATCCGGCTCGCTCGATCCCGGGATACTGACCTACTTGCTGCGACAAGGTCAGTCGACCGCGGAGCAACTCGATGAACTGCTGAACACGAAATCGGGGCTGCTGGGAATCTCCGGGATGTCGAGTGACATGAGGCAGATCGTGGCCGCGATGAGAGACGGCCATGCCCGGGCGAAGCTGGCCTTCGACATCTTTGTGCATCGCCTGCGATCTTCGATGGGCGCGATGATTGCCGTGCTGGGCGGAATCGATGCCTTGGTCTTTACCGCCGGGATTGGAGAGAACTCACCGGAAGTGCGGGCCGCCGCCTGTGAGCAGTTTGGATTTCTCGGTGTGCGACTGGACCCCGCAAAGAATGCACAGTCGCCTGCGGATCAGGAGATTTCCCGGTCGGATTCAGCCGTGCGCATCTTGATCGTGCGCGCCCAGGAGGATTGGGCCGTTGCCCGGGAGTGCCGGAGGCTGGCGGCGGCAAGAATCGGCGGTCTGACCAGCGCATGAGGGGATCCCGGGGTACGGGTACTCTCCCGGCGCTAGGGGTTGTGTGACCGGGATTTCTTGCTGGCCGGAGCGTGGCTCGACGGCGGAGCGGGCTTGGCCCGGAAGGCACGCAGAAGGTTCACCAATTGCCAGCGCTGCTCGTCGGTGAGCTGCATGCGGAACGAAGGCATCGGCCGGCGGCCCTCACTGATCTTCCAGAAGATTTCGCCGTCGGTCCTATCCCCCATCAAGTGCGCGTCGGTGAAGTCGGGGGCTTTCACCGAGTACATCGGCGCTTCGGGCCCGTCACCCTTTCCTTGTTCTCCGTGACAGCGGGCGCAGCGGTCCAGGTAGATCGCTTTCGCTGCCGCGAGAGATTCCGGTGTGGCGGCGACCGGGTTTTTCAACTTCTTGGCTTCCTCCGGCGCCGTCCAGCTCTTGTCGCCATGCGCCGACCGGAGCCCAAGAACAAGGCTAAGGCTGAGGGCCAGAAAGAACACCCTGCGGTTCGAGAACGAGAGCCTGGTCATGGTGAGCTCCGCTCTGTTTCTTCGGGCTGCTCCGGGCACACACATCATCGCACGAATTCCGGACTCCTGATTTCGGCTTTCCTCGTTGGAACCGGCCAGATCGAAAGCAGTTCTACGAGCTAGATCGCTTCGCGGGCAATCAACCAGAGCAGCTCGGCGTTGAGGGCAATAATTGCCACGGCCACCGTCCATGCCAGCACGGTCACCCAGCGACGGTTGGCAAACTCGCCCATCTTCCGGCGGTCGCTGGTAAAAAGCACGAGCGGCACCACGGCAAAGGGAAGCTGGAAGCTCAGGACCACCTGACTCAGGATCAGCAGGTTCGTCACCTGGCCTTCGCCTAGCAGGCCAATCACCAGGACCGCCGGCGCGATGGCCAGCAAGCGCGTGATCAATCGCCGCAGCCACGGCGGCAACCGGAGGTTTATAAAACCCTCCATCACGATCTGCCCGGCCAGGGTGCCGGTCAGCGTCGAGTTCTGCCCGGAAGCCAGCAGCGCCACAGCGAACAGCACGCTGGCCAGGCTCGCACCCAGCACGGGCGTCAGCAGCTCGAACGCCTGGGAGATATCGGCGACCCGGGTCATACCGTGATGATGAAAGGCTGCGGCGCCGAGTATCAGAATTGCGGAGTTGATGAAGAAAGCGAAGCCGAGCGCGGCCGTCGAATCGATCACTGCGAACTTGATGGCCTCGCGCTTGTGCTCCGGCTGACGCTCGAATGCGCGGGTCTGCACGATGCTCGAGTGCAGGTAGAGATTGTGCGGCATCACCGTGGCGCCCAGGATGCCGATGGCCAGGTAGAGCATCTCGCGGTTGAGGAAAATCTCACCGCTGGGAAGCAATCCCTGGCCCGCTCGGAGCCAGAGCGGCCGCGCGAAAAAGATTTCATAGGCGAAACAGCCGGCGATGGTGGCGATCAGCGTTATAACCAAGGCCTCGACCCAGCGGAAGCCGCGGCCCTGGAGCGCAAGAACAAGGAGCACATCGAGCGCAGTGATGAGCACTCCGCCGAGCAGCGGCAGGCCAAACAGCAGTTTCAGTGCCACGGCCGAGCCGAGCACTTCGGCCAGGTCACACGCCACAATGGCGATCTCGCAGAGCACCCAGAGCAGGAGCGCCGCGCGGCGCGAATAATGATCCCGGCAGGCCTGGGCGAGGTCGCGCCCGGTGGCGATCCCCAGCTTCGCCGCAAGCGCCTGGAGGAACATCGCCATCAGGCTGCTGAGAAGGATGACACTGAGCAGCGTGTAGCCGAATCGCGAGCCGCCGCCCAGGTCGGTGGCCCAATTGCCGGGGTCCATGTAGCCCACCGCGACCAGGTAGCCCGGCCCGGCAAACGCCAGCAGCTTGCGCCACACCGACGCGCCTGGATAGACGGGAATAGTGCGGTAGGCCTCCGGCAGCGAGGGCAGGATGCCGGACGGCTGCCAGCTGGCGGCGCGGTTGGCCTCCACTGGGGTTTCGACCTCGGCCATCGATCTAGTCAGCAGGCCGGGGCCCGGGGTTGGTTCAGAAGCCGCCATGGTTAATCTAAATGAACTCCTTTCGTAAACTACACTTAATATTGTCGGGCGTCAACCCCTTTAGGATCCTCGTTTCTCAAGCGACAAGGGGCAGCCGACCTCCTGCGGCGGCGCGAAAACCCTTAGGCACGGCGCTACGTGCGATAGCGGCTTTGTGGTAGTGTGGCATCCAGCAAGCAACTTCCCTGAACCCGACCGCGGGTGGAGGTCGCCGTGGACGAAACAGCCAGACAGCAGGTGCAAATCAAGGCTGAGGAGAAGGAGATGCTTGGGCAGTACAGCAACCTAGTGATGATCCACCACAACGCGGAAGAGTTCACCATGCAGTTCATCTACATCTTCCCCAATGCGGCTCAGGGCAAGCTCGTCGCGAGCCTCATCTTGAGCCCGGGTCACGCGAAGCGCTTGTGGCGCGCTCTGGGAGAGAACATCTCCCGCTATGAAACCCAGTTCGGCACCATTCGGGAGGCGCCCGAACCCACTCCGGCACCGAGCGTCGGATTCGTGCAGTGAACCATAAAGCTTGGCTCCTCGGCCCCCACTCGCCGGCTCGGCCCCGAGGCAACCTTCTCGGCCGGACCGCAACTAAGGATGGTGAGGCTTGGGATGCGGCGGGTTGGTGGGACGCGCGCTCTTGTCTGGGTCGGGGCCCTGGTGCTGACCGTTCTGCCTGCGGCAGCCCAAAATGGCACTATCAACCCCAGGATTCCTCCCCCACCGCCTCCCCCGGAGCAGCCTCCTCCACCACCGGCTGCCAAGCCCGCACCGCAAACCCAACCGCCTGAGATCGTTGCCCGGCCCGCTCTCCCGGCTCAAAAACCGCCAGCACCATCGAACCTGCCCGCCACA
>DATFXF010000137.1:0-9547 GCA_035258565.1 Candidatus Acidiferrales bacterium
ATCCAGCTGCGCTACTTGCAGACCATGACGGAAATCGGCGTGGAGAAAAATACGACTGTTGTTTTCCCGCTACCGGTGGATATCTTCACCCTGTGGGCCAACAGACAACGAGATAGCCGATCGTAGCAGGAACGCGGAAGCCAGCGATTTCGCGCAGCAGAGGTGGCCGCCGCGACTGGTAGTTTACGCACCAGAGTGTGGCACTCATCTGGCTCGACGCCAACAAGCCGCCCGAGAGTTGGCCAATGCCGTGGATGTGGGCGGCGTCGGCTGGCGCGAATGTCCGTGGCGTAGGGCTCAGAGATGCCGAGGGCTGACGATATGACCGGAACCGTCACTTCGGCGAGGCGAGGCTGAATCTTCCGCAGGTACGCTTCTTCATCTAGCCAAGCCGGCTGCTCGGACGGTCGCCAAGTGCCTTCGCAGCGGCTTGTCGGCGTTGAGTTTCCGCGCGGCGCGCGTCGGCCTCGGGGTTGTGTGTTGCCACTTGCCCAAGCCGTGCGGCTTCGATGAGATTCTCCCTGGACACAGTAATGGCGCAGGACGCACAGTAGTTCTGTCCCGCCAGCCGAAGGCGGAAAATTTTCTACGCGCAATCTTGAATAGAAATCAACCCGGCCCAGTTTTGTGGCTGCTTCGATGACCTTCTTCGATGCGGCGAAGTTGGTTCACGTTTTGGTGCACACTTGGATCAACGGGGCCCGCTGTTCGCCGCAGTACATAGCATCCCGAAGAGTGGCGCAAGGCCCACAGCTGAAGCACTTACGGCTGGGCGCAGCGACTCATCGCAACAGGTCGCAATCGGCCTGTTTACGCTAGTTGTGAAGTGTCAAGGTGGCGCTCTAACCAACTGAGCTACGGGCCTATCGAAGCGAAATCAATCAGTTAGGCTTTGACGATTCTACAGAACCGCGTCTTGCTTATCAATTTGGTGCAAACTGAGGTAGTGTCCTGTCTCAGAATTTCGCGCGTCTACGAGATTCGGCTGCCTCCCCGCTCAGCTCTTGCCGGTGGTGAAGGCCAGAGTAAGCAGCGTCTTCTGCTCCAGTTCATGCGCCTTCGCCGAACCGGTCGCAGGACTGGCCGAAGCGGAGCGCTTCACCGAGCGCACGGGCCGACCGTTGGCGATGCGCTCCAGATGGGGCAGCACATAGGAGAGCGCGCCCATGTTCGCCGGTTCTTCCTGCACCCAGACGATTTCCCGCGCCGACGCATGCCTGGCGAGCTCCGCGGCGAGCTCGCTCTCCGGGAAGGGATAGAACTGCTCGACAAAGACGATGGCCGCCGAGGTGTCTTTGCGCTGCTTGCGCTCTTGTCGAAGCTCGCGGCCAATCTTCCCACTACAGACTAGCACACGGCCCGCGCGCTCGACCTCCGATTCGGGGAGCACGGTCTGGAAGCGCGGGTGAGAAAACTCCTCCAGCTTTGACGCTGCGTCCGGATGACGCAGCATACTCTTCGGCGTGAAGACGACCAGCGGCTTGCGCCAGGGTCGCTGCACCTGGCGGCGCAAAAGATGGAAATACTGCGCCGCCGTGGATGGCTGGCAGACCTGAATATTGTCTTCAGCGGCCAGTTGCAGGTAGCGCTCGATACGCGCGCTCGAGTGCTCGGGCCCCTGTCCTTCGTAGCCATGAGGCAAAAGCAGCACCACGCCAGAAGGCAGATCCCATTTATCTTCGGCCGAGCTGATGAACTGATCAATGATCACCTGCGCGCCGTTGGCGAAATCCCCGAACTGCGCCTCCCAGAGCACCAGCGCCTCGGGATAATCGCGACTGTAGCCATACTCAAAACCGAGCACAGCGGCCTCAGAGAGTGTGGAGTTGTAAATCTCGCACCTCGCCTGCTCTGGATGGATGTGTTCGAGTGGCACGAATTCCGCTTCGGTCTCGACGTCCACAAGGACCGAATGGCGCTGGTTAAACGTGCCGCGGCGGGTGTCCTGCCCGGCAAGCCGCACCGGCGTGCCGCGGCGGAGCAGGGCGCCAAATGCGAGCGCCTCGGCCATCGCGTAGTCTACCGCGCGCGTGCCGCGGCCCATCTCAGCGCGCTGCTCGAGCAGCCTCTTCACCTTGGGGTGGATGGCAAAGCCTTCGGGATAGCGCGTGAGCGCCTCGGCGATCTCGCGGAGCTCATCACCGGAAACGCCTGTATCGACCTCATAAGCGGGGTTGTAACACCCGCGCTTGTAACCCGACCAGTAGGCCGGCAACTCGCGCAGCACAGGATTCTTCTTCATCCCCCGGGCCTGTTTCTGCGCGGCCTCATACTCGCTCCGGACCTGCTCAACCGTCTCCGCCGGATCGACTGAAATGGCCTTCGCGTAGGCCTGCCAGAGCGGCGGATGGTCCTTGATCTTGCGATAGAGCAGGGGCTGCGTGATGGTCGGGTCGTCCACCTCGCTGTGACCGTGCCGGCGGAAGCCGATCAGGTCCACAACGACGTCGCCTGCGAAGGTGTAGCGGTACTCGAGCGCGACGCGGGCCACGCGCGCGACCGCGTCCGGATCCTCACCGTTCACGTGGAAGATGGGAATCGCCTGGCGCTTGGCCAGATCGGAAGCGAAGGGCGAGGAATGCAGCTCCCCGGGCCGAGTCGTGAAGCCAATCAGGTTGTTGACAATGATGTGCACGGTGCCGCCGACCGAGTAGCCCTTCAAGTCGGCAAGGTTCAAAGTCTCGGCCCAGATGCCCTGGCCGGCGAAAGCGGCATCGCCGTGCAGCTCGATGGGTAGGACACGCTTGGTACCGTCCCGGCCGTAGCGGTCTTGCTTGGCCCGCGCACGGCCCAGCGCCACCGGATCCACTGCTTCCAGGTGGCTGGGGTTCGACACCAGATGAATCCGAAGCTTGCCGACGCTGCGCGTCTGGTATTCCCCGGTCGCGCCGACGTGATACTTTACGTCGCCGCCTCCCAGCACGCTGCGCGGATCCATATCCTCGAACCCCGCAAAAACATCCGCAGCCGGTTTGCCTGCGATGTGCACCATGACGTTGAGTCGCCCGCGGTGGCTCATGCCCAGCACCGCGGCTTGCGCGCCGAACCCGGCGGCCCCCTCCAAGATTTCATCGAGTGCTGGGATCAGCGCAGCCATTCCCTCGAGCGAGAAACGCTTTGTGCCGAGATAGCGCGCCTGCAAGACCTGTTCAAAGAGCTCCGCGCGGATCAGCCGCTCGAGAATGAACTTGCGGTCGGGCTCGGGAGGCGTGGCTTCGATGCGCTCGGCAACCCAGCGGCGCCGCTGGGGGTCTGGCAAATGCATAAACTCGGCGCCAATCGTTCCGCAGTAATAGCGACGAGCTAGCTCCGCCGCCTCCCCGGTGAGCGCAAGCTGGGGATGCGGCTGCGGGCGGAAGAAGCCCAACGGGTCGAGGTCCGCTTCGAAATAACCCCATTGGCGGAACTCGTCGAACACGCGCTCGCGCTCTTCGGTGTGCTTCTGAAGCGTCTCCAGGCTTTCCGGAGCCTGCGTTGGCCTTGCCATAAGGGCTGCGTTCCTTCGTGTGGGCCCGAGGATTTCATTCTACCAAACCTGTGGCGGTCGGGTCGGAGCCTCGCTGCTCTGAGCCCACCCAAATTCGATCTTTTGAAGTGCCACCAAGGCGCAGAAACTGATTGCGAAGGTCATGGCGGGTGCGCAGGAGCGGGGCGCGCGTAGCAAGTGGCACCGCGTGCCGCAGGTATCACGCGTCGGTGCTGGGCGGGCAAGGCGAGCGCCCGGCGCGCGGGGAATCCAGTTGAACACTCGGTGGCTTTCCTTTATGGTATCGCTCGTATTTGCGCGTCATTGCCTGGCGGAGTCCCTTGTGAAAAAAAAGATTCGCGCCGTGCAGTACGGCGTCGGGCCAATTGGTGCCTCGATCGTTCGCCTGATGCGCGAGAAGCAGGCCGTCCAAATCATCGGTGCGATCGACATCGACCCCACCAAAGCCGGCCGCGACCTGGGGGAGGTGGTCGGCGCCGCCGACGCGCCCTGGGGCGTTGCGATTTCCTCCGATGCGGACAAGGTGCTGGCCGAGGCCGCCGACATCGTCATCCACTCGACGTCCTCCTACCTGCGCGACGTCGCCGACCAATTGCTGGCCTGCCTCGCCGCCGAGTCCTGTGTCATCTCTACCTGCGAGGAACTTGCCTACCCCTTTCGGAAGTATCCGGACCTCGCCACGAAGCTCGACACCGAAGCCAAGTCCTGGGGCGTGGCACTGGTGGGCACGGGCGTCAATCCGGGCTTTGTCATGGACAAGCTCGTGCTAACGCTCGCGGGCGTTTCGCAGCGCATCGAGTCCGCGAAAGCGACCCGCATCGTGGATGCGTCGCAGCGCCGGCAGCCGTTACAGAAGAAGATTGGCGCGGGATTAAGCGTCGAAGAGTTCAAGGAAAAGGTGGACTCCGGCGAGATCAAGCATCACGGGCTGCCCGAGTCAGTGGCCATGGTGTCGGACGGCTTGGGTCTCGGGGTGGACGAAATCACCGAGACGATCGAGCCGATCGTGGGACGCGAGCGCGTGGTGACTGAGTTCCTCGAGATCGGGCCCGGTCAGGTGGCCGGCGTAGGTCAGATCGCACGCGGCCTCAGCGGGGGCCAGGAAAAAATCCACTTGGAACTGAGAATGTACGTTGGCGCGAAGGAAACAAGCGACACCATCGAGCTCACCGGCGAGCCCAACATCCGCTTGAGCCTCCCCGGGGGAATCCACGGCGACATCGCCACTGCCGCTGTGGTCGTGAACTCCATTCCTGTCATCCTCGACGCCCCCGCGGGCCTGCGCACTTCGCGCGACCTCCCACTGTGCTTCTTCCCGCCCACCGCTAAGCCGTAAGCATAGGGACCGGAGCAAGGATCAGCCCTCGCAACTGTGGCTCCACCGGCCCATTCTCCCTCCCCGCTCATCACGATTTCTGCCAGAAGCGGGCCACGGCGGCGTAGTCGAGGTCTTCTTTGGCAGCTCCTCTCACACCGTTGTAGATTTCGCGCGCGGCGGCGGTGGCGGGCAGCGGCACGCCGAGCTGGTTGGCGAGGTCCAGCGCGAGACCCAAATCTTTGTGCATCAGGCGCAAGGGGAAGCTGGGCGCGTAGTTCCCCTCGAGCATCATGGGCGCTTTCACGTCCAGCACGGTGGCACGTGCCATACTCGATTGCAAGACTTCGATCAGCCGCTCGCCAGGCAGCCCCGCTCCGGTGACGAGCGCCAGCGCCTCGGCCAGCGCGTCCACTTCGAGCGCCAGGATCATGTTCATGGCCAGCTTGACCGTTTGGCCAGCGCCGTGCGAACCAAGATGAAACCACCGCTTGCCCATTGCCGAGAGCACAGGCTCCATGCGCTTGAGCGTTTCCGCATTGCCGCCAACCATGAAGACCAGCTCGCCCTTCTCCGCTCCCCAAGTGCCGCCGGTGACCGGCGCGTCCAGGAATTCGACGCCGCGGTCGCTGCACGCCACGGCGATGCGGCGCGCCAGCGTCGGCGCGACAGTACTCGAATCGATGTAGGTGCTGCCGCGGCGCAGACCTTCGAGCGCCCCGCCCGCCCAGAGGACTTCCTCAAGTGCTGGCGGGTCGCTCACTATGGTGATGAGCACGTCGGCTGCGGCGGCAGCCTCGCGCGGGGTAGCCGCGACCTCGGCGCCCTGCCGGGCGAGGTCCTGCGTTCGCGCGCGCGTGCGGTTCCACACCGTAACGGGGAAACCTGCCTTCAGCAGATTTGCCACCATCGGCTTGCCCATCAAACCGAGCCCGATAAATCCGATCGCGGGTTTCACGAGGAACCTCCCGGATGTTTAGCTTGCGCGAAATATAACTTCGTTCCGGGTGGCTCACGAAACGATTTTTTGCGCCCGGAGAGAGCGATCGCCGTTGGCAAGAATCGGGGGAGCTAGGCTTCCGAGGGACGATTCTTCAGTGGGGCGGCGACGGCCGTTGCAGCCGCCGAGCGTTCAGGCCGGATGGGCTCCTGAGGCTCCAACTCCGCCGAGATTTCGGTCAGCTCCACGATGTGCTGATAGGGAATCTCCCAGCGAAAATTTTTCTCCCTGCCTTGTTGGGAAAAATGCTGTTCCAGGAAAATGGACTTGCCTGAGTCGGCCACGAGCGTGCCGGTTGCCAGCAAGAAAAGGGCGCCAGCTCGGTAGCGCACCTCGATGTGTCGCCCGAGCAGGGCAAAATAGCGTGCCATGCTGCCAGTCTCGCGGGGACAAAAGAGAGGGTCAATAGTACGATTGGGTGGTGAGTACTCGGGCCGCCGGTATGGCTGCGTGTTAATGGCGGCTGGCGCCGCGCGCGTGGCCGGATTCGAGGGGCACCGGCTCGAGCGTGGGCTCCGCAGGCTTGGCGAGTAAGTCCGCCGTCATCATCAGGAAGACCGCCGCCACTCCGCTGAAGGCAAGGAAGGTGTACACGATCGGCAGGATCCAACTCAGCATTCCGCTCGAACCGCGCGAGAGATTCCAGGCAATGGCCCCGGCCATCAGCCCCGCCAGGGTTGACAGTACTCGGGTCCCGGAGGAGACCTCCAGGGGCGACCTACAGCCGGGACAATGGATCTCGTTCGAGTAGGCTACCACTTGACCGGCTGGAATTCGTGCAAAACAGAGCGGGCAGCGGCGGATCGCCACGGGGCCACCTCGCGAGAAGCAGGAAAAGATAACCTAACTGCGCAGCGATGAAAAGGAGCACGCGGGCCGTAGGTGTGCTCAGGAAACTACCGAAAATTCGACGCGCCGGCGCATGGGGTCGATGCGGTCGGCGCGGACGCGCACGCGATCGCCCAGGCGCCACTGCCTGCGTCCGCGCTGGGCGACGATCGAGTGGTCGCGTTCGCGATAGAAACAACGCTCGCCGGTCAGATCCTCGAGCGTCGTGATGGGCACCAAGCCCTCGACAAAAATCTCCAGCAGCTCCACGAAGAAGCCGAACTTCTGCACGGAGATGATCAGGGCGTCGTACTCTTCGCCGAGATGGCTCTCCATGAACTGCGCTGTCTTCCAGTCCATCAGCTCGCGCTCGGCGCCATCGGCGCGGCGCTCGGCCTCGGACGACTCCTCGGCGATCTCCTCGAGGACCAGACGCGGGTAGGGGCCGAGTTCGGCTCGGGCCGAATCCTGGGCACACTTCCGAGCTGCCGCCGGCTTGCTGCGCGATTCTGGGTGGGCCAGCGCCCATTTCAGGATGCGGTGGACGATCAGGTCCGGGTAACGGCGGATGGGCGAGGTGAAATGCGTGTAGTGGTCGAAAGCGAGCGCGAAGTGGCCCAGTGGGTCCGCGGCGTAGCGCGCCTGCTTGAGCGAGCGCAGCATGAGATAAGAAAGGATGCGCTCCTCGGGCTTGCCGGCGATTTTCTGCGCCAGGCGCTGGTAATGCTGTGGCCTGATGTCGAGTTCCATCGTGCCCGGCAGGACCGCGATCATCTGCCGCTCGCGGCCGCGCGCCGCCCGGCCGGCGCGGGCGAGAGCAGGCACGCGGCCATGCTTGACGACGACCCGCCGTTCGGCCAACTCAGCGACGCCCAGCGAGTACCCAAAGGTCTTCGCAATCTCCTCGAACTCAAGGACCTTTTTCGCGTCAGGCTTCTCGTGGACGCGGTGCAGCGAGGCAATGCCGCGGCGGTCAAGATAGGCAGCCACGGCCTCGTTGGCTGCGAGCATGAACTCCTCGATGATGCGATGGGCAATGTTGCGCTCGCTGCGGACAATCTTGACCATGCGCCCCAGCTCATCGAACTCGATCACCGGCTCGGGCAAGTCAAAGTCAATCGAGCCGCGGCGGGCGCGCCTCGCGTTCAAGAGAAGCGCGAGCTCGCGCATCCGTTGGAATTCCCCCGCGAGCCGCGCGTAGCGTCGATTGGCCTCCGCGTCGCCCTCGAGCACCTTATTGACGTTGATGTAGGTCATCCGCTCAACCGATTGAATCACCCCCGGCGTAAACGTGGTCTCAAGCACCTTGCCGCTGGAATCTATCTCCATGAGCGCGCTCATCACCAGCCGATCCTCCTGTGGCTTGAGCGAGCAGATGCCGTTCGAGAGCTCCTCGGGCAGCATGGGAATAGCGCGGTCGGGGAAATAGACGGAGGTGCCGCGCAGGCGCGCTTCCCGATCGAGCGCGGAGTCCCGCGGCACGTAGTGCGCCACGTCGGCGATGTGCACCTGCAATTGCCGGCGGCCGTCGGCAAGTTGCGCAACATAGACTGCATCATCGAAATCCTTGGCCGTTTCCCCGTCGATAGTCACGATGGGGAGGTGACGAAAATCCTGCCGGCCGGCGAGTTCCCCCTCGCGCACCGGCTGCGCAGCGCGGCGCGCTTCCGCCAGCACGTCTTTGGGAAATTGAAATGGCAGGTAGTGCTTGCGAAGGATGATCTCGACGTCCACGCCGAAGTCGCCTGGCCGGCCGAGAATTTCCACCACTCGCCCGGCGGGCGCCACGCCTCCGCGCGGAAAGCGCGTCAGCTCAACATTCACTACGGCACCATCGAGTTCGGGCAAGCGAGCCCGCCGGGAGCTCGAGGGGCGCTGGCCGAGTTTGGCCCGCAGCTCCGGCGTGAGCTCTTCGCCGGGGGGGACAACGATTTCGTGCAGCAGGCGCGGGTCGTAGGGGAGCACGACGTTACCGCGATCGCCGTAGCGAAACAGACCGACAACCGTCGGGTGCGCGCGCTCGAGAACGCGCAGGATGCGGCCCTCGGCGCGACCCCCCATGCCTGCGCGGCTCGGGCGCTCGATGCGCGCGAGCACGAGGTCGCTATGCATGGCGTCACCCAAGCGGTCACGGCCGATGAAGAGGTCGCCCTCCATGCCAGGCACGGGATGCTCCGGCACAACGAAGCCATAGCCGTCGCGATGCGTGACCAGGCGGCCCGTGATCAGGTTGGGATCGCGCATCGTGCGCGACACCCGGACGGGCTGCGCTTGGCGGCCTTGAGGGGCTTCCGCACGGTGCGGCTCATCAGCTGGCCGCTTTACCCCGGCCAGCCGATACCGTCCGCCGCGAAGCTCCTCGATCTCTCCCCGGTGCTTCAACTGGGCGATGAGTCGGGGCAACGCTCGCCGACTGTGGTGGCGCAAGCCGAGCCCCTGCGCGATGTCGCGCAACCGGGCGGGAGTGCGGGCGCGCGCGAGATGCGCGAGGATGTCCTGCGCAGTGATTTCATCCTGGCGGGCCATCGGGTGCCGTTCATGCCCAGGGCGGGGCCGGGCCATTGTACCGGCCCGGCCGCTTTCGAACGACCACAACTTTTTTTGGGAGGGCGGGTTGAACCGCTTAGGTCAACACAAACCTCCTGGTCCTCCTCCGTCGGACCAGGAGACGTCCCACGCCAGGGACACAAGGGGAGACGGTACGACTGTGCCCTGTACGTGCCAGTCGTTTCAGCCGTGTCGGAGCATCCCATGTGCGCCGGACATCGGCCTCTAGCTGTTCCTGTCGTGCCCGCACCCAAGGAGCGTAGTGCCTTTCTGTAACGCGGACGCTCTGGTGCCCGAGCAACACGCTCACCCGCTCGATCGGCACACTGGCTAGTAGAAGCTCAACAGCGAAAGTGTCACGCATTCGATG
>DATFXF010000138.1:0-3410 GCA_035258565.1 Candidatus Acidiferrales bacterium
CTCGCGCACCTGCGCGTACGCCGGGGCCAGATCAAACCCCAACATCGACGCGGCGACGCCTCCAATCGTGCTGACTTTCAGGAAATCTCTGCGAGTGGAAATCATCGGCCGACCTCCTTTGCCGAAATAGGAGTCAAGCCAGGAACAGAGCAGAACCCCTGAGAGCGTATTCCAACTACCCTCTATTCCTTTTCGAACGGGTTGTCAAGTGCCCCGGCAGCTCCGGCAGCTCCGCGGCTCCGGGATCCCCGCCCATAGCCAGGAGCTGCACGACTAGAGGATTTTCACCAGCGGGGACTGCGCCAGGATGTTGACCACCGAGAGACGTGCGGCCGCCTGTCGCGCCATGGCGTAGAGACTTTTCGCGCCCGGAGCTTCCTCGCCCAGCGCCGCTACCGGTCTGCCGGAATCGCCGCCGATGCGGATGCGCGGGTCAATCTCGATCTCACCCAAGAAGGGCACGCTGAAGAGCTGCGCCACCCGCTGGCCTTCTCCGTGGTCAAAAAGATCGATCTGACCATGACAGTGCGGGCAGCCGAACAGGCTCATGTTCTCGACGACCCCGAGGACCTCGACGTTCACCTGTCGGAACATCTCAATGGCCTTGCGCACGTCGGCTAGCGCCACAATGGAGGGCGTCGTCACGACAATCGCGCCCGAGACGGGGGCCGTCTGGATCAGCGTCAACTGCACGTCGCCGGTGCCCGGCGGCAGGTCCACCACGAGGTAGTCGAGCTCGCCCCACTCGACGCTGCGGAGAAATTGCTGAATCATGCTGTGCAGCATTGGCCCACGCCAGATCAGCGGGCGATCGCCCGGATTCAACAGGCCCACGGAAATCATTTTGAGGCCATAGGCGGTCACGGGCAGGATCGTGCGTTCATTGATGGCTTGAGGCTGCTCAGTCGCACCAAGCATGACCGGCACGTTGGGGCCATACACGTCGCCGTCGAGGAGCCCCACCGCTGCCCCCATTTGTGCGAGCGCAATGGCAAGATTCACCGCCACCGTGGTTTTGCCGACACCGCCCTTGCCGCTGGCCACCGCCAGGATGTTCTTGACACCGGGAAGCGGCGGTTTGTCAGCCGCTGTCCGCCCCGCCGGCACGCTGGCCTCCAAGCGGATGTGGACTTCGCGGACGCCTTCGAGCCGCGAGAGTGCCTCGCGGATGTCCTTCTCGATGGCATCGCGCAACGGGCAAGCCGGCGTCGTCAGCGTTACCGTGAGCGAAATGACGCCGTCGCGTACCGTAGGGTTTTTCACCATACCGAGTGTGACAAGATCCTTGTGTAGCTCAGGGTCCATCACCTTGCGCAGGGCTTCGAGCACCCCTTCCTCAGTTGGCGAATGGGCTCCCATCTTTGCCTCGCTAACCCTTTCGTGCCCTAACCTCGCTGGCCGCGCCTTCTTCGACTGGGACCACCTCGACGACTGCGTTGTAGTCTGGCACGCCGCTCGGATCGAGGCAGCCCGCCCGAACGAGCACATTCACTTCGGGCCAGTAGCCCTCGAGGCTTCCCGGCTTGATGCGGTCCAGCTTTACGCGGCCACGGAACTCGCCGCGGTCGTTGCGCAGCAGAATTGGGTCGCCGTCCCCGAGGCCTAGCCGCCCAGCATCTTCGGCCGCCATCAGGATGTCATCGCGGCGCGCACCGGTGAGGGCATCTTCGGCGCCAAAGACCATGCTGTTGAATTGCTTCCCGCGACGCGTCGCAAGCAGGAAGCTCCCCCTGGGAATCATCTCTTCCGGCAATTCGATGACGCTGAAGTGGCCCTTGCCGTCGGGCGTGAGGAAGCGATCGACAAGCAGCCGCGGGCCACCGTACTGAAAATTGTCGCCTTTCTTCGACAACCGAGCGACGCCACGATACGTAGGACAGACCCGCTCGATCTCGCCGCGAATGTCCTGTGTATCCCGCCAGGGAAAAATCCTGGCGGCGCGCTCGGGGTCAGCGCGACGCGCCACGAGCACCGGAATCTCCCATTCATCGCGGGCTTCGCCCGGCCGCGGCCCTGGAATTTCGGGGCTGTAGATCACGCGTCGCTCGGTGCTCGTCTCGGTGCCGCCGCCGCGCTGCTCGTAACGCGTCCGCGACGGCAAAAGAACGACCGTGTCCGCGGGCTCAACGAACATGGTCGAACTCATGACGATGTCCTGATGCACGCGCAGGCCGATCGAGGCCATTGCTTGCCGGACGCGCTCGGGCTCAGGCAGCGTGTCCAGGAAGTTTCCGCCGCTCTGCCAGAGCGCGTCCATCTCGCCGCGCTCTGCGGCCAGAATCATTTGCGCGGCGGTCAGGCCCTTCCAAGCCGGCGGCTTGAAGCCCCAGAATTCGGGCGAGGCAAGACGCTGGGCATTCTGCTGGTCCACGCCAAGGCCCATCACGTACGCCCCCGGCATGGCCCCCATCTCGGCGCCGCCCTGCACACCGCTGTGGCCGCGGATGGGCATCAGGCCGGTGTGCCGCCGGCCGACATTGCCACGGGCGAGCTGCAGATTGACAAGGGCGCGGACGTTGTCGCTGCCGTAGCGATGCTGGGTGATGCCCATGCTCCAGACGATGATCGCGCTCGACGCCTTGCCAAAGGTCTCAGCAAACCGGAGCATGTCGACACGGCTCAGTCCAGAACCTCGCTCCAGCACCTCCCAGGAAAGGCTGCGCGCCTTGGCTTCGACCTCCGCCCAACCAACGGTCCGCGTGGCGATGAATTTGCGGTCGAGCCAATGGTTCAGAACGAGATGCTTGAGCACGCCAGAGAAGAAGGCCACGTCGCCGCCCACATGAATCTGGAAGAAATCGTCAGCAAAGCGTGTGCCGAACAGCGCACTCTCTGCTACCGACGGCACCCAGTAGCGTTCGAGACCCGGCTCGAAATAGGGATTGACAACGAAGACCTTCGTGCCTGCCTTCTTGGCGTAGTAGAGGTATTTCGTGGCTACGGGCTGGTTGTTGGCGATGTTTGTGCCCACGAACACCAACAGGTCCGTGCCGATCCAGTCCGAATAGGAGCATGTCGTGGCCGCGCAGCCGACGGTTGCGCTGAGCGCGGATGTACTCGGCGCGTGGCAGATGCGTGCGCTCGTGTCCACGTGATTGGTTCCGAAGAAGCGCGCGACCTTCTGGTGCGCGTAGTAGGCTTCGTTGGTCAGGCCGCGCGAGGTGAGATACCAACCGAGACGATGGGGATCGGTGCGGCGAAGCCGCTCGGCGACCAACCCGATGGCTTCCTCCCAGGTCACGCGACGGAAGCCCTTCTCGCCGCGGCGGCGCACCATGGGCACCGAAAGTCGCCCAAGCTTTCGCAGCCGAGTGCCGGACAGTTCGCCGAGCCGCTCGGCATCTTCGAGCAGGCGGTGGTCCATCGCCGGCATGGTGTTCAGCCGCAGCAACTCGAGCCGCAGGGCACAC
>DATFXF010000139.1:0-4928 GCA_035258565.1 Candidatus Acidiferrales bacterium
TAACTCGCGCTGCTCTCGCGTTTTTAGGGCCAAAGTTCGTCGTGCTGCCATCTCTCTGCTCCGGTTCGCTGAGATGGCCCCAATATTACCGATTTTGTTCGTCAAAGTTCATTAGGTGTTTGGTGCAGCTATAAGCTGTGACCAGCAACCGAAATGAAGTCAGCTGCGAACGCTTGGCTACGACGACTCACTATCTGTTTTACGGACGGCCACCCCGCCCCCGTAGGGCATCCGTCTGTCCACTTGACATCGTCGGCCTGATAGGGGTTAGGGAGCGTCCTACGCTCCGTCTTCTTCACCCCCTACTGCTCATGTTCACCCGAGTAATACTGCTCCCGCATCCGGTCACAGTAGGCACCCAAATTCGGCAGCGCCCGGGTGGTGCGTCTCCAACGAAGACGCCTCCCGCTTGCCGGAAGCGCCGATGTCGGTGGTTCAGCTCGCGGGAGCTCTCGAGGTCAGCGTCCGCACCCTTCAAACGGCCTTGCGGACGTGGCGCTCGACAACGCCGAGCGTGTTCCTGCGAGAAGCCCGGCTGGAACGTGTAAGAGAATGCCTGTTGAGCGGCGAGGACGGCCGCTCAATCACCGAAATCGCAATGCAGGCGGGTTTCATGCATTTGGGCCGATTTAGTGCGGCATATCAGAAGAAATACGGCGAAAACCCCAGCGCCACGCAGCGAAGGCGCCTGCGGCCCGGCAGAAGGGGAAAGCCAGTTGTTTCGTCAATCGAGCCGCCGACACCCGCGAAAAGCTCTCCGCCGCGTTGACGCTTGGGAAGCCTAGCGAGCCCCCAAAGGCTCGCCAGAACCAGCCGGAGGTACTACCGCCCGGATGCAAGACGGAAACGTTGCACCTTCCCGATTGGCTCTCGAGCAGGGCGTCGATAACCTTGACCGGCGGATGGTCTTCGTGCGGGATTTCACAGCTGATCGCGAACGAAGGTTTCGAACGAGTGCCCCGGTCGCTTCAGAACCGAGGGGACGCCATCGGACACGTGGGAGAGATGCTGAGCTCGCCCTTCCGCCATCGCTCCATAGATCTCGACAAGGGCGTCGATCATCCAGGCCGGCGTGTGCTGCTGGTCTAGTGCGGCTCGAAAGTCGGCAAGATCCGGCGAGACGAATGCCACCGGATAACCGACCGCTCTGGCCAGAAGGGCTGCCATCTCTTCGCCGGTCAACGCCTCGGGGCCAGTCAGGTCGATCGCCGTTCCGTCATGACTGCCGTCGGCGACGCTTGCGGCAACTTCGGCGACGTCGGACACGTCGATGACGCTCATGGCGAATGCGCCCCAAGGTTGCGCGAAGATTCCGCTCCTGATCGCGGAGCGCTGCGCCAATATGTTCTGCATGAAGAAATTGGGCCGCAGTGTCACCGCTGGCACGCTGCTCCGCGCGAGCGCAGTTTCGATCTCCCGCTGCCAGCGCGCGAACGCCGTAATCGGCTCGGGCAGGTCGGCCCCGAGCGTCGACAAGTTGACGATCCGCTTCACCCCCGCCGCTTCGGCAGCTGCGATGAGCGCCGTCTCTCGCGCCACTTGATCGGGATGAGGCGGCGTGACGAGAGCGAGAATGTCCGCTCCGCCCAACGCACCTTCATAGCCGGACTTATCCTCAAGATCGAAGCGCATCTGCGTTTGTCCAGGCGCGAGCGCCACCACGGGCGTTCGAACCAGCGAGCGCACCGTAAAACCGCAGCCCAGGAGTGCGGGCGTCCATTTGCTCGTATTCGTGCCCATGGTCCCGATAACGGCGACGAGGCCTTTTTGCTTCGACCCGTTCATATCTACCTCCATATCTACCTCCGTATGCTGGATTGGATGTTCATTTGATGTTCCTACTTGACTGTCCGGCAAGTAAACGCGCTGCGGCCGGACGTTTTATCCCGCACGGGGGAAACGCGACCACGCCTAGGGCCGCGACCGGAGCCTATGAGTACGAGATGGCGCCCGTAGGTTAGCGGTCTCGACCCCGCAATAGAGTACAGCCCAACGAACAACGCCTTGCCTGGCTCATGTCCGATGAAAGATGCGATGTAGCCTGAGCCGCCCATCAATACCATGACCTTTTCGAGCTTGGGACCTTGCGTCTGCTGATAGGCATTGAATACCGCTGGCTTTTCCGCCGCAAGCCATGGGAACACCTTGTTGAGCTCCGGCTCGTGCGGTCGATGTCGGAGCGCGAGAACTTGTTGCGGGTCGATGCCCTGTTTCTTCAGCAGATCGTTGAGATCCATGTCCATCGTCGAGGATCGTCAGATTCGGGCTAACGCGCCGCCTCAGCCGCCGTGGCCCCATCGCGGCCTTTCGCATCCGTTTAGAACCGCTCGCGGGCCGCGGTCGGCCTGGAGGCGGGGGTTAGGCAGCCACTCGTATTTGTCTGTTAAGTTTGTTGCAGTTTCAGACCGACTACTGCTAGACGGCGGCCAAGCGCGCGGCAGATCGCCGCTTCCTGTTCGTCGATTTGGCGCTTGTTCTCATCTCCCGCCACGTGCCCCGGACCGTAGGGTGAGCCACCCCCCTGCGTGGTGAACAGTTCCGGAGTGGAGTACGGGACACCGACGAGAATCATCCCCAGGTGGAGCAATGGCGCCATGAGCGTCAGAATCGTCGTTTCCTGTCCGCCGTGCAGGCTGCTGGTGGAAACAAAGACGCCAGCCGGCTTGCCTTCCAGTTCTCCCTTGAGCCAGAGTGACGTCAGCTGGTCGATTTGGTTCTTGAGTTGTGCCGATACGTTTCCGAACCGCGTCGGAGTTCCGAAAGCAATGGCATCCGCTTCACGGAAATCATCCATGGTGACCAAAGGCACGTCCTGCTGCATCTCCCTTCCGGCCTTCATGTCCTCCCGAGAATCGATCACGGACTGCGGTATGAGTTCGGGCACCGTGCGGACCACTGGCTGGACGCCCGGAATCTCTTTAACCCCTTCGGCAACCAGGGAAGCCATACGGTAGACATGGCCGTAGGTGCTGTAATAGACGATAAGGACCTTCATGCTTTCGTCTCCTTTCCGCAATGGCGGTTCGCTGCCTAACGCCTTGCCCCTCGGGGGCGCGAACGGAGTGAGCGTCCCTTGCAGGGGCCAGTTAGGCTATAAGGGCTCCAACGTCCCCTATCCCGACGAAAGAGGTTAGACAAGTTAGGCAAGTCTGACACCATACTCACTCCTTTTGGTGGTCTTGCCGCTCTTGCGCTTGCCCGCGCTCTCGCTGTTGCCCGGACACATGCCCGCCCAACTGGCTAAGTGATTGGGGGTGGGGAAGCGCTCCATGTCTACGCCGATCTCCGCCACGATAATCTGGGCGACGGTTTCCCCTACGCCCGGGATGGTGTCGAGCAGCGGGACGGCTTCAGGCACGAAAGGGTCCGCACTGTTCTCCACCTCCTGCCGGATCCGCTCTTCCGCTCGCTGGAGCGCCGCTTCCACGTGGTCATACTGGTCGAGCAACTGGCTTAAAATCCACCGTTGGGCTTGGGTGAATCGTCCCTCCAGCGCTTGCTGCAACTGGGGCTGCTTGCGCTTGAGGGTCCGGCGCGCCAAGTGACTCATCTTCTCCGCGTCGGTCTCGCCCGCCGCTAAGGCCCGCAGCATCGCCTTGCCACTGACGCCGAGCGCATCGCTGGCGACTTGCCCCAGCTTGATGTTGGCGCTCTCGATTAACTTCTGGATGCGATTGGCCAGCGCGGTCTGCTCCCGCACTAGACTCTCCCGGTAGCGCGTCAACTCCCGTAGTTCGCGAATGGGCAACGGCGGAATGAAGCTGGGTTTGAGCAGCCCGTGCCGCAAGAGATCGGCCAGCCACTCAGCATCAATCACGTCGGTCTTGCGCGCTTTGCCCCCCTTGGCATCGCGGGCGTTGGTGAGAATCACCTCCATGGCCCCTTCGAGAATGTTAAAGACGGGTCGCCAATACACCCCCGTGCTCTCAATCGCCACGTGCGTGCACCCCTCCTGGCTGAGCCAATCGAGCAGGTGCAGTAAGTCCTCGGTCATGGTCGAAAACGTGCGCACCGCTTTCTTCCCCTGCTTCAGTACACAAGCCACTAGCATCTTGGCGTGCACGTCAATCCCACAACAACACGCATACAGCACTTCCATTGCCGTCTCCTTTCGGTCCCGGCGGGAGAGCCTGCATGAGTAAAGAGTCTGCTATGCGTGCTCACAGCAACAGTTGGTGGTGCCTGGCAGGCTCTCGGGTCAGGCTAACGCACGGGCTCGCGGCACCAAGGCGACTCGACCTCTGGTCCGCCCGTGACCACCCACAGTGTACCCCTTGGCATCTCCTTTTTCATCCGTGGTGGCGACGCCCCACGTCATGATGGCTAACGCCCCCAGTCACCGTTTGCTGCCCAAACCGAGACCTTTCGGGTTTACCCTGAACCGCAAAGGGGGAAGGAGTCAGGTCTTGCAGCAACACATAGCGAGGACCGGTGAAGGCTGAGGCAAGAGGATTCTTATGCAAAAAGCAAGACCTGATAATCATCTAGAAGGCTCCTCAGCCGGGCAGTAGAGTAAGGGGATCGTTCCCCAACGAAACCCACACTTACCACCCGAGAGGAGGAGACTCAGATGGCACGATATGGCGGGATCGATCTGCATGCAAATAACAGCGTCCTGGTCGTGATCGACGAACAGGATCGTGTGGTGTACCAGAAACGCTTGCGCAATGAGCGGGGCGAGATTCTTTCGGCGCTGGTCCCGTATCACGAGAACCTCCAAGGGATCGTGGTGGAATCGACCTACAAGTGGAACTGGCTGGTGGATGGGCTCAGGGCCGCTGGTCATCGAGTGCACTTGGCGAACACCACGGCGATCGAGCAGTATAAAGGACTAAAGCACACGGATGATCAGTTAGACGCGCGCTGGTTAGCCCATCTGCTGCGGTTGGGGATTTTACCGGAGGGCTATATCTATCCAAAGGAGGAGC
>DATFXF010000140.1:0-6044 GCA_035258565.1 Candidatus Acidiferrales bacterium
TCCGAAACCAGTTCACGCCAAACTTCAGGCTGTGCAAGCCGCGGGTGAAGGATAGGTCGTCCGTCACTTGAAAAGTGATGCCGGTTCGCCCTCGGGGGGATCTTCCGCTGCCCAGGTTCACGAATTTTCCGGGGCCTACGCCCACATCAATCTCTGGGAGGCCGAAATCCGCCGGACCCACTCCGGTGTTGAGCCCAATGGAATTAGGATCAAAATCCTTATCCCGGCTATTCCCGAACTGAATGGTGCGGTTGTAGCCCAACCGGATAGTGTTCGTCATGGTAGGCGAGAAGAGGTGTGCGTCACTGACGGCAAAGTTGTGAGCGCGTGCTGGCGTGACCCCGAAGTACTTCTCCAGTTGCGAGCCGCCGCCCGCACCCGGGTTGCCCTCGGGGAACTGGTCGAGCCCGCTTCCCAAGAGGTAGCGGGCGCTGAGGGAATCCTTGTCGGAAATACGTTGATCTACCTTTAACACATAATTGTTTGGCGATTGGCTACCCCGGTTGTTCACCACGAAGTTGCCACTCAGCGGTTTGTATAGATTCAGGATGCCCAGGCCTTCCGGGTTCGGTGAGATTCCTCTCGTGGCCAACAAGGCGCTCGCTTGTTGAACCTGAGCATCGGTGGGTGCGCGGGAACTGAGCGTGGTGCCGAGTTTCGAGCGGCTGCCGTCGTAGGCTCCAAAGACGAACGTGCGGTTCCTCCCGTCATAGACGCGAGGAATAAAGAGCGGTCCACCCGCAGTGACGCCAAACTCGTTCCAGATAAAAGGAGCTTTCTTGATGCCCCCGAGGTTTTCGAAGAAGTTGTGGGCGTCCAGCGCCGCGTCGCGGTGGCTTTCGTATGCGGAGCCATGAAAACTGTTGGTGCCGCTCTTTAGCACTACATCCATGACTCCCCCCGTTGTTTCCATCAGGTCTGCGGGACCGGCGGCCACCACGCGGACCTCCTCGATGGCGTCAGGCGGCAGGCGGGTAGCTCCGGTGGCGGAGTTACCACCCTGGTTGACGCCCGGATTGCGGTTGTCGGGATCCGTGTTGGATGCGCCGTCAATCAGGTAGGCTTGCGATGCGGAGCGCGAGCCATTGATCGTGTAGTTTGCCGTCGCAAACGCGTTGTTGTTGGTCGCCCCAGGAAGAATCAGCGCGAGACGGGTGAAATCGTTGTTGCCGATGGGAAGCTGGCTCACTTCGCGCTCCCCCAGCACTCCGCCCAGGGCATTGGTCTCAATCTGGAGGAGCGGCGGCGCTGCTGTTACCTCGACCATGGAGTTGACGTCGCCGACCTGCAGGATGGCGTTGACCTCGTTTACCTGCCCTACCGAAGTGGTGATTCCTTTCTCTACCCAGGTCTTGAAGCCGGCTTTGGAGATGGAGAGGTCAAATGCAGCGAGCGGCAGCTCGACAAAGCGAAAGTTTCCATTGGAATCGCTTGTGGCCTTGCGTTCCAGTCCGATCGCGGGCGCGCTGAGCTTGATGTCCGCACCGAGAACCACCGCGCCCTGCGAATCCGTCACGGTGCCAACGATGCGGCCCGGGAAGACCTGTGCCCCGGCCCTTCCTGCTCCCCCAACGACCAGCCAGATCGCCAAGAGCCATATCCGTATGTGTAGATCGGCCGGCTTCATAGGTGCTCCTTTGAGGATGGTGTCGAGTAACACCGACAGGACGGGAAATCTCCTTCGAGGACACGAGCGCATAATTGACCGCGCTTTGTTGGCCGGATGTTAGGACGCCCGTCCGGGAAGTGTCAATGAGAAGCCACTCCCCGGAAGATTTTTCTTCCATATATATGGACGGCGTATAGGCCCCTGTACAAACTAGGTTTATGATCGGCTCGGAGGGAAGATTGGTCCCCACCAAAACTCCCAGTGTGTCCTCCGTCCGGCGTGCGCTGACCATCATTGAAACCCTGGCCCATGCCCGGAACGGCATGGGTGTTTCCGTCGTCAGCCGCAAAATTCATGCTCCCAAAAGCAGCACCCATACCATCCTGCTTACGCTGGAGCGCAGCGGCTTTCTCCGGCGCGACGATCGGACCGGACACTACAGCCTGGGGCTGAAGATTTTCGACTTAGTCAGCCTTTGCCTGGGCAAGACCGAACTGCGCGAGCAGACCCGACCCTATCTGGTCAACCTAGTGGAGGAGACCGGGCTGACGGCGCATCTGGCCATCCTGGATGGGGACCAGGTAGTGTATGTGGATAAAGTGGAGTCCCCCGGCCTGGTCAAGATAAACACCTGGGTGGGGCGTCGCATCGACGCCCACTGCACGGCGTTGGGCAAAGCGCTGCTTGCTCATCTCACGACCGAGCGGTTCGACGAGCTGTTCAAGTCCAAGGCGCTCGCTCGCCGCACCAACAGAACGATCGGCTCCAAGGATGCTCTCAAGAGGGAGATACAAAGGATTCGTACGCGGGGATATGCCGTGGACGACGAAGAGTGTGGTACGGGCGTGCGCTGCATCGCCTCTGCTGTTTTCGATCACGAAGGGAAAGCCAAAGCCTCGATTGGCGTGTCCGGAACCACTGCTCAAGTCAGCCGCCAAAAGCTGGAATCTCTGGGCAACTTGGCCAGAGATACGGCCAGAAAAATCTCTCGAAGTCTCGGCTTCGAAGCCTGAACTGATCCTTCCACCCCCTAGCAGCAAGCTCCCGGAGATTTCATTGATCGACTGGTTCAGCTCAGGAGGAACGAATCCTAGAAGGCACCCCAGGCGTAGGCCGAGGTCAGCAAAATTTTGATGATGGGCCGGCCGGTGAGCGGCATCTTCCGATATTGGGAATACTTTCGGCGCAGCAAACGAATGGCACGTTGTGCCTCCCCGGCGCCGGCCAGGGAGGCATGGCCGCGCACTAGAACATAGGCTAACTGTTCCCAATCCTCCGTGTAACGGTGGACGAGCACGGCCACCTGTGAATTCTCGATGATGTTTCGCAGGCGCCGCAGATTCCGAGCCGCCAGGCGTTTAGGCTTCGAGTCCAGCGCAGAGTAAATCGTGTTCCCGGAAAGCACAAAACAGATAGGCACCACATGGGGACAAGCTGCGCGATCGGCCGTCCCCAGGCTAGCCACGCGGGCAGTGCCAACAAAGCGGCGTAGCTTCGGACTCCACCGGAGTTCGGAGAAGCCTTTCCGCGGCCTCGCCGCCGCACGCAGTTTTCTGGACGGCATCATTTCTTTTGGCACCTAGAAGCCCTAAAATGCCGAGGACTCCCGGAGGACTCCGCTTTTGGGGCAGTCTTTCCCTCCCTCGGTTGACGCGGAAAGGCCGGTTCGCCTGTGGAGGCGACTGCTGCCGCCGGCCGCCACGGTGGTCATCTTCTTTTTCATCTTCCAGCGCATCCCTTTCACAAAGTTCATTCAGGCTCTCGAGGGCGCAGACTATGTGCGCTTCGCTATTCTCATGGTTCCCAACAGCCTGTTCTATTTCGGCTGGGATACCCTGGTCTTGGACATCGTGCTGCGCTGGTTTCATGGGCCGCTGCGCTACGGGGAACTCCTCCCGATCCGCGCAGCGACCTACGTGGCCTCCCTTCTGAACACGCAATTGGCGCGCGGCACTCTGGCCTATTATCTCACCCGGCAATTGCGCGCACCCTTTTTCCAGCTGGCCAGCACCGTTCTCTTTATGACCCTGGGGGAGATGACTCATTTGGCGATCTGGGCTACTTGCGGAATGTTGAGTTTCCCTCGACGAGTGCCGAAAGACCTCTTCTGGGTGCCAGCCGGGTACGTCCTCTTTTGGCTGTTTTTTCTGCTTTACGCGCGGTTGGATTTCGCACCCTGGAGGGTCCTACTTTCCCCGCTCACACGATATGTTCCGAGCCTCAAGGGCCGCGTCCGCGTCCGAAAATGGTCCATCTTCCGAACCTTTGCCCAAGCTCCCCTCGAACGCTATGTCCAGTTCGTCTTGTTGCGCGCGCCGATGTTCCTCGTATCGCTGTTCATCCATTTTCTAGCCGTGAAAACCTTCGGGATGAATATCCCCTTCGGTCGAATGATGGCCTTTCTCCCCATCATCTTCATGCTTGCGGCACTCCCCATCACCGTTGCCCACTTAGGAACAACGCAGGCTGCCTGGATCTTTTTCTTTCGCGACTACGCCGCGGGGTCGCAACTTCTCGCCTACAGCCTGGCTTCCCATTTGGCCTTTTCGCTCACCCGGGGCCTGCTGGGGCTCGTCTTTTTGCCGCAAGCTTATAAGGACCTATTCGGCCCGCCTCGCCCGGCCCCGCTCCTCAACGCCAGCTCACCCCCGCCCCTACCCTGACCGTCGAAGGATCCGAGCAGAGCTCACGGCCTAGAGTCTTTCCTGGTTCGTCGCCTCTCCGGCAGTGACGGACGACTCCACTTTCGCGGAGACCTGGCACTGCGCCAGTTATCGCTCCATTGGTGAAATCGCGTGATTTCGTCAAATGCCGCGGTTAGCATAACGCTGTGTGCGGATTACTTCCGGCTTGCCCGCAAGTGTTAGCTCTACCCACGTTAAATGGACCACCATACAGTCGCGGCCATCAGCATCACGGGCACATGTCTTGATGTCCTAGGCAGTCTTTATCTTGCCTACGACCTGTTGGGTGGACAACACGGTCCGTTGCGGCTGCTTACCCGCGCGGTGACGTACTCCGTTGTCTTCGGCATTGGCTACGGCCTTGGCCTTGGTCTCTTCTTTGGCTTAGCTTCCGGGATGGCGACCGGCATCACCCTATCCATTGAACTCAATCGAGCAGCTCGTGGGCTAGATCATTACTCCTTGCCTTGGGAAGGAGTGTTTGCCGCCATCCGCGGCTCCGCTTTCGGAGCCGGACTATACTGGAGTCTGGGCTTCGGATTCGCAATTTCATTTGCAATTCTCATCACCGCCGGCCAAGTATTCGCCTACTCTCGCGGCATGCGTCCTGCCACCGATTATGCAGCGTCTCGCCGTCCACGGCTTACGCGTCGTCAGTTTTGGGGAACGGTGGTTCGTACTGTTGGGTACATGGTCGCGGCGCTTATCTGCAGCGCCTTCATCCATCACGTGGACCATGCGTGGTCTTTTGCGCTTCGCGTAGGGTTTGTGACAGGCATTGTCACCGGCCTCGGGATCACGATCAATCCCTACATCGAATACTACGCTGACAACCTTCCGGAGCGATGGCTTGGGGTACTCGGCATCGGACTCATCCTCTGCGGCTTTGCTCTGCAATCCGTTCAGTATTGGCTGGCACTATTTGATCTGCGCTTGAGTTAGGCAGCCGGTCTCCTCACCACGATGACACGGCGACTTGCGGCTCCGCCGCGCTAGGTCGCGGCGGTCCAAAAACTTCAGATGGCCGTTTTGTGCGTCGGCTGGTACAGACCGATTTCCCCTCCGCTGGGTAAGCGTACGGTGGTCTTTATGCCCCAAGGCGCCTCCTCGACCTCGGTGCATGCCACGCCCCGCGCAGCGAGCGACTGCATGGTGGCCGCGAGATCGTCGCACATCAGGTAGAGGATGCAGCCCAGGACGGAGTGATCGCCATGTTCTTGCACAAACTCGCCGGGGTGTACGCCCATCTCAGAGGGCGGCAGAGCGAAGATGAGCCAGCCTTCGCCCAGGTCCACCGAGGAGAACTGCAGAATGTCGCGGAAAAATGCGCGATC
Organism: Candidatus Acidiferrales bacterium; assembly: GCA_035258565.1. GTDB lineage: Bacteria > Acidobacteriota > Terriglobia > Acidiferrales > UBA7541 > DATFXF01. Next base: position 5,628 of record DATFXF010000140.1, read on the forward strand.
CGCCTCGGGCTCCTTGCTGTAGAGAAGAAAGTGAGCCCCCTTGACCATGGCGATGTCAGCTTATTCGATACTTCACAATCCTAAGCGCAGTCAAGTGACCGTTGGAGGATGAAATCCCACATGCTCCACTTTATGCTGGCGGCAGTGTCAACGAACCTTCCGAATCGGTATGCCATCCTGGATTTGTCCACTGACCATTGCGCTTCACAAAAATTTCCGTGACGCGGCCCGAGGACTTTGACCGCTTCCCTCCCACTTCTACTTCCAGCACGTACTCGCTCCAGGTAATGGCCACGTCGCCAAAATGCTGGACTTCTGTGCGTGGAAACTCGAGGCTGATCAATTTCCCGCCTGCCGCGTGAAACTCGGCCGCCGATTGCAGCACTTCCGCCTGATGCTTCCATTTGGTTTCGCCGG
>DATFXF010000141.1:0-23770 GCA_035258565.1 Candidatus Acidiferrales bacterium
GTCGAGCAGGCCGTGCTCCTCGAGCCGTTTGCGAACCAGCGCGAGAGTAAATTGTGTGCCATACACTGGGACGCCGAGGTCACGCAGGATGTACGGCAGTGCGCCGATGTGGTCTTCGTGGCCGTGCGTCAGGATGATGGCGCGGACATGCTCGCGGTTCTGCTTCAGATAGGTGATGTCGGGAATGACGAAGTCCACGCCGAGCAGTTCGGCCTCGGGGAACATCATCCCGGCATCGATCACAATGATGTCATCGGCGAAGCGCAGGGCGAGCATATTCATCCCAAACTCGCCCAGGCCTCCGAGCGGGATAGCCCACAAGGAAGGTTGACTCAATGCGGTTCGAAAGCCTCCAATGAACGATTTATCCTATCACATCGGCAAAGGGGGAGAGTCAAAGGGGTCGTTCGGCGAGGCGCAAGGGCCGCGAAGCGACTCAGCGCCTGCCGGCGATCAGCCGGGCAATCGCCACCAGCAGGACTGCTCCGACGGTCGCGGCCGCCAGGCTGAACAGGGAGCCGCTGCCCCAGATGCCGAACCTCGAGAATAGCCAGCCGCCGAGCAGGGCCCCGATTAGACCAAGAATCACGTCGGCCAGGCAGCCAAAGCCGGCACCGCGCGTCACCTTGCCAGCGAGCCAGCCGGCGATCAATCCGATCAAGAGCCAACCGATCAGCGAGTGCGTCATGGTGAGTTTCACGGGCGCCTCCGAGAAGCCAGCCAGAACCGCGTGGCGGTGCGGCGGAGCTTACCTCAAGCGATGGCAATACCAAAATGTTTTCGGAGGCCCCGGGCCAGGCTCGCTAGGCCGGCTGCTGCTGGGTCATGCAGTGCAACGTGCCCAGCCCCAGCACCAGATCCACGCACGCGATACCCACGACTTCGCGGTCCGGGAATAACGCGGCCAGCGCAGTGAGGGCCAGGCGATCGTTCGGATCGTTGAACGTCGGAACGAGCACCAGCTGGTTCGCGATATAGAAGTTCGCGTAGCTCGCCGGCAGCCGTTGTCCAGCGAAGAAGATCGGCTCGGGCATGGGCAGCGTCTCGACGCGCAGCGGCCGCTCATCCTGATCCTTCATCTCGCGAAGGAGCGCAAGATTCTCGAGCAAGGGCTGGTAGTTGGCGTCGGTCTTGTCGCGCTCGACAACGGTGACGACGGTGCTCGGATCGACAAAGCGTGCGAGGTCATCGACGTGACCGTGCGTATCGTCTCCGGCGATCCCGTTGCGGAGCCAGAGGACGTGGGTGACGCCCAGATAATCGCGGAAGGTCTGGTGCAACTCCCGGCGGTCGAGACCGGGGTTGCGCGCCTGAACCCGGCTCAGCAGGCACTCTTCGGTGGTGAGCAGCGTGCCCCGGCCGTTGACGTCAATGCTCCCGCCTTCGAGCACAACACGTCGCCCGTTATGAGCTGGCTCCCACACGGGCAGCTTCAGTTTCGGAGCCAGCTTGCCAGTGGCTCCGTCGTCGTGTTTCCAATTGTTGTACTTTGCCCAGCCATTGAAGCGCCAGTTCAGGATGGCTTTCTCGCCCTTCCCATTTTTCACGAACATGGGGCCGAAATCGCGCGTCCAACTCCGGTTGGTACGGATGCGGAGGAAATCCACGGCGGCGAGATCCGCCCCGCATCTCTCGAGCACGCGCCGAGCACTTTGTTCGGCGTCCTGATCGTTGACGAGAATCCGCACGCGCTCCACGCGGGCAAGTCGGCGAATGATCTGGCCATAGGCCCATGGAATCGGTGCAAATTTACCCGGCCAATCAGTCTTTTCGTGCGGCCAGGCGAGCCAGGTGGCTTCGTGGGGTTCCCACTCCGCCGGCAGCCGGTATCCGAGCTGGTGTGGAGTCGAGCGTGGAGGTGGCGCGGGGCTCAATCCAGCCATCGCTCAAGCAGCGGAGAGTACGCGTCCGTGCGGCGGTCGCGTAGGAAAGGCCAGTTGCGGCGGACCTCTTCCATGCGGTGGGGGTCGCATTCGACGACGAGTGTCTCCTCTTTGCTCGTCGAAGCTTCCGCCAAGATTTGTCCGAAGGGGTCGGCGACAAAAGAGCCGCCCCAGAATTCAAGGCGATGCTCGGGTGGTCCTTCCTCGCCGACGCGGTTCACGACGGCGATGTAGATCCCGTTGGCGATGGCGTGGGCGCGCTGGATCGTGCGCCAGGCGTCCAGTTGCGATGCGCCGAACGGCTCCTTCTCGGAAGGATGCCAGCCGATGCTCGTTGGGTAGAAGATGATGTTCGCACCGCGTAGGCTGGCCAGCCGCGCGCCTTCCGGGTACCACTGGTCCCAGCAGACTTGCACTGCCAGGCGCCCGCAGCGCGTGTCGAAATTGGGGAAGCCGAGATCTCCCGGCGTGAAATAAAACTTCTCATAGTAGAGCGGGTCGTCTGGAATATGCATCTTGCGGTAAAGCCCCACCAGCGAGCCGTCGGCGTCGAGCACCGCGGCCGTGTTGTGGTACACGCCCGCCGCGCGGCGCTCGAACACCGATGCCACGATCACGACATTGTGCTGGCGTGCGACCCTCGAGAGAGCCTCGGTTGTGGGACCGGGAATGGGCTCGGCGAGCCGAAACAGATCGGCGTTTTCCTCACGGCAGAAGTATTGCGAACGAAACAGCTCCGGGAGACAAATGATCTGGGCCCCGCGCTCTGCGGCCTCGCTGATGCGCTGCTCAGCCTTGGCAAGATTCTTGCTCGGCTCGAGCGAGCAGCTCATTTGCACCAAACCCACTGTGAATTTCCCCACCATAGAGCGGAGTGTACCATCATTGGTCTCGAGGGATGAGGGTTGTTCGGCGTCTCCGGCTACTTTCCCGCTTTCCTTGTGACGGATTTTGCGCTATCAATTCCTGCGCGCGGACACACGCGGTCCGAGCGCAGTTCTGAACGACGGGGACACTCCATGTCAAAAGGAAAAACGGTGACCGGCCGCGTCCTGCACGACCCCATCAAGGACCACCTGACACCGATCTACCCGCTGGATCTTGCGAAGGTGCGGACCATCAACGACCTGGTGCGCGCCATGGGCCGGACGGCCTTGACCGCTCGGCAAGTGGGCGACGCTGCCGACGTGCTGGAGGCCATGGCGCGCGACAAGGATTGCTTCGTGGTGATGACGCTCTCCGGCGCAATGACGGTGGCGAAAATGGGCCTGGTCTTCTGCGACCTGATCGAATCGGGCGTGGTTCATGCCATCGTTTCGACGGGCGCGCTGATGGCTCATGGCCTGGTGGAAGCGACGGGCCGCTCGCACTTCCGCTATGACTCGCGCATGAATGACCGCGAGCTTTTCCGCGCCGGCTATAACCGTGTCTATGATTCGCTCGAGCCCGAGGTGAACCTCGACCATGTCGAAGAGGTGGTACAAGGGATTCTGGAGGAATGGGATGCACGTGAGGCGGTGTGCAGTTGGAAGCTGAACCAGCGCATCGGAGAGTTCCTCGGACGAGACTCCCCGGGCCGCGGGATTCTGAAATCGGCGCGCGAATACGACGTGCCGGTGTTCGTGCCCGCCTTCACCGATTCCGAGTTGGGCATTGATTTCGCGCTGCACAAAAAGACCCGCGAGCGTTCCGGACGTCCCTTGCTGCGCTTTGACCCTTACGAGGACTTTGAACACTTTGCAAGCATTCTGCTGGAGCAAAAGAAGATGGGCATCTTTACGATCGGCGGTGGAGTGCCCCGCAACTGGTCGCAACAATTCGGCGTTTACGCCGAACTGCTGGCGCGCCGCGGCTACGAGAAGCTGCCGCTGAAGCGCTATTCTTATGGCGTGCGCATCTGCCCCGAACCGGTGCACTGGGGCGGGCTTTCCGGGAGTACCTATTCCGAGGCTGTCTCCTGGGGCAAGTTCCTCCCCGCGGAGGAGGGGGGACGTCTCGCGGAGGTGTTCGCTGAGGCCACCGTTGCGCTCCCCCTGATCGCCGGAGCCGTGCTCGAGCGCCTGGGCTACTTCAAGCGCAGATCCCATGTCGGGGGTCGGAATCCGCGGGGACGGCGAGGCTAGTCGTCTTCGCTGATGAGGATGGCGGCAGCAAGCACGGTGGTCCACAGGCCACGCTTGTCGCCCACGGCAGACTGCGTGATGTTCATCGTGCGGACGATCTTATTCGAGATGCGGTAAACCGCTTTTTTCTCATCCCAGGACAAATCAGGATCGAACTCCACGTTGAGCGTGGTGGCGAGCATCTCTGCGGCGAGCTCTTCGGCGTATTCTCCAGCCACTTCTTCGGTCTCGCCGAACGAGTGGTGCTCGGAGAGGTAGCCATACATGGACTTATCCGCGGGCAAGGCCAGGCCGATGCCGGCGGCGATCAGACGGTGCGGCTCGCGTGTGGAGTTCTCGCTGATCACGGTGAAGGCCACCTGGCCAGGTCGGAGGTGTTTCAGCCCCTCGCTGCGTGAGATCAGCTTGCAGTTCGGAGGAAAAATCGACGAGACGCGGACGATGTTACACGCCGCGATGCCTGCGTTGCGCAGGGCCAGCTCAAAGCTCGAGAGTCGCTCGCGATGTTTACCGACGCCCTTGGTGAGGAAGATCTTCTTCGCGACATACGCCATGGATCGTGCCGGGCTGCGGTGCCTCCTCGGTTGAGGTCGATTTGCGAGCGGAAAATTTTTTGAGAGCGGAAAAGTAGCAAGAACGTAGGGGACTGTCAATATGTTTCCCGGATGCTCGGCGCGGTGTGTCAGCGCGAAGCGTCGCCACCGGCGCGGGCTTCTCGCTCGCGCGCCTCGCGCAGGATCGCCTCGCGCGCTTCGTTCGGCACGATCTTCCAGTTGCCGTCGGCGGTCGTGGGGATGGTGCCCGTGCGCGAGACGTATTCGATGATCAGTTCACGCACTTCCTGCGCCGACCGGTACACGATGGGCAAGCCCTGATACACCGCGTAGTGGCCGCCGCCGGTGTAGCGATAGTTGTTGATGGCAACGCGGAGCTTCGCTGTGGCGTCGAGCGGCTTGCCCTGGTAGGTGAGCTCGTGGATGCGCTGCCCAGCGGGCGCGGATAGGTCTACGATGTAGTGAACGCCCTCGGCTGAGTCGGCGTTGTAGCCCGGTAAGCGGAGCGGCTTGCCCGCGGAGAAGGGCCAGGCCGGATAGAAGCCCGCGGCGTGCTCCAGAGCCTCTTTGAGCTGCCCTCCGGTCATCTCCACCGTGTACAGTGTATTCTCGTAGATGTAAAGCGCAGCGATCTGCCGTACGGTCACCTTCCCGGCGGGAATTTGCATGCCGGGCAAGAACATGGTGGCCATGGAGATGTCGGCGCGACCGGCCTCGAGCTGCACCTTGTGAATCAAATCCACGAGCGGATGGTCTTCGTAGCGAGCCGTCGCACCGTCAAGCGGGACCGCGCAAGTAGCCACCGGCGTGTCAAGGTACTTCTGTGTTTGGGCGTGGTACGGCTCCGCGAGTCGCAGGATTTCCGGGTCGGCCACGACATCCCTGGTGACGGGAATCGTCGTGGAATGCTTGGAAACCACGCGCCACTCGCCGGAGGGGTCGCGTTCCATCTCCATCTCGACGCGCGCGAGCGACTGGCCCCAGTTTTTCGCCTGCACCAGCAGCACCCCGTGGATGAATTTCTCCCGCATCTCGAGATGCGTGTGTCCGTACAGGATCACGTCGATCCCCGGCACCTGCTCGGCGAGCGCAACCATTGCGTTTTCCCCGGCGATCTCGTCCGCCGGAGCAGGTTGGCCGCTCTCCGGATCTGGTCCCAGGCCTGAATGGGCGATGATCACAACCACATCCGCGTGCTTGCGTACTTCAGGAATCAAGCGAAGCGCAGTGGCCACGATGGGCTCGAACTGGTAGCCGCGATAGTGCGCAGGGATTTCCCAGCGCGGCACGCCCGGCGTGACAAAACCCACGATGCCGACGCGCACGCCCGCGACGTTCTTGACCATGTAGGGCGGAAAGGAGCGGGCGCGATCGCGGTAGACCTGACGGAGGTTGGCGGCCAGGAAAGGGAAGCGGGCCTCACCTTTCGCTTTCCAAAGTACGCCTAGGCCGAAATTGAACTCGTGGTTGCCCACGGCCATAGCGTCATACCCGAGCGCATTCATCACGGCGATCGTAGGATTCGGCTTCCCGGTGTCCTTGCGCGCGAAGTAATAGGCCAGCGGCGTTCCTTGAATTGTGTCGCCCGAGTCGAGCAGCAAGACGTTTGCGTGCGCAGCCCGTTCGCGGCGAACGAGCGTGGCGATTTTCGCCAGCCCGAGGTTGGCGGGTTGGTTCGAGTAGTAGTCCAGCGGTTCGACATGGCCGTGGATGTCGGTGGTGCCGAGCAGGGTGAGACTGAGCTTCGCGGATGTGCTGCCTGGGGTGGAACCGGTTGAGGAGAGCCACAGCAGGCTCACCAGAGCCAGCAGACGCGGGCGCCAGAAGGATCGCCGCGCGCGGATCACGGAGTTCAGGACTCCTCGCAGAGCTTGATGAAGCGGCCGAGGACGCCGGTGATCGAGGTCAGCTCGTGCAGTTCTTTCGTGGTGAAGTCGGGGCCAGCGTCGGTCGGCGTGCGCCCCTTGCGAGAGATCTGGACGACGCCCAGGATCTTTCCTTCCGCGACCATCGGCGCGCTCATGATTTTGTGGATCAGCTCGCCACGCCGCCGGCCGAGGGGAACGCCTTCGAACACGCTGGCGTGCCGCGCACCAGTGAATTTCCCCTGCTCGATCAAAACCAGGATGGCAACCTCGTCCGGGCCGACTCCGAATCCTTTGGCTACGTGCTCGGCCACTTGTGCCAGGGAGGCCGACGCTATCGGCCCGGGAGCTTGCGGCAAGTTTTCGATCATGCCTCCGAGCTCTGCCGCCAACCGTCCGCTCATCTGCGCTCCTCAGTGGATTGCCACGCGCCAGGCGATCATAATCACATCGCTCGGTGCCCTGGCGCTGATTTCCGACAGTCCCGCGCTGCCTTGAAATGATCCAGCCTTCTCCCTATACTGTACAGTCCGCAGCGGGACGGCGCTACTCACTTTGTTCACCGAGTGGGCACAGCCCAGCCCGGCGTCCCGACTAGCTTCGCCGGGAAGGTTGGATTTTCACGCCGCACGCGATCCGACGGAGCGTTCATGTCTGCCCCTGGTGCGGAAACCGACCACAGCTTCTTCTGGCGAAAACTCCATTCCTTCACCGGCATTTTTCCTGTCGGCGCCTTTCTTGCCGAGCATTTCTGGTCGAATAGTTACGCTCTAGTCAGCGTGGCGAGGTACAACGAGACATCTCGCGAGTTGCAGACAATTCCCTGGAAGGTGTTCATTGAAGCGGCTTTCATCTGGCTGCCGATTCTGTTCCACGGCAGTTATGGCGTGTACGTGTGGTGGAAAGGGAAGTCCAATGTCTCCGCTTACCCCTGGGTAAGCAACTGGATCTACACGCTCCAGCGCTGGTCGGGTCTGCTGGCGTTCGCCTTCATCGGCTGGCACGTCTATACGGAACGGTTTCTCACCCACGGCCACTCCACGTTCGCCGATGTCGAGCGGGCGCTCGCGCGTCCCTGGTATCTCGCCTTTTATTTGCTGGGCGTGGTGGCCTCGTCGTTCCACCTGGGGAACGGCATCTGGAATTTCCTGTGCAAATGGGGGATAACAGCCACCGTGCGCTCACAGCGCGCCGCTGCCTACCTGGGTGCGGTGGTTGCGATCATCTTCAGCGTCGTGGGCGTGTCCATTGTGCTGAGCATCCGCCTCGGGTGGCGCCCGTTTGAATCCTACGGGCAATGAGAGAGCCGAAGATCATCGTCGTGGGGGGAGGACTGGCCGGGTCGATGGCCACGATCCGCGTGGCGGAGGCCGGCGTGCCGGTGGCTCTGTTCTCCATTGTTCCGGTGAAACGGTCACACTCCGTCTGCGCGCAGGGTGGCATCAATGCGGCCAAGAACACGAAGGGAGAGGGGGACTCCACCGCGAAGCATTTCGACGACACGATCTATGGCGGGGACTTCCTGGCCAACCAGCCGCCGGTGAGGGCCATGTGTGACGCCGCGCCCGGGATCATCGATCTGCTGGACCGCATGGGCGTGATGTTCAATCGCACGGCAGAGGGCTTCCTCGATTACCGGCGTTTCGGAGGGACGCTTTATCACCGCACGGCGTTCGCTGGCGCCACGACCGGCCAGCAGATGCTTTATGCACTCGACGAGCAGGTGCGGCGCTTCGAGTCCGAAGGCAAAGTGAAGAAGTTCGAGGGCTGGACCTTCCTCTCCATGGTGCTGGACAGCAAACGCGTGAGCCGTGGGATCTGTGCCATGGACCTGAAGACTGCGGAGGTGCGCACGTTTCCTGCCGACGCGACGATCTGTTGCACGGGCGGCATCGGCGCCATCTTCGGCCGCTCCACCAATTCGGTGGTCTGCACGGGCTCCGCGCAGTCGGCGCTCTTTCAACAGGGCGTGGACTACGCGAACGGTGAGTTCATTCAGGTGCATCCCACGGCCATTCCCGGCGAAGACAAGTTGCGCCTGATGAGCGAATCGGCGCGTGGGGAAGGCGGCCGCGTCTGGGTGCCGAAGCAGCCGGGCGATACGCGCGCGCCGGGCCAGATCCCAGCCAAGGAACGCTTCTACTTCCTTGAGGAGTGGTATCCCACGTACGGCAATCTCGTGCCCCGCGACATCGCCACACGCGCCATCCACAAGGTTGTCTTCGAGTTGAAGCTCGGGATCGGGGGCGAGCCGGCCGTCTATCTCGATCTGACGCACATCCGTCGCGAGGTGCTCGACCGCAAACTCGAAGGTATTCTCGAAATCTACGAGAAGTTCCGCGGCGTCAATCCGCGAGTCGAACCCATGAAGGTCTTTCCGGGCATGCACTATACGATGGGGGGGCTGTGGGTGGACAATGAAAGCCAGGGCACGAATCTACCGGGAATCTTTGCCGCAGGAGAATGTGAGTATCAATACCATGGCGCGAACCGCTTGGGCGCCAATTCGCTGCTCTCCTGTCTCTGGGGCGGGATGGTGGCCGGGCCGGCGGCAGTGCGCTATGCCCGTGGGCTCGAGAAGGGATTTGAAAGCGTGGGCCAGAGCGTGTACGAGCAGGAACGCATGCGCCAGGAACAAATGAACGAGCAACTGCTGCGACAGGAGGGTTCGGAGAATCCCATCGCCATTTGGAAGGAGATGGGCAAGTGGATGACCGAGCACGTCACGGTCGTGCGGTACAACAAGGACCTCGAGCGCACCGACGCGAAACTCCAGGAGCTCGAAGAGCGCTCGAAGAGGATCAATCTCTCGGATCGGACGCGCTGGTCGAACCAGACCCTAAACTTCGTTCGCGAGCTCGGGAACATGCTGATCCTTGCACGCGTCATCACGCGGGGGGCAGCGGCGCGCAATGAATCGCGCGGCGCGCACTACAAGCCGGAGTTTCCTGAGCGGGAGGATAAGAACTGGCTCAAAACTACGCGGGCCAGCTGCGAAGACGGCCAGATCAAGCTTCGCTATGAGCCCGTGGATGCTTCGCTCATCCCCCCGCGGCCGCGGCGGTACGGGGCAGCAAAATAGCCATGCGGGATAAGAAGACAGTCATCGTTCGGGTCAAGCGACAGGCGGGGCCGCACGAGCGGGCGTACTGGGAAGAATTCGAGCTTGCCTGGCGCCCTCACATGAACGTGATCATCTGCCTGCGCGACATCGCCGAACGGCCCGTCACGCGCGACGGCAAGCCGACCTCGCCGATCACTTACGAGTCGAATTGCCTCGAAGAGGTCTGTGGCTCCTGCGCCATGCTGATCAACGGCAAGGCGCGCATGGCCTGTTCTGCGCTCCTCGATCAACTCGCGCAGCCACTGCGCCTCGAGCCGATGACAAAGTTTCCGGTGGTCCGGGACCTGATGGTGGACCGCTCGGTGATGTTCGACAACCTCAAGCGGATGAGGGCCTGGGTGCCAATTGACGGCACCTACGATCTTGGCCCGGGCCCGCGCATGGCGCCCGACCTGCAAGCGAAGGCCTATCCGCTTTCGCGTTGCATCACCTGCGGTGCCTGCCTCGAGGTGTGCCCCCAGGTGAACAGCCGCAACAACTTTGTCGGAGCGGCCATCCTCAGCCAGGTACGCCTGTTCAACATGCATCCTACCGGCGCGATGCATGCGCGCGAGCGGCTCGAGGCTGTCATGGGCCCGGGCGGTGTGGCGGATTGCGCCAACGCCCAGAATTGCGTCAAGGTGTGCCCCAAGGAGATTCCGCTCACGCAGTCCATCGCGGAAGTGAACCGGCAGGCCATCCGGCAAGCGGTGGTGGGCTGGCTGTTGGGAGCCTAGGCCTACTTGGAGAATTCGAGATGCGCCTCCTCACGCTGCTCATGACCGGCGGCTTGCTACTAACCGTCAGCTATCTGGTGGCCCACCCTTCCGAGGACGTCCCCGCGCGGGCTCGCAAATTGCATTTCAGCGCCATCGTGCTCGATACGCATGCGGACACCCCCCAACGTTTCCTTTTTGAAAGGTTCGACCTCGGCCATCGCGACACCGAAGGCCATCTGGATATCCCACGGATGCGCGAGGGCGGGTTGAATGCCGTCTTTTTCTCCATCTGGTCGCCCAGTTCGATGACCGGACCGCGAGGCATCAAGCGCGCGCTGGCTCTGATCGACTCCGTGCGCGAGCAGGTCCGACGGCATCCCCAGGATCTGGCGCTGGCCACGACGGCTGAGGAGGTCCGTCGCGCCCATGCCCAGGGCAAAATCGCCGCGCTGATGGGCATGGAAGGTGGCCACATGCTTGACAACGACCTGGGCATGCTGCGCATCTACGCCGCGCTCGGTGTTCGCTACCTGACGCTGACCCACACCGGCAACACGGACTGGGCCGACTCCTCGACTGACAAACCGCAGCACAACGGCCTGACCGAATTCGGCAAGTCGGTGGTGCGTGAGATGAACCGGCTGGGCATGCTCGTGGACGTCTCGCATGTCTCTGACAAGACTTTCTACGATGCTCTGGAAACCAGCCGCGCGCCCGTGATTGCATCGCACTCTTCCTGCCGGGCGCTCGCGGGCGTTGCGCGGAACATGTCCGACGATATGATTCGCGCGCTTGCCAAGAAAGGCGGCGTGATCCAGATCAATTACCACATGGGCTTTCTGAGCCCGGAATACGCAGACGCCGCGCGTAGGGTCCAGAAAGAGATCGAGGCCAGAGACGCGGAGATTGAGAAACGCCACGGAGATGATCTGGCCGGCACCCTTCTTGAACAGCACCGCCTTCGGCACCAGTTGATTGCCGAGGGTAAGTTGCCCCAGGTGAGCTGGGAGAAAATCGTCGAGCATATCGACCACGCCGTCAAGCTGGTCGGCGTGGAGCACGTCGGCCTGGGGTCGGACTTCGACGGTGCCATGATGCCCGAGGGTATGGAAGACTGCTCGAGGCTGCCACGCTTGACCGAGACCTTGCTTCGCAAGGGCCTCTCGGACTCCGATGTCAGAAAGATCCTGGGGGAAAATACGCTTCGGGCGATGGCCGAAGCGGAGCGCGTGGCAAACCAGATGCAGCTGGAGAGCAAATAGGAGAGTCCCAGGAGCGGAAGGGAGGAGATGACGATGCCCAAACTGCACGTGGTTCTCCGAAGTATCGTTCTTGTGTGTGCAGTTCCATTAGCCGCCGGGCAGACAACTGCGCCGACGTCGAACTCCCCGGCGGCTCGCAACTCCTCGAGTGCCCCGCGCACGGGGCCTGATCCGGCTTTGCTTCATCCGGAGGCTCTCAAGGAAAAGGCGCCCGAAGTCTACGAGGTGAAATTTGCGACCACGAAGGGCGATTTCCTGCTGAAAGTGACACGCGCCTGGGCTCCGCTGGGCGCCGACCGCTTCTACAATCTCGCAAGGCATCACTTCTATGACGGCGCCAGCTTCTTCCGCGTTCTCCCAGGCTTTGTGGTCCAGTTCGGGATCAGCCCGTACCCTCAGGTCTCCGAAGCCTGGCGAAATGCGAGGATCAAGGACGACGCGGTGAAACAGAAGAACCGACGCGGGTTTGTGTCCTTTGCTACCTCGGGTCCGCATACGCGGACCACGCAGGTCTTCGTCAACCTGGCCGATAACTCGGCCCTCGACGGAATGGGCTTTTCGCCTTTCGCCGAGGTGGTCGAGGGCATGAATGTCGTTGAGCAGCTCTACAGCGGTTATGGCGAGGGTGCGCCCGCGGGGCGCGGTCCGCGGCAGGATCTGATTGAAGCAAGAGGGAAGGCTTACCTGGACAAAGAGTTTGCAAAGCTTGACAGCATCAAGACGGCCATCCTGGTTGGACCGGAAGGGTCGGAGGGCACTCCCCCTGGCCGGCCGCCTTCGAAGGGGCCGGCAAAGTCTCCCAGCAAGGCCCCGGCGAAGAATTCTCCTTGATCCTGGAGCGGGGTTTGGCGCGCTCGACAGCATCGCGGAGCTGGCCCTCGGAATCCCATGGACCGTTAGGCCCTGAGGTGGCAAATGGGCTCGATTGGTCTCGAAGAACCACGCGGAGTCGCCACCCCGGTGACGGCCGAGGGGCGAGAGACAGCCTCACCCTGCATCTTTTCCCGACCCTGGGCTGCGGGCGAGATGGCCATTGTGCTCTCCCTTGCCGCGTGCGCCTGCCTGCTGCATCTGTTGGTGAACATCTTCGCTGCTGGGCACTATAGCCTCTTTCGAGACGAGCTGTACTACCTCGCTTGCGGTGAGCATTTGGACTGGGGCTACGTAGACCACGCGCCGCTGGTGGCCCTGGTTGCCTCGCTCAGCCGTTCACTGTTCGGCCCTTCCCTGGTGGCTTTGCGCCTCCTCCCGGCGTTCGCAGGCGCGGCAAAAATCCTCGTGACCGGCTGGATGGTGCGGGAGCTAGGCGGCAGCCGCTTCGCGCAACTGCTCGCTGGCGTCGCAGTTCTCCTTGCGCCGATCTATCTCGTCTTCGACAATCTCCTGACGATGAATGCCTTTGAGCCCGTGTTTTGGATGCTCGGGGCGGCCATCGTTATGCGGATCACGAGAGGCGGCGACGCCCGGCTGTGGCTCTTGTTTGGGCTCGTGGCTGGCATCGGCCTGCTCAACAAGCACTCCATGCTGTTCTTCGGGTCCGGGGTGTTTGCAGGACTGCTGTTCACGCCCGAGCGGCGGTTCCTTCGCAGTCGATGGATCTGGCTTGGCGCGCTCGTCTCCTTTCTCGTTTTCCTACCGAACCTTATCTGGGAGATTCGCCACCAGTGGCCCACGATCGAAAACCTGCGCAATGTGCGGGAAAACATCTATGCGCCAGTAGCGCCCATCGAGTTTATCCTCGAGCAGGCGCTGCTGGTCCTGCCGTTGGCCACCCCCATCTGGCTCGCCGGGCTGTTGTACTTCCTGGGCACCAGGGAAGGGAAGCCCGACCGGCTGCTGGGATGGACCTATCTGGTTGTTCTCACTGAGATGCTGATCTTGAGGGGCAAGATCTATTATCTCGCGCCGGCCTATCCGATGTTGTTCGCCGCCGGCGCAGTGTGCATCGAGGGCCGGATCCGCGAGCGCTCCTACTTGTGGAAGCCTGCCCTCTTGGTGCCGCTAGCCGTTGGCGGCACGGTGGCCGCGCCGCTGGCCCTGCCTGTGCTCCCGGTAGAAGCCACTGCCAGCTACGCCAGGTTTTGGCGCGCGGACGCGGTTAAGGTCGAAAGCCCGGATTCCGGCCGGCTGCCGCAACTCTTTGCAGAGATGTTTGGCTGGGAGAATCTGGCAGCCACCGTGGCGCGCGTCTATCACAGCCTTTCCGCTGCCGACCAAGCGAAGTGTGCGATTCTGGCCAAGAACTTCGGCGAGGCGGGTGCTGTCGATTTCTTCGGCCAGCGGTACGGACTGCCGAAAGCCATCAGCGGGAATAATAGCTACTATCTTTGGGGTCCCCGCAACTATTCGGGCGAAGTGATGATTAGCATTGGGGTTCCCCGCCGGCAGCTGGAGGCCTTGTTTGGGCAGGTGGAGCAGGCCGCGACAATTGTCAACCGGGACGCGGTGCCAGACGAGGCCAATTTGCCGGTTTATATCTGCCGCCTGCCAAAGATGCCCCTTCGCGAGGCTTGGCCAAAGCTGAAAAACTACGGCTGAGGCGCGGTTAAAGGCCCAGCACGGTCACTAACTCGCGCACGGAGGCAGCGGATTTTTCCAGTGCCGCTTTCTCCTCCGATGTCAACCTGATCTCGATGATCTGCTCGATGCCGCGGGCGCCAAGCTTCACCGGCACGCCAACGTATAGCCCTTTGATGCCATATTCGCCTTCGAGGTAAGCGGCGCAGGGCAGGATCTTCTTTTTGTCCTTCAGGATCGCTTCCACCATTTCGAACACCGCCGCAGAAGGCGCATAGTAGGCCGAGCCGGTCTTGAGCAGGTTGACGATTTCGGCGCCACCCTTGCGCGTGCGGTCCACGATGGCTTCGATGCGCTCCTTCGGAAGCAGATCGGGCAGGGGGATGCCCGCGACGGTGGAGTAACGCGGCAGCGGCACCATGTCGTCGCCGTGACCGCCCAACACAAACGAGTGCACGTTCTCAACCGAGACCCCCAGCTCCATGGCCACAAACGTGCTCATCCTCGCCGAATCGAGCACGCCGGCCATGCCGATCACGCGGTTCTTCGAGAAGCCGCTGATCTTGAAGGCGGTCTGGGCCATGGCATCGAGCGGGTTCGTGACCATGATCAGGATGGCATTGGGGGAATACTTCACCACCTGCTCAACCACGGCCTTGATGACGTCGTAGTTGGCCTTGAGTAGGTCGTCGCGGCTCATCCCCGGCTTGCGTGGGAAACCAGCCGTGATCAGGATGAGGTCGCTATTGGCGGTCTCGCGGTAATCGCCTGTAGCCGTGGAGATACCGGTTATCCGCGCATCGGTCCGGCTGATGGGGCCGGACTCGAGCATGTCGAGCGCCTTGCCCGCCGGCACGCCCTCGAGGATATCGGTCAACAGGACATCGGCCAGTTCTTCATCCACAATTCTCTGCGCTGTCGTAGACCCCACAAATCCGCTGCCCACCACCGTCACCTTTTTTCGCATGAGTGCACTCCACGATGGGAATCACGCTGGGATTTGCCGGTGTTCTTCTGGGCCCTCTCCCTACTGAAGCCTTTGGACTTGAGAGGCCATCCGGAGACGGGCAAAGAATCCCGACCGAATCAAGAAACGACGCGGGGACCCTTCGTCCACGGCGGTGGATAGGATGACAGCGCCGGGTGGCATCTGTCAGTCGGCCGCGACCGCCGTCTGCATGTTCTCAATGATGGCCGTGGCGAACTCCGAAGTGCGCAACTTCGTGGCCTCTTCCATAAACCGTTCGAGGTCGTAGGTGACGCGCTTCTGCCCGATCGTACGCGCGATGCCGTCCTCGATCAGCCGTGCGGCCTCGCCCCAGCCCAGAAAGTCGAACATCATCGCCCCCGAGAGGATCACCGAGCTGGGATTGATGACGTCTTTGTCCGCATACTTTGGCGCCGTGCCGTGGGTGGCCTCAAAGACGCCGTAGCCGTCGCCGATGTTTGCCCCTGGAGCCATGCCCAGGCCGCCGACCTGCGCGGCACAGGCGTCGGAGAGATAGTCACCGTTCAAGTTCGGTGTGGCCAGGATGTCGTACTCGTCGGCGCGGGTCACCACCTGCTGGAAAATTGAATCGGCGATGCGGTCGTTGATCATCAGCTTCTGCTTCCACTGACCACGGCCATGTGTGCCGTAGATGGAGTCGAGCACTTCCTTTACTTCGGCGCTTATTTCCTTCTTGAACTTCTCGGTGGCCTGTTCGAGACCCGGCTCGATCATCGCGGCGTTCTGCTCGATCGTGAGGTTCGGATTCCGGTCCAGGTTGTCGAGAATCCAGCTCTCTCGCTCGGTGACGATCTGCGCGCGGAACTCCTCTTTGGCTAGCTCGTAGCCCCAATCGCGGAAGGCGCCCTCGGTGAATTTCTGGATGTTGCCCTTGTGGACCAGAGTCACCGTGCGACGCCTATTCTCGAGCGCATAGCGAATCGCGCGCCGCACCAGCCGCTTCGTGCCTGTCGGGGAGATGGGCTTGATGCCGACGCCGGAGTCCCAGCGGATTTGCTTCCCGCTGCCTCGGAGCATTTCGTTGTTCAGAAATTCGAGAACGCGCTTCGCCTCCGGCGTTCCCGAACGCCATTCGATCCCGGCATAGACATCCTCGGTATTCTCCCGAAAGATGACGACGTTCATACGCTCGGGGTGCCGCATCGGGGAGGGCACGCCGGCGAAATAGCGCACCGGGCGGACGCAGGCATAGAGGTCAAGAATCTGGCGCAGCGCCACGTTCAGCGAGCGGATGCCACCGCCCACGGGCGTGGTCAGGGGGCCTTTGATGCTCACGCGGAAGTCGCGAACGGCCTCGATGGTCTCCTGGGGCAGCCATTCCCGGAAGCGATTGAAGGCCCTTTCGCCGGCGAAGACCTCGAACCAGGCCACCTTGCGCTTGCCGCTGTAGGCCCGTTCGACCGCGGCGTCGAACACGCGGCGCGAGGCCTTCCAGATGTCACGACCGGTGCCGTCACCCTCAATGAACGGAAGGATGGGACGGTCCGGCACGCGGAATTTTCCGTCGGCATATTCGATCGCCTGGCCATCCGAGGGAATGGCAACACCGTTATACATCTGCTTCATGGTACCCGCCCTTTCAGTTGGGCGCGGCCTCGCTCCCGCACGGACCGGCAGGCGGCCGTGAATTCGACCGGCAAACCCTGCGCTAGGAGAGCAACTCTGCGCCAGCGGCTCAAGAGGCGATTATTCACTTGACGCAAGCGAACTTGTCGCTGGCATCGCTGCCGCGACCTTGGGCCCAAGCCCGTTTGGCGCATCGCCTAGCGCCCGCTTTCGAAATCTGGTGATTGACATCGCGCTGGTAGCGTGCCTGTTTTCCCGCCAGCCAACGCAATTTGCGCCGCCCTGCCCGTGACTGTTTGGCCTGCAGCCGAGCGCGACGATGGGCCGCGATGCGGCGCTTCTCTTCCACTTCTTGGCCCCCAAACCTCTGGCCCTCGCTGTCGGTCAACAGATTCACAAGCCCTAGGTCACAGCCCAAGTAGTCCTTGCTATCGGCCGCAGGCACACTCGGCGACTCCAGCGCCTGCAGGAGAATAAACTTGCCGTGGCGGTAGGTCAAAACTGCCTGCTTCTTGCCGCTCAGAACCACGTCGCGCCTGGCGGTGAACGGAACCCGCATCCCGTAGAGGCTCACCGTCCTGTCGCGTTTGTAACTATGCCTGTACACCGGGATGGCTCCGCGGGGGTGGAAGCGAGCTTCCGTTGTGCGTCGGCTCTTGTTTCTGTAAGCGGAGGCCACCTTGCGGATAGCCACCAGCGCGGCGGCTGCAGAGAGTTGGAACTTCCCCCGCAGCTCCCCGTAGGTACGCCGCTGAAGGGGCAACCAGTGCCACAATCCTTCCCGGAAAGCAATAGCGGACAACCAATCGCAGGCGGCGTTGAACCGCTCCACATAGGCGAGCAGTCCAGCCCGCTCCTTCGGAAACAGCCAGATTGTATCAACGTGCGTCAAGTGAATAATCTTCGCTCAAGATAGCATAATCCTCGCCGGACCGCACCCGAGAGCGCGCCCACCCGGACCCTCGTTTGTCGGCGCAAAATGTTGAGCTACGCCGAGGTGGGGAATAACTCGACCACTTGCCGGTACACCGCAAACGAGTGCAGTACGCGAATCGTGGAGTGCGGTCACGCCAAGCGCATGCCGGCGAGCACGATCTGTTTGTAGAGCGCGCGGGTCTGCCGGCGCATCTCGTCCACCTCCGCCTCAATGCTTTCGCCCATGGGAATCTTCCAGGACTCCAGCAGGCGCCTGACACGCAGGGTTAGGGCCGGCTCGGGTAGGCGGTTCGCAGGATGCCCAGTGACCAGACGAAGCGCGTGGTCGAGGCTGCGGTAGAGCAGCGCGGCGCTGCGCAGGGCATGTGCCTCGGTCGTGTTCAGCGTGCCCGCGGATTCGAGCTGCGCAATCTGTCGCAGGGTGTGGCCGCGCGCTTCCGCTGGCGGCAGGCGCGTCAGGAAGAGGTACGCCAGGATGTACTCGAGATCGTAGTAGCCGCCTGGGACTTTCTTGAATTCGCCCTTGATGCCCAGGGTGCGCGAGCGGTCCGCGACCTCTTTCTCGAGCAGCTCGCGGGTATGGGAGAACTGCCGGGCGAGCTCACCCGGCTCGGAAAAGCGCTCGGCGAGAATCGCATGGACCTGGCAGACAGCTTTAGCCCCCAAGGCCAGGTTGCCAGCCACGGGTCTGGCCTTGAGAAACGTCGCGGCTTCCCAGCCTTGGGCCTCGCTGCCGAAGTATTCACGCAGGTAGGACAGCGACTGCGTAATTTCCCCCTCCGAGCCCCCCGGGCGCAGCCGCGTGTCCACGGGAAACAGCAGCCCCTCGCGCGTGTGGCTGCCGGCCACCTGAACAAAGCGCTCGGCCAGCCGGCGCCACGGCTCGCGGCTCTCTCCGCCGATGCCCTCGTGTGTGACGAAAATGAGATCCACGTCGGAACCGATATCCATCTCGCCCGTGCCCAGACGGCCCAGGGCCAGCACCGCAAGCGGGCCGTCGGCCAGATCGGTCCGACCCACAACCTCGCTTGCGGCCGCTTCTAGGGCCGTACGCAGGACCTCTTCGGCGAGGCGCGTGAGGGTAGCAAAGGTTTCGGAAGGCTGTGCTGTGGCCAGCAGCGCCCGCACGACCGTGGCCAGCACGCTGCGCCGATAGCGTACCCGCACTGCCGCCATGGCCTCGTCGAGCGTGGCACGAACCTCGTCGCTGAGCGGGCCGCGGAATCCCCCCAGGCCCGGGTCGGCCAAGACACGGATTTCCTCCGGGTGGCGCGAGAGCATTTCTACGACAAGGTCGCTGCGCGCGAAAATCTCTGCGGCGTAGTCCAGCCATTCTGGATGCAATTCAAGTTCAGCCATCACACCCTGATCAAGAACAGCCGAACCGAGGAAGTGCAGCAAGCCGCGGCGTGCGTAGGCACTCGCGGGGGCCGCAACCGCGCTGACCGCCTGCGCCACGCGCCGCGCCAGGGTCGGGTGTTCGGCACCGAGGCGGCGGAGCAGGGCGCCAGAGCCGGGGTCGCCGCCGGCAGCTTCTTCGGCAGGCGGCGGTGCCGGCGGCCCGAGAGCGAGGATGCGGTCGTAAATCTCGCGCACTTCAGCGAAATGCTGCGAGAGACGGTGGAGCAAGAGCTCTGCTGCCGTTCGTCTGTCAGCCGCAGAAGGCTCGACGCCCGAGCGCCGCGCAAGCCGCTCGAGTGCATCCGGTGCTTCGGGGAGCGTGTGGCGCTGGAGGCCGTCGCGGAGTTGGAGCCGATGCTCGACCTTGCGCAGGAACTGATAAGCGCTGCCGAGGCGGAAGAAATCGCGCCCGCTCAGGTGGCCCTTGTCGTGGAGGCGTTGGAGCGCGACTAAAGTCGAGCTCGCTTGCAACCACGCGTCCGCACCGCCGTAAAGCCTCTGCAAGCACTGCGCGAGGAACTCGATGTCGCGGATGCCTCCCGGTGACAGCTTGAGGTTCCAATCCGCCGCATGGCCGGAAGCGCCAGCGCGCCTCTCGAGATCGCGCGTCATTTCCTGGCGGGCGTTGAGCACCGCTTCGACGGCCAGGAGATTGAATTCGCGCCGATAGATCAGCGGCTGGATTTCGTCGAGAAAGCGCCGGCCGATTTCCGCGTCGCCCGCAGAGCAGCGGGCTTTGATGAGCATTTGCAGTTCCCATTCGCGGGCGCGGGTGCGGTAGTAGTCGAGTGCCGCGGGGAGACTCGTGGTGAGGTCGCCCTCCTGCCCCTGCGGGCGAAGCCGAAGGTCTACGCGGAAGACGGAGCCTTCGGCGTGGGCCTCGGTGATCAGCTTCACCACGCTCTGCGCCAACCGAACGAAATACTCTGCGCTGGTGATCACCCCGGAGGAGCCGCCCGAAGTCTCCCCATCGCGCCCATAGAGGAACATCAGGTCAACATCCGAGCTGTAGTTGAGCTCCCGTCCGCCCAGTTTACCGAGCGAGAGGATGGCAAAGCGCGCGACGTTGCGGTTACCCGAGGCTTCCAGGTAGTGCGGGGTGCCGTAGGTGTGCTGCAAGCGTTGTTCGGCGATGCGCAGAGCACGTTCGAGCAACACGTCGGCCAGATGCGAGAGTTCGAGCGTGGTTTCCGTGAGCGTGGCCAGACCGAGGACGTCGCGCAACATGATGCGTAGGTATTCGCGGCGCTTGAAACGCGCCAGCAGGACAGCCGGCGGCCGATCGAGCGAGGTGGCCTCGAAGCGCGCAAATTCCTCGTGCAGGTCTTCGGGCGACTTGATGCGGTCGAGAGTCTGTGTGGGCCCTCGTCCATGCCGCACTGGGCGGTCGAGCCAGATGATCAGGTCGGGCTGCTGGATCAGAGTCTCCGAGAGAAAACGGCTGTAACTGAAGATCAGGAGCAGATGGTGAAGTGCGGCGGGATGGCGCCTCAGATAGGCGACCGCGGAAGCAACCGACTGGCTGGCCCGCTCCACTTCGCTTTCCTGGCTCATGTAGCGTTCGAGAAAGTTGAGCGCACCGTCGGGGTCAGGAAGCTGGGCCAGCAGCGCCGGCAGGGTGGCCCAAAGGTTGCTCGGAAGGCAGCCCTCGAGCAGCGCGAGATTCACTTCGGCGCGGCTTGGCTCGGCAAACGAAATGCTGGCAAAGGCGGCATTCATGGGGATCCCTGAGCGTAACGAAGCAGAGGGGAAAAGGAAAGTCACAGAGATCGGGAGGCGAACCGTCCTGCCAATTCCGAGGTGGAAAGAGTCTCCGACGGGTACAGCAGGCAAAGGGGGCTGGCACTACCATTTCCCCGGACAAGAGTCAGTGCGGGGAATCGGGCTGGTGTTGCCGTAGCCCCGCCTGGTTTGCTGTTTTGCGGTTGGTTCGGAACCTGGGTCCCACATATATGAATTCTCTTGCACCTTAAGAGGGATACCTACCTGTTGAGAATTCAATTAATCCATTGCCGAAGAAGCGGTTAGAGGATGGCGCAAAAAGCATATTTGGCCTGCAAATTGCTAAAGCTCCGACCAGGTTGTGGTCTTGGGGGCTGGTGTGGACCTCCTTACCTGGAGTCTCAAAGATCCCTCCGAAACAAGGCACGCAAAGCGGTCGTCTTATGGACGATGTGTGAAGTTTCTCCGCCCGATTATGGGCCTTGAACATCGCATTCGCGGGGGCGGCGGTGGGCCATCAATCGTAGAGAGACTCGGCGAGATTCTTGAGCGCGAGCTACGAGACTCAATATGGTCCAAGAACTGTCCTTTTGACCAGTTTTCAACGACCTGTTTTGCTTATTAGACTCGCTTATGAGTGGGATCAATTGTTCCTCGGTTTCCGCAGGGGTGAGAAGCAGGTCCCGTCGGGAGATCTCAACCATAAGGACCCCGCCTTTCATCTTTCCAAGAACAGGATCGTGCGTCGCCGGCTCTTTGGCGGCCGATACGCGCCACGTTGGAGCGAGGTTCTTGTGCGAGAAGGGTGACCTGTGTTTCGAAGACTGAGATTCCTGTCCTTTTCCCTTGGCGTCGCAGCATTTGTGTCCTCCTTCCAACTTGCCCATGCGCAAGCGGTTGACGCGGGGCAGCCCCGGCGAGCCCTAATCGTGGAGACCATCGATGAAAGGAAGCTGACCACGCTCAAGGGCAACACTCGTCACGAAGCCAACGTCGATAATGACCGTGGCGTAGTGGCGGATCACTTCCTTCTGGAGCACATGCTTCTCCAGTTGCAGCGCCCTCCTGAGCTGGAGAAGGCGCTCGTACAGTTCATTGATGAACTCCATGATCCCAATTCGCCGAATTTCCACAAATGGCTGACGCCGGAGCAATTCGGCGAGAGGTTCGGTTTGGCACAGCAAGACATGGACACCATCACGCTCTGGCTTCAGTCCCACGGCTTGATCGTCAACCTGGTCTATCCCAGCGGGATGGTAATCGATTTCTCCGGCACGGCGGGCCAAGTGCGGGCAGCCTTCCACACCGAAATCCACAACCTCGAAGTGAAAGGCGAGAAGCACATCGGCAATATGGGTGAACCGCAGATTCCCGCTGCGCTCGCTCCTGCGGTCCTGGGTGTGGTGTCTCTGCATGACTTCCGGCCGCGCGCCATGCACAAGATGAGCAGAGTGTCGCCCGAATACACCTTCGCTGGGCCCACCTATGCGGTGGTACCAGCGGACCTGGCTACCATTTACAACCTGAATCCTCTGTTTAGCGCAGGTTACTCCGGGCAGGGCCAGACAATCGTGGTCGTCGAAAACACCAACGTGTTCAGCACGTCGGATTGGAATACCTTCCGTTCGGCTTTCGGCCTTTCCGGCTACACCTCGGGCTCCTTTACAACCGTCCATCCGGCGCCTCCGAGCGGCACCAACAACTGCAGCAATCCCGGCGTCGTGCCTCCCATTGACGCCGAAGCGATCCTGGATGCGGAGTGGGCCAGCGCCGCGGCACCCAGCGCGGCCATCGAGATGGCCTCCTGCGCGGATACCACGACCACGTTCGGCGGCCTGATTGCCATCCAGAACCTGATCAACGCCAGTACCCAACCGCCGGCCATCATGAGCATCAGCTACGGCCAGTGTGAGACAGTGAACGGCGCTGCGGCCAATGCGGCCTACAACGCGGCGTACCAGCAGGCGGTCACAGAGGGCGTCTCCATTTTCGTGGCCTCGGGCGATAGCGGGGCGGCCGCCTGCGACAATAGCGTCGCCCAGGCTACGCACGGAATCGGTGCCAACGCCTTCGCCTCCACGCCGTACAACGTGGCTGTGGGCGGCACGGACTTCAGCGACACATATGCACGCACGAACAGCATCTACTGGAACTCGACCAACACCTCCACCTTCGGCTCTGCAATCTCTTATATTCCGGAAATCCCCTGGAACGACTCTTGTGCCGGCGTGCTACTAGCGAACCACCTTGGCTATACCACAACCCACGGTCCAAGCAGCCTTTGCAACGACCCTTTCTTCGGCCTAGCGCTCTCAACCACGGTTTCTGGCGGCGGCGGCCCAAGCGGTTGCGCGACTGGGACGCCGTCCACTAGCGGTGTCGTAAGTGGAACCTGCCAGGGATGGCCCAAGCCCTCCTGGCAGTCGGTCCTCGGCAACCCGGGCGACGGCGTGCGCGACACCCCGGACGTTTCCCTATTCGGCGCCGACGGCCTCTGGAATCACTACTACGTATTTTGCTGGTCGAATACGGCGCATGGTGGAAAGGGCTGCACGGGCGCTCCCAGCGGCTGGTCCGGCGCGGGCGGAACCTCGTTCTCGTCACCCATCATGGCCGGTATCCAGGCGCTCGTAAACCAGAGGACCGGCGCGCGTCAGGGTAATCCCAATCCCGTCTATTACCAGCTCGCCGCCGCCGAGTACGGCTCGAGTGGCAGCAGCTCCTGCAACTCCAGCCTCGGCAATGGCGTAGCCAGTTCCTGCATCTTCTACGACGTGACCTTGGGCGACATGGACGTGGACTGCAAGGGCAGCTTCAATTGCTTCTTGGATTCTAGTCCGGAGGGCGTGCTCTCCACCTCTAACAACTCGTACAACCCCGCATACGGCACTGCGACAGGCTGGGACTTCGCCACCGGAATAGGTACCGTCAACGCCGCCAATCTGGTGAACAACTGGCCGGCGGCACCGCCGAGGTTTATCCTTTCCGCATCGCCGAGCAGCTTGACCATCACACAGGGAGCCAACGGCACGACCACGATCACGATTACTCCGGAGAACGTCTTCAGCGGCAATGTCAGCTTGTCCGCGTCTGGTCTGCCGAGCGGTGTG
>DATFXF010000142.1:0-2391 GCA_035258565.1 Candidatus Acidiferrales bacterium
GCCCTTCGGGCGTTACGTCGCGCGGCGAAGAAGGCGGTTGAGCTGGCTCGTCAGACCGGCACGCCGTGCTACGTTCTAAAAAACGGGAAGATCGTCGACATTGCAAAACCCGCGCGCCGGGCTCGCAAGGCCTCGCGAAAGTGACGCGTCTTGATCATGTCTTTGCTCCTTGCGTCCGGTAGTGGGCCAGTTTCAAAGTAGCCATCACGCTCCGCGTGATGGCTGCTATCGTTTACCAAATCGACCCACTACTACCTTGCGTCCAAGTTTGACGCCCCAGCAACACGGTGGGGATTACCGAGGGCGCCTCGCGGAGCGAGGCGTTTACACAAAAACCCACTACAGCGCAGGTTTCGTTTTCTTACTTCGCGGTGGCCGTAGCTCGGCGAGGCGCCGGCGGCGATGGCTTTGCGCGGCTCGACGATTGCGCTCGCGGCGCCAGTTCGACCAGGTGAGGATTTCGGCGGTGTCCCAGATACGCACGTCGAGCAGATGGCTCAGCACGGCGCGGACTTCCGGCACGGTCAGCGGCGGCTCTTTTTTCCCCCAACCGCTGCTTCTGCAACGTCAGGAAGGCGAGTGCCAGCATCGACAAGGCGGTGTGATGGTGCCAGCCCACCCAACCGCGAGTTTCGTACTCGTCCAGGCCGCATTCGCCTTTGCCGGACTGGATGTCTTCTTCGATCGTCCAGCGCGTGCCACGCACCTGAGCGAGTTTAGTCAGGGGCACCGTCATCGGGGCATAGGCTCGGTGATACTTCAGTTGCGGCGACTGCCCCAGCGTTCGCCGAGCCAACAGCCGCTCCGCGGGTCCGGGCAGTCCATCTTCGGAAAACCAGACCGGCACTTCTGCGTACTCGTACATCCAGGGTCCTTGGCTGCCTTCGCTCACCACGATCCGCTGCCAGGCGCTGGCTGGCAGGGCTGCCATGATGTCATCGACCTGCCGTCGCCGGCCGACGACCAGGGGCTTGGCCGGCGAGCGGCCGTCCTGCCAGCGCGGCCGGTCCTTGGCCTGAATCACCTGGGGTTGCTCGGTCCAGACCAGCGTATCGCAGGGAATGTCCACCACGTACCACTTGCCCAAGGCCCGCACTCCCTGCACGAAGGTCGGGTTGTTGCCGTAGACGGCGTCGCCGCCCACCCAGCGGAACGGGATCCTCTCGGCCACGGCTTGCGCCACCATCTCCAGCGCCAACGCCGGCTTGGTGCGAAAGATCACCTCGTCCGGAACGCCCGCCTTCTGCCGCCGCTCGGCAGCCGTGGCCCACTCCTTGGGAAGAAAGAGGCGGCGATCCATAAACGCGTGCCCCGTGGTCGAGCAGTAGTTGGCGAACACCGCCACTTGACAATTATCAACGCCCCCCAACGTGCCGGAATACTGCCGCTGAACTCCGACCGACTGGGTGCCTTTCTTGGGAAAGCCGGTTTCATCCGAGTTCCACACGGCATCGTCGTCGGCCAGAACTTCGAGAAGATCAAACCGCATTTGCGACAGGATCTCCGCGTCGTTCCAGGCCCCGGTGGTGATGAACGCCTGCAACGAACGCACGGGGCCTCCTTCCAGAGCTTCGGCAATGTTCTCGATGTTGCGACGCTCGCCGACACGCAACAGGCCCTGAACCATCCGCCGGGCGTGCATCTCATTCACGTCAAACAGCCACGCGTAACGTTCCAGAAAACGATCCAACTCCGGCTTCAAACGCCGCAACTGCTGCTCGTCCATGAGCGCTTCCCTCCCACTGTGAATCCAACAGCCCGTCTTGTACCGAATTCTCCCTTCACGTAAAAGAGCAATGCGCTCTGCGCTGTAGTGAAAACCGACATACCAATCCAATGTGGACGTGCGTATAGTTGAGTGGCGGCCCGGTTGCCCGTGCGCGGCCCGGGCCTATCGTCCGTCGTGCGCGCATTTTGAGAGTTAGCACATCATGATCCCATCCCAGGCAGGCTTGCGGCCATCTTTGCTCGCGCCAAGCCGCGAAGGCGCAAAGAAGGCATCTTTGCGCCTTCGTGGCTCTGCGCGACGTTTTGAAATTCCAATCAACACAACAACTTTACTGACTGACTCACTATCTGACTCACTGACCGTGCTATTCCATTGTGCGAAGTGCTCTTGCGCACGCCCGAAATCCTATGGGCGTCAAGCTGTTACCCGGCCGCCCCATACCGGTGCCCGACCAGGGGCGCTCGTTTTGATAGGGCCCACGATGGGGTTCAGGTCAGCTACCAGGTTCGGGAGCTGCGTGAACACGGGCGACTCCGTTGGAACGACGGACGCGTCCGCGCCGCCAAGCCCGCTCCGATGTCGCGAAGACATGAATCTTCCACATGTTCCTCGGCCGTTGGCGGCTTCCCCTGTTGGATTCCGCTCTCGATTGGTAAAATGGT
>DATFXF010000143.1:0-5157 GCA_035258565.1 Candidatus Acidiferrales bacterium
GGGAGCGGCAGCTCGAACGCAGCATCGCCTTACCGCTCGGCACCGTGCGCCTCCTGGAGACGTTTCGCATCACCGGGGCCATCAGCGAAGACCTCGCCAACCGCGTGCGCCACCACATCGTGTCCCGCTTGCGCAGCCTGCTGCCAACGCGGCCGCAGCTTACCGGCGCCCTGGCGGTTGCCTGCGGAGGAAACGCCGAAGCGCTTGCGCGGCTCCTACCTGGTCCGCGGTTTCGCGGGATGAGTACTCTCAATCTGCGATTGCTGCGGGAGAGGCTCTGGCACATTCTGCGCCTCGATGTGCCCGCGCGGATGAAGAGCTTGGGAGTGCGCAAGGAACGGGCCGAGGTGATTGGCATCGCCGCGATTGTGTTCAGTACCCTCGGTGACTGGCTGAAGCTGCGCGAGATGGTCGTGCCCGGAGTGGGGGTTCGCGAGGGCGTGCTGCTCGACCTGGTGGCCGCACATTATGCGCACCCCTCCCGGACCATCGAAGACAGGAAGTCGGTGCGGACGCTGCTTGCCGGCGCTCAATGGTTTGCGCGGCGCCTGGGGGTCAACGCCCAGCACGCCGGGCAAGTGCGGCGGCTGGCGCTCGCCCTGTTCGACCAGCTTCAGGCACTCCATCACTTGGGCCCAGACCTGCGTGTGGTGCTTGAGGAGGCTGCCCTGCTGCACGACGTCGGCCACTTCATCAACCGGAAGTCCCACCACCGCCACGGGGAGTATCTGGTGCGTTACGGCCAAATCCCCGGACTGCGCGGCTGGCGGCGCGAGATGGTGGCCTGTCTGGTGCGCTACCACAACGGGAAAGACACCCCGCGCCCTGCCCACAGGCTGTATGCCCGGCTCGACCGCACCCAGCGCCAACAAGTCCGCTTGCTGAGCGCGTTGCTCCGCATCGCTGAGAAGCTCGAGAGCGACCACCGGCAGGCGGTCCTGGACGTGGAGGTTGAACTGGCGAGACGCACCGCTGTTTTCCGCGTGTGGGTTCAAAACGGCGCGCATTGCGACCTGGCCGGCGTCTCGCGCAAAGCGGGTCTATTCGAGCAGGAGTTTCACCGCACGGCCGTATTCAAACGGGTCTCGCTGAGGGAGAAAAAGAAGAAGGTTGCCTAAGCCATGCTCCTCTACCTAATGCGTCACGGCGTAGCCGTGAACCGCGCCGATCCGGCGTGTCCGCCCGAGGCGGAACGCCCGCTAACCCGCAAGGGAATCAAGAAAACGCGTGCGGCGGCCCAGGGTCTTCGCGCGCTCGGCATCCAACCCGATGCCATGCTGACCAGTCCTTATTTGCGTGCCGTGCAGACCGGAGAGATTGCCTCGGAGGCCCTGGGGTTTCCGCGCGCCAAGCTGCGGCTGACGGACTCGCTCAAGCCAGGAAGCAATCCGGCGGATCTGTGGAAGGAACTCGCGCGACTCAGAGGGAAGGAAGTGATGTGTTTCGGGCATGCGCCCCATTTGGACCAAGTCATTGCTCACGCCTTCGGCGCATCTTCTTTCATCACGGCCCTGAAGAAAGCCGGTGTCGCTTGCCTGGAGCTCAGGGCGCTCCTCCCCCCGAAGGGGCACCTCGTCTGGCTGCACACACCCCAAGTGCTGCGGCTGCTTGGGGAATGAGGCCTCCGTCGGTGGATTCGCTTCAGTCCGCTGACCGAGCGGGCGCGAGTTCCTGGGCACGCACAACCACTGGACGCCGGCAGAGCGATTCGAGCAGAGACCTTTTTTGCGCGACTGCGTCGGGGACTGGCGCGCGGTGGCCTGAATCCCCAACCCACATCGTGATCGCCTCACGGTTAATCTCTACCTCCACGCGGGTCACCCGGCCGGTGTGGTCGCTGTCCAGACTGTCGGCAAACCGCAGAACGCCCGCCAGCCAGGTGACGCTTTGTCGCTCCGCCAGGGAAAACGATCCGAAACCCTGGTGATGCTCCGCGGGCTCAGCCCCGCGGTGGTAACGGGCCACCAGCGCCATGCGGCCCATCTCCTGGGTGGTCCAGCCGAGGGGTGGCGGCAGGTCTCGAATGAGCCGGTAGGAGGCCTTGTGGTGGCCCCGGCGCCCTTCGGCCTGACCCACGTCGTGCAGCAAAGCCGCCCCCTCGAGGATTCGCCGGGCACGCGTCTCGCGGAACAGCGGATGAAAGCTGGCGGCGCGGAAGCCATCAAAGATTTGCAAGGCCAGCCCGGCCACGCGCTTGGCGTGCGGGAAGTCCGGGGTGAGGAACGCTCCCCAGGTAGTGAGTTTGGCCATTGCTGCCTCCTCGAGGCGCTCCCCTTCGGGCAGACCTGCCCTCCAAACGAGCCACAGAGATTTCTTGCCCACCATTCTCCTTCGGTATTGGTCGAGCCGGCTTTCTCGCACCTCCTCCATGCGCGCCTGCCAATTCCGAAAGACCGCGGGGTTCCCATTCCGAGCGCTGGGCTTGAGCACCTCGCGCAGCATGTCAAGGTCGTGCACCTCGCCGAGCAAGTCCTGAATCTTTTTCAGGTCCGCCCCCCACTCCTGGCGGCTGGGCAGGAAATTCTCCACCGTGTACCGGAATCTCTTCACACCGACGCGCAGACGATGGTAAGCCACCCGGCTGCGACTCCGCAGAGCGCGGCGATGGAGCTCCTGGGCTTCCATCAAGCGCTCGAGCGCGATATGTTGAAAGGCCAGGCCATCGGGCGGCACCTGCCCGACGCGCTCCGGTAGCCTTCGGGACCACCGCCGCCAGTTCTTGCGGTCGAAGCGTTCGAGCGCGCGTTTTGCTTTCGCCTGGCCTTCGAGTTCTTGGGACTTCAGGGCTTCTTCCACTCGCGGGCGGAGCGGATCTTCCTTGGGCGCGAGTTTCCGGGCCCATTCCATCAGCACTTGCGCGTCGCGCAGATCGCTGAGACGCCGGAACAGTTTTCGACTCGTCTGTTTCATCTTGCGCCACGCGGAGTCGGCATCCAGTTCCATCATGCCATCGGCCATCGAGCGGCAACGCCGCAGCGCCACGCGGAGGTCATGCACCGCGTCGGCATCGAAGCGCCGCCCGGCGCGGCGGCACTGGGCGAGCACTTGCGCCATCCAGTAGGCCAGACCTCTGGGACGCTGCTCAGGGCCGACGGAGGCGATAGGGTGGGGAGCCATGAGGCTACCGTCCTGCCCGAAGATCGGGCCAGCAATATACACCCCACGTCGCCAACGAGAAAGCCCAGCCCGACCGGGCCACGGAGGTCCGCGACGAAGGGCCTGCTTGCCAAGGAAACCCGAGACCTTTTCTCGGTTTTTGGAGGTTGTTTGATTGGCGACAAGCCAGGCAGGGAAGTTCTGTGCGGCGCCGATGTGCTTGCTAGAATGCTCATGCCACATTTGGGCACCATCCGCAGCGCAAAACGGACCGGTGATCCAAACCTGCACGCATTGCGGGGCAGTGCACGAACAGCACACCGCAAGGTGCTGCTTCTGCGACGCGCAACTCGCGCCTGAACGGAAAGCGGCCGTGGCCATCGGCCGTCCTCGAGCCACCAGCGGCAACCTGGCCGTGGATCTGGATTGGCGGCGAGAGGTTGCGCACCGACTGGCAGTCTACCGCGCGCGGCGTCGCCGCCCGCTCGCCAACGATTCGCAGGTCGCTCTGCCCTTCCACCAGGAACCATCAGAGCCAGCGGAGAACCAGGCACCGTTCTTGTACGGTGCACATGCGGCACACTCCTTCGGCTCTCCCCAAGGTGTGGAGCAGGAGCCGGTGGAGGCGGAGCACGCTTCTCGGATCGAGCCAGTGGAGATTACCGTCACGCAGCCGCATCTCGACTTCCCGAGTACCGTGGAGCGGCCCGCAGGGCGACCGAAGCAGGCGGCCGCCGCGAGCGCCAGCCCGTTCGTTTCCATTGCTCCGCTCGACCAGCGCTGGCGCGCCGGCTTGTTCGACGCTGCCTTCTTGGCTCTGGCCTACGGAGGCTTTCTGGCACTGTTCAAGGCCCTCGGCGGTCACCTCTCCTTCAGCAAGCCAGACGCGTTGGTGTGTGCGGCGACATTGCTACTTTTCTATGCGCAGTACTTTGCCCTCTTCACCGTGTTGGGGAGAGCCACGCCGGGGATGTTGCTCCTCAGCCTGCGCGTGGTGAGTCTTGACGGCGGCGCCCCGACCAGGCGCCAGCTGGTCTGGCGAAGCTTTGGTTATCTGGTTTCGGGCGGCACAGCCTTGATCGGTTTCCTCTGGGCAGTGTGGGACGAAGAAAACCTCACCTGGCACGACCGCATCTCGCAGACCTACCTGACCGCCGCGCCGTGCGTCGGCGAACGCGAATCTCTGTGCGCCCCAGACGATGCTCAGACTCCCTCCCGCTAATAATCGCTTCTGGGCCTGAGGCCGGGCTCAGGCGCGAACACCCGGCTTGAGGTCGAACCAACTCGAGGGGTGCGCACTCCGGGACATAAGGTAAGCTTCTTTGGGAGGTCGGTGAGATGAAGCAGAGGTTTCTCAATCAGAAGCTAGGTAAGCGCATGAGCCGCAAAGCGGAGTTCGCCAAAGCGAAGGCGGCCCTGCCCGCCGCGCGACCATCTTGGCGAGAGGCGAAGTCGAGCCCCCCTACAAAGAAGGGTCGAACCCCCTAAGGCCCGTCATCGCCGCCCTAATGGTCCCAATGGTCAATGGGTAGAACCATGGAGCGCCCTACGTGTATGTTATAATCTCGGTGGGAAAGTGAGCCACAACGCATGAATCGCCTGGCAAAGGGAATCGTTATTTCGCTTTCGGTGCTGGTGCTCTCCTACATTGCCCTGGGTTATGTTCTGGGCAAGACCAGCGATGACAAGACCTACCGCTCGCTGACCGTTTTCGGCGAGGTGTTACAGCACATCCAGCAGGACTACGTGGAAGAGCCCAACTTGGCGCTGGTGACTTCGGGCGCGCTGCATGGCCTACTCGAGGCGCTCGACCCGCAGTCGAGCTACCTGAGCCCGCGCGAATTCGCGGAGTACAAACAGAAATCGCAGAATGGCGCGCGGGGCGAAATTGGCGCGACGCTCTCCAAGCGTTTCGGCTATATCCTGGTGGTTGCCGTGCTGCCGGACAGCCCGGCACAGAAGGCCAACCTTCACGGCGGCGACATTCTGGAAGCAATTGCGGGCTTCACGACGCGCGAGATGTCGGTCGGCCAGGCGCAGATCCTCTTGGCGGGCGACCCC
>DATFXF010000144.1:0-3887 GCA_035258565.1 Candidatus Acidiferrales bacterium
AATCCAGCACGAACGATTCGCATTGTGGGGCGCAACATCGAAGGAGACTAGGTCATGAAACTCAAACTGGTTGTCGCGGCGCTCGCGTTGGTTATCGCCACGCCCACGTTCGCGGCCGAGTACTACATCGTCCAAAGCGCCAGCAGCAAGAAGTGCAGCGTCGCGAGCAAGAAGCCGACATCGGACAAGATGACCTTGGTGGGCGACGGCACCGCCTACAAGAGCAAGAAGGAGGCGAGAACTGCCCTCAAGGCTGCCGACGCCTGCAAGGCCTGATCGCTAAGGACGTGCACGCGTCCTTGCCTTGGTCGCGGCCCCCCGGCTTTGACAATGCGCGAACGCCCGTTAGATTACGCGCATCGTCAACAACCGAAAGGAGGTGATCCAGTGTCTCATTGTCCATCGCCGCGATCGCCGGCATCCGTGAGCTGGATCCTCGCCTTTGTGGGGGTCCCGGACGTCTGAAAATGACGTGTTTACGGTAGTTTAGCCGGATCACGGCGCGACAATGGAAGGGCTGCCCCCCGGGCGGCCCTTCCTCATTTGCGGACCCAACGAGATGTGGGGGCACGCCGGGGGCACAGAAGCGGCTGGTGTGCCCCGGTCGTTACGGCCTGCCTTGATGGCAGGGTCGGGACTTGAATGACTCCGCGCGAAGAAGAGTCCGCCCGTCACGCCACTGCCTCGTGGCACCAGACTTGCAATTTCTACATTGGATAGCTCTTCGCCGCGCCGTTAGGCGCGGCTCCTGTCTTAAATAGCCTTTCCAGTCGCGCCAGCACTCGATGCAGTGGACTACTCTCGGGGTTGAGCACGCCGGCGCATGGCCCTATCTGGCGGTGAGAAAAATGACCGAGCTCGATGGGACATAGCCGTGCGGACATGATCCGCCCGGCCCTAGCTATGACGGCTTAGCCCGCGTCTTCGCGAAGCGATCTTCAGCATCGCTATAGGAAATACTGGAAGCCGGTTGTGAGGAGAAAAGGTGGCGGCCCACGCTTTTCTCCTCATCGTGCGGGCCTTGTTAAGCCAGCAGCCTTCATCGCCAGGGCGCGGACGGAGAACACCTTTGAGGCTTCCTGCCCCTTTGCTGGCACAACAGCGAAGACGGGCTCGTTGTTTTTTATCTGCGACAATTTAGAGGGCGAAACGTTGACCTTTATCACCCGTGTTGAGGTTTTCACCGCCACGTTACCGTCAGGGAGTCGAGCCATGGAGCCGAAATAAACCGTGCCAAGACTCTGCCGCTCTCCTTGGTCCCAGTACATGTCTAAAGCCTCTGAAACGGTCCGTGTCGGACCTCCAGAGCTCGGTACCTCTGCAGCGGCATCCTTCCGCGGCTCTGCAACGATAGATCCTTCCAGGCTCGCTGTAGAGGCTGCGACGGCGACTGGGTCGACTTCGCTGGAACCGTTTTCGATTCTTGACGCTACGACACCAACCGCCAACTCTTCGGCGGTCTGAACCCTCTGGTAGTTCGAGGCAACGTTCCAAAGCGCGTAACCACTGCACCCACCGAAGACCAGCACGAACAATCCGGCGATGGCGGCCCCACCAAATCGCGTGAACGAGACCTGGAATCCGAGACTCTTTGCCCCAAGATATCCCAGAGGAATCGCGGCACCTGCCACAAGAGCAGCTACAACGGAGAACACCACAGGGGTCCACCCAAGAGGGCCCAACGAAATCGACATGATCGCGTCGCCCTTAGAAACAACAAACGCTGCTGCGCCCAAACCAAGTGCAACGATTGGTCCGGCCGCGCACAAAGCATCAATCGTGGGATCCCTAACGTTGTCCTGTGTCGGAGTCGCCCTTTGGCTTCGTCTCACCTCATCAAGGAAGACGTCAAGAGGTCGCTCCCAAGACTGTGCCGCGACAAGCAACCCAGCGCAGGGCTGACACGCTTTCGCGTGTTCCATTCTGGCTTCGGGCATGTCACCGCGGGCATACTGCTCCACCTCGTGGGGACGGAAGCAGTCCGCAGTCGGATAATTTGATTTCCGCAGATCGCCGTCGTGCACCAGCAGTTCGTCAATGGTTTTACCGAGCCGTGCTGCACGGGTGGCTGCCGTGGCTTCGAGGCTAGACATGTCAGTTTTCTCCGGGCAAGCCGAGGTGCCAACAGTCGTTTCCATAGCGTGGCAGCGACAGTCTCACTTCTCTGACAACCTGCTCAATCGAGAGGCCGTCTGGCAGCTGAAATCCGAAGCTGAACCCACCCTTGACATTCTCTACCACAGCTTCGCGCAACGTCCGCCCGCGCGTCCACGCAAAGCGTGTGGCCAACAATCGATCCATAATCTGTTCGGCGTCGTTCCAACGCCTGTCTAGTATCGCCCGGGCGGCGGTCCTTAGATTCTCCAGATACTCGTTTAGTTCATCGGCAGGGAAACCCCACAAAAACGGCAGCCACAGTTCCCGTGCGTGCCTTCGTCCTAGAAATACTTCGCTATGTCCATATTCCTGAAGGGGCGCGTTGTGCACTCTGGCTCGACGCCTGTCGCAGGCCGGGCAGTCCCTGACCGGAGTTGGCAAGGTGTGGATCAGACCCCGCACCTCATGAAAACCGCGATCGCCAGCCGTGCCAAGGTCGCGAGCAAGCCAGCTGATCCAGCGAAGTGTTTTTACAACCCAGTCGCTTGTTCCAAACTCATTACGTACGGCACGAATACTTCGTGGGCGTTCCTTGACAATCTGGCCCCAAGCAAAGTCCCGCGGCAAGACACAGCTTACAAGCAGCACATTCGCAAAGGTCACGCTGGTATACTTCCTGATCACACGACCAACGAGATAAGTACCTAAACTGTGTGCGATAACGTGGGGTGACCCCGATTGAACCTTGTCGGCGATATGGCGCATGAGACGCTTCGTGCATGCGACGCGGCTACGCCATCCCAGCACGAGTCCCAACGGAAAGGCTATCGCGAAGACGAGAGCAGCGTAACCGGTCATCCACCAAATCCCCAGGACGGCAGCACCGATACCAAGCAAGAGCGCCATGCCCGATATTGCGAGCAGCCAAACGTTCGAGACGGCGCGCACTGGTCCGATAACAGTATCGTAATCGGGGTAGTCATGTGCGATGCAGGCGAAGTGGGGTTCGAGGACCTCATGGACCGCGCGCTGCCATCCGCGATCGGGATTTACGCCATGGACGGTGATGACAACTTCTTTGTCTTCGGCCATTCCCAAACCCCGAGATACAGCCGTTGCCAGTCAATATTTCACGATACACGCATTGGGTCGGTCTCAACAACAAGAGGGCTGGTTGTGTCGGGGCAGAGGCCCTCCGGCTCGTGGGGCAGCGCTACCGCGTGAACGGCCCACGAGCAGTGCTGTACGAAGGCTCTGGATGAAGAGCCGCATCGACGCGCCTCTGGGATTGGACAGGAATCCGATCCGACGCGCGCCCGGAATGACCTCCGCCGTACCAGGATGTCCGGCTTGAGCGTTATCAATTCCCGCGCCAACGGCTCGAGATTGATGTAGCCAATCTCCTGCAACCCCTCTCGGAAAGCTTGCACGGGCGAGGCATATGATTCCGGTGAGGCTGGGCTGAGAAAGCCGATCACCGGCATCGCCGGCTGCTGCGCGCGCGCCGCGAGCGGCCACGCCGCCGCGCCGCCGAGCAGCGTGATGAACTGGCGTCGTCTTCGATCGAGCATGGGCTCCTCCCCGGAACCCGCTGTGCCAGCTTAGCGCAGGCTCAGGATGCCCCGGAAGCGCCCGCAGGTCCTTGGGGCAGACCTGAATCGTTCTGAATTGAGTGGGATCGCGCGGCGCCCTATCGCCAGAAATCCTTGAACCGATCCGGCGCCAGCTCGGTGTAGCGCACCGTGTGCTGGATGTTTTTGTGCCCGAGCCATGCCTGCAGCGCCCGCGTG
>DATFXF010000145.1:0-11706 GCA_035258565.1 Candidatus Acidiferrales bacterium
CCCCCCGCAGCTTCTGGTCCGGCACGAACTCTAGGCCCAGGGGAACGAACACAGCCGGCAGGAACAGATGCACGTGATGTCTGCTGGCTCTCTGCTCCTCCACAACAACCCGCACCGCTCCCCCTTGAACCACCCACGCGCCCACCAGCGCCAGTCCGCCCACCGCGGACCCCATCGCCTTGCCGAGCATGATTGAGCTCCGGAGTCCCCCGAGCGGATCAGTCGGCAGTGTTCTTGGAGTCGAGCCAGATCCGCACTGTGCTCCGACCGTCCTTCACCGTGACCAGCTCGGTATCGCCCTGTGTGGCGAGCGCGCGCAAACCTGCCACCAGGTCGAGTTCGTTACTCCCCGCCGAGACAAGCGCATCCACCACGGTGAGCGGCAGGCGAACTTCCACGCGCTTCGGAGTCCCTTCCTTCAGCTCGCGGACATGCACCTGCAAGTACCCGGCATTCTTGGCCACGCGAACGTCACCGGTCGTGCCTTGTGCGGTAACGAACTCACCGTCGCGAGCGCTGCGCACTGCATCGAGTAGCGCGTGCAGGTCCACGCCATTCACGTTGGCCTGATTGACCTTCAACTTGCCGTTATGGATGCGATCATTGTTAATGGTGGGCAGAACCTTCTCGGCGAGCGTCAACGGCACATTTACGCGGACCATCTCGCCCTTGGCCTCGGTGTTCTCCACACGGATGTGAATCCAGCGGTCAGAAGGGGCGGCTTGTCCCGGGGCGGCAGGAACCGGAGCCGCCACTGCAAAAAGGGTAAGGGCCATGCATGGGGAAGCAAGCTTCATCGGAGTTACCTCCTCTCGGTCGTCGTCCTCGACATATTACGCGCCGCGCCAAGGAAATGTTTCACGGATTATGACCTGGCCTTTTATCGAGCGGAGAGGATAAAGGCCAAACCATCTGCCAGCGTGTGGTCCGAACGCGCTCGAGGGGGAAGGATTTCTCCGGGGAAAACCTGCTCTCCACGCAGAGACTCAGCATGAAAAAGCTTGACTCCGGCCGCAACTCTACTTGTGGAGGTGGGCTAGGCCTGCTGGGCTTTGAAGAAGAGTACACCGAGCGGCGGCAGGCGGAGGTTGAGCGAATAAGGACGTCCCAGCCAGGGCACAGGCTCGGCCTGGACGCCACCGTAATTCCCCACGTTGCCGCCGCCGTATACGGCTGCATCGGTGTTGAGCACTTCGCGGTAAAAGCCCGGTTCGGGGACGCCTACGCGGTAGGCCTCGCGGACGACCGATGTGAAGTTGGCCACCACGACAAGGACGTTCTTGGGGTCCTTCGCGCGGCGGAGGAAGGAAAGCACGCTCGAATCGGCGTCATTGCAATCGATCCACTCAAACCCGTGCCAATCGAAATCCACCTCATGGAGGGCTGGCTCGCCGACGTAGAGTCGGTTCAGATCGGCCACGAGCCGCTGAATCCCCTGGTGCGGCTCATAGGCAAGCAGGTGCCACTCGAGGCTTGTCGCATGATACCACTCGGAGCGCTGGCCGAACTCGCCGCCCATGAAGAGAAGTTTCTTCCCGGGGTGGCCGTAGAGGTAACCGTAGAGTAGTCGCAGGTTGGCGAACTGCTGCCACATGTCGCCCGGCATTTTGTGCAGCAGCGAGCGCTTGCCGTGTACTACCTCATCGTGGGAAAGCGGCAGGACGAAGTTTTCGGTGAAAGCATAGAGCATCGAGAAGGTCATGCGGTTGTGGTGGAACTTGCGATAGACGGGGTCGAGCTGCATATAGCTCAACGTGTCGTTCATCCAGCCCATGTTCCATTTCAGGCTGAATCCTAGCCCGCCTAGATACGTCGGCCGCGAAACCGCCGGCCATGCGGTGGACTCTTCGGCGATCGTCAGTACGCCATGGTGCCGGCCGTACACAACCTCGTTCAGGCGTTTCAAGAAGGTGATGGCGGCAAGATTTTCTCGGCCTCCGTATTCGTTGGGGATCCACTCGCCGGGTTTGCGCGAGTAGTCCAGATAAAGCATCGAGGCCACCGCGTCCACACGTAGGCCGTCCGCGTGGTACTTGTCAAGCCAGAAGAGTGCGTTCGAGAGCAGGAAGTTCTGCACTTCCTTGCGGCCGTAGTTGAAGACCAGCGTACCCCAGTCGGGGTGCGTGCCCTGCCGCGGGTCGGCGTGCTCGTAGAGGTGCGTGCCGTCAAACTCCGCCAGGCCGTGGGCGTCGCGCGGGAAATGCGCCGGTGTCCAATCGAGGAGCACGCCGATGCCTTCCTGGTGGCAGCGGTCGACGAAGTACATGAAGTCGGCGGGCGTGCCGTAGCGGCTGGTCGCGGCGTAATAACCGATGGTCTGGTAGCCCCAGGAGCCATCGTAGGGGTGCTCCATCACCGGCAACAACTCGATGTGTGTGTAACCCATCTGCTTGACGTAGGGGATTAGGTTGTGCGCCAGCTCGCGGTAGGTGAGCCACCGGTTGTCCTCCTCCTGAACGCAACGCCAGGAGCCCAGGTGCACCTCGTAGGCCGAAATCGGCGACTCAAGCCAGTTGCGCTGCGCGCGCGCTTCCATCCAGGCGGAGTCGCCCCAGGTGTAGCGTTCGATGTTGAACACCACCGACCCGCTCTTCGGCCGCAGCTCGGCATAGAAAGCGTACGGGTCGGCTTTCAACATGGGGATGTCGCTCGAATTCGGGCGAATCTCGAACTTGTAGATCAGCCCTTCGTCGAGGGTGGGCACAAACAGCTCCCAAACTCCTGCTGAGCCGCGAAGGCGCATGGGGTGGACACGGCCGTCCCAGCGGTTGAAGTCGCCCACCACGCTGACGCGCCGCGCGTTCGGCGCCCACACGCCAAAATGCACGCCGCGTACGCCCGCTACCTCGCGAACGTGTGCGCCGAGCTTTTCGTATTTCAGGTAGTGGGTACCTTCGCCCATGAGGTGCAGGTCGAAGTCGGTGAGCAGCGGCGGGAAGGCATAGGGGTCAATGATCTCGCTGCTCGAGCCTTCGAAGCCGGTGACGCGCAGGCGATAGGCGGTTGGCCTCGCCAGCAGCGCATCGGAATAGGGAAGGAGGGCCTCGAAGAACCCGTCCGCATGGATCCGCTGCGCCGCAATGGGCGCCGCGGCGCCGTCAGGCACTATACTCACCTCCCGCGCGCCTGGGAGAAACGCGCGGATGGCCACGCACCGTTCGCCGTTCACCTCGACCACGTGGGGGCCCAGGATGTGAAATGGATCGGCGTGCTCCGCCCGCCGGAGCAGGTCGATCTCCCGGGCCAGCTCATCCTGTTCGCGGCCGGCCACACCTGCGGTCGTACGCCCCGCTCCTAATGGATTGTCTCTCGACGCCAAGAGAAAACTCTCCGTCTAGCGATTAGTTTCCAATTCTAGCGAAGTTGTACGATCGAAACCAACCGAGGTGCAGCAGCGCCCGCGATCATTCGAGAGGCCGGGCTAGGAGCTATGCCTGGCGTTTCGGATCGTCGGCGCGAATACCGAAGTTCGTTCTCCCGCGGCGGCGCTAGGCTACTTCGCGCGCCGGTTTTGCCGGGCGAGGCGCTCGATTTGGCGGAGGTGATTGATATCGTGTCCGGCGAACATCTCGACGACGCGCGTGATCGTTTCTTTGCCCCGCTCGGCGTGCAGGCCATAATGATTCCACTTCTTTCTGGGCAGCGACTTCAGCAGGGAGAGGTTGCTCTCGCGCAGCGTGCGGAACATTTGAAGCGAGCGCCGCGGGTCCTGCCGGGCGTAATTCGAGTTGCGCGCCCAGACGTCCTGATCGAAGGCCTGGATAGGCGTGCCATTCTTGCTAAGGATCATGCGCATCCGGTAGCCGCCCACGAGCTCTGTTTCGGCGAGGTGCGCAAGAATCTCAGCGATCGACCACTTGCCCGGCGCAGGGCGTTTGCGCAACTGCTGGCGGCTGAGACGGAGGATCAAGCGCTCAAGTTTTTTCGGAGTGGCCTGCTGTACGCGGAGGGGTTTTCGCCCCTCGATGTAGCTCAGGATTCGTCTTGTGTATTGCTTTGGTGTCTCTTGCATGCGAGCGTCCCCTCCTTGGCGCGGAATAAGCGGACCCGAAAACCCCATTCAGCCTCTCGCATTCTGCCCGCGACGTCAACTGCCACTCTGGCCGTACCGGCGCGCGAGAATTCCTGTCGGGTTGCCAGGCGGGGAAATTCAGGCTAGAGTGCGCGGGGAGGCAAAGGGGGAAGCCAAACCGCGCGATGCTCAACCGAGAGTTAGCGGCAACAATTTTTCGAATGGGCCTTGTGGCGGGGCTGGTGTTGATGACTCTTATGACAACCGACCACCTCCACGCGCAGGATCGTTCGCAGGCGCGCTCGATGGTGATCTCGCGTTACGGCATCGTGGCCGCGGAGTCGCCGCTGGCGGCCCAGGCGGGAGTGGTCGTGCTCGAACATGGCGGCACGGCGGCAGACGCGGCAGTGGCGGCCAATGCCATGATGGGTGTCGTCGCACCGATGTCGGACGGTATCGGTGGCGATCTGTTCGCGATTGTTTACGACGCGAAGAGTGGAAAGCTTTACGGCTTGAACGCCAGCGGCTGGGCTCCGGCGGGCCTGCGGCCTGAGCTGCTCAGGGAGAGAGGCTTTCACGCCATGCCAGACCGCGGCATCTATTCAGTGACCGTGCCAGGCGCCGTGGATGGCTGGCAGAGGCTGCTGGAGCGCTTTGGCCGGAGGAAGCTGGGCGAGGTGCTTGCGCCGGCCATCCGCGCGGCTGACGAGGGCTTCCCGGTGACGGAAATGGTCGCCGCACATTGGGCCAACAACCTCGATCTGCTCCGCGCAAATCAGAACGCCGCGCAAACATATCTCGTCTCTGACCGCGCCCCCAGGGTCGGGGGACTGTTTCGCAATCCCGACTTGGCCTGGTCGTACAGGCAGATCGCTGCGCAGGGGCGCGACGCTTTCTACAAGGGGGAAATTGCACGGCGCCTCCAGGAGGTTTCGCGGCGGCACGGCGGCCCGATGACCGCTAAGGATCTTGCCGAGTACTCGAGCGAGTGGGTCGATCCGATCTCCACGACTTATCGTGACTGGACGGTTTACGAATTGCCGCCGAATGGCCAGGGCATCGGCGCACTTGAGATGCTCAACCTGCTGGAGACATTTCCCCTGGGGCAGTTCGGACCAAGTTCCACGCGTACGCTGCATGTGATGATCGAGGCTAAGAAGCTGGCCTATGCCGATTTGTTACGCTACGTCGGCGATCCGAAGACCGCGAAAGTTCCCATTGCGGGCCTGCTGGCGAAAAACTACGCTCGGGAACGCGTCAAATTGATCGACATGGCCAAAGCGAATTGTGCTGTGGAACCGGGCACGCCTATACCGGAAGGCGGTGACACCATCTACCTGAGCGTCGTGGATCGTGACGGAAACATGGTTTCGTTGATCCAGAGCGTTTACAAAGAATTCGGCTCCGGCCTCGTGGCCGACGGCACCGGCTTTGTCCTGCAGAACCGCGGTGCCCTGTTCAGCCTTGACCCAGCCTCCCCGAACCTGCTCGCCGGACGGAAGCGCCCGCTGCACACGATCATTCCGGCGTTCTTGCACAAGGGCGACGTGCGGGTTGCCTTCGGCATTATGGGCGGCTGGAACCAGGGGCAGGCCCACGCGCAATTTGTCGCCAACCTCGCGGACTTCAAGATGAACATACAAGCAGCTCTTGAGGCCCCGCGATTCACCAAGCTCACGTTTGGGGGCTGCGACGTCCAGATGGAAGGACGCATCCCCGGCAACGTGCGCAGCGAGCTCCAGGCCAAGGGCCACGTCATTGAGGTGCGCGGCGCCTTCTCCTCGCAGATGGGTGGCGGGCAAGTTGTGCTGCGCGATTTTGCCGCCGGTGTCAACTACGGTGCTTCC
The DNA here is from genome assembly GCA_035258565.1 of Candidatus Acidiferrales bacterium. Lineage (GTDB taxonomy): Bacteria > Acidobacteriota > Terriglobia > Acidiferrales > UBA7541 > DATFXF01. The sequence continues at coordinate 5,860 of DATFXF010000145.1, forward strand.
GACCCGCGCAAGGATGGCGCAGCCATTCCCGAATCCCCGCCAGAAAAATAGTTCGTTTGCCTCCGCGCTTGACTCCGTCAGGCGGGGCGGACCAACCGCCGCCATCCTCGCTCTCGGCCCACCGGGGAGGTAAGGGCGTGCCAAGAAGGCCAGCGAGTGGAATTGAATAAGGACAGCCCAGGGCTACGATTGCTCGCTGTCGCGCCAGCGATCATCTTCAGCGCTTTGAGGACCAGGAAACTACCCTCCCGGTTCTGTAACGATATCGAACAAGTGCTTTCGCCAAGGCCCAACGCGCCGGCCTTGCCGGCCAAACAACTCATTTGTTTACAGAGAGATAGAAAATCAAGCAGTGGCCGCCCGCTTGCACGATAGTCAGACGGCGTGCCATGCGGGTAGGGGACAGAAATCGTAGATTACGCCCACTCGAACGAGTGTTTGGGTGTTGCTGGGGGGCTTTCTGGTGGAGTTCGCTGATTTGTATCGGAGCGCTGTTCCTTGCTAGCCCCTCCGCGCGGGCGCAGGCGAAGATTGTGGGCACCTATCGCTGCTCCAGCGCCCGGGTGGGCCAGCGAACTGGGCAATGCATTAGCCCGCCGCTCATCCTTCAAGCGGACGGCCGCTATCACATCTGGGGCGAGCAAGGCACTTACAAGATCCGGGGTCGCTGGCTCTACCTCTCCGAGTCGAAGAAGCGCGGACGCGGGCGCTTGTGCCACGGACGGGAAATCGTCTTCCGGTACTCGTATCGTGGCCAGAGGCATACGATCAGGTTTCGCCGCGTTGTTACCGGACAAGCCGGCCAGGTATATATCTAACTGGCTTGCGCCGGCTAGCGCGCCAGGCGTCGGACCAGGGGAGCCGAACGTGGCGCGTCACCACTCCTGCGCAATTCCCAAGACAAGTCAACTGCTGCCGGGTGAGACCCTAATGGTTGTTTACGGAGCCGAAGATGGAGATACTTCGGTTCGAGTGACACGGCCGCTTCGTTTTGGCGAACCCGGCGACTGAGCTCCCGGCCAATTCCGTCCTCAGTTCCGCAAGTAATTTAGGAGAGGCATATCCTGCAGTATCCGAAGCTTCGATAATTGTGATAGAAACCTCGAAGAAGGGACGGCCGAGGGGTTCCAGCGGCGAGCACAACTTCTTGGGCTGGGTGTGGTCATTTAAAAAGGCATGCAATTTGGGGGAGGAGCGAAGGATGCAACACGAACGTCTGTCTTGGGTAGTCTCCGTTGCGCTGATCTGGCTGCTTTGCGCAGGCCCAGCGAACGCGCAGACGCCGAGCCACAAGCTGAGCCTGGATCTTTACCTTGAGTTTGAAGAGGTAACGGATCCTCAGATTTCTCCCGACGGCAAGCAGGTGGTCTTCACGCGCCGTTGGGTGGACAAGCTCAACGACAAATGGGAATCAGCGCTCTGGGTGATGAACGCCGACGGAAGCAGGCAGCGCTTCCTGAGGAAGGGGTCTTCCGCACGATGGTCGCCGGACGGCACGCGCATCGCCTACCTGGCCGACGGCGAGCCCAAAGGGACGCAGATCTTCGTGTATTGGATGGATGCCGAAGGCGCGACGACACAACTTACCCACGTCGAAAAGCCGCCCGCCAACCTGTGTTGGTCGCCAGACAGCCGATCCCTGGCCTTCTCCATGCTGGTTCCCAAGCTGGCAGCATGGAACATCAAACTCCCGCCGCGGCCCGATGGCGCCAAATGGACCAAGGATCCGCGCATCGTCGAACGGCTCGTCTATCGCGCCGACCGTATGGGATTCCTGGACGACGGCTATCGGCACATCTTCTTGTTGCCGGCCACCGGCGGCACGCCGCGGCAACTTACCAGCGGGGATTACAACGATGTCGACACGATGGGCGGATCCCTCTGCTTTACACCCGAGGGGCGCGAGATCTTGTTTAGCGGGTTGCGCACCGACGACTGGGAGTATGCCTGGGAGGAGTCCCAGATTTATGCAGTCAACGTTCAAGACAAGTCCGTTCGTCAGCTTACACACCGCAAGGGGCTGAACCTGAACCCGGTAGTCTCACCGGACGGTAAGCTCGTGGCCTACACGGGCCACGATTGGACCGACGACACCTACCGGGATTCGAGGCTTTACGTCATGGGACTGGACGGCTCGAATCCTCGCCTGTTCACCCCGAATCTCGACCGCACCCCGCAGGGCCTGCACTGGGCGCCCGACGGCAGCGGGATTTATTTCACCGCAGAGGACCGCGGAACGCGCAACTTGCATTTCGCTTCGCTCCGCGGCGAGGTCCGAGAGATTACCCGGGGCCAGCACGTCCTCAATGTGACGGCCATCAATCGCAATGGGCAGGCTGTGGGAACGCTCACCAGCTTCGAGAAGCCGCCAGACGTCGTTGCCCTCGATCTCAACGCCCCGCAGCCCAGACAGCTCACCTTCGTGAATGACGACATTCTGGGTGACGTCAAGCTCGGTGAGGTAGAAGAGATCTGGTACAACTCTGTGGACGGCTTCCGCATTCAGGGCTGGATCGTCAAGCCACCGGATTTCGATCCCCAGAAAAAATATCCGCTCATGCTGAGCATCCACGGCGGGCCGCACGCAATGTACAACGTGGGGTTCAGCTTCAGCTGGCAGGAACACGCGGCGAATGGCTATGTCGTGCTGTATACAAATCCCCGCGGCTCGAGCGGGTATGGCAGCACATTCGGCAATGCGATCAAGAACGCCTACCCGGGCAAGGACTTCGACGACTTGATGAAGGGCGTGGACGAAGTCATCGCCAGAGGCTACATCGACACCCGGAACCTGTTTGTCTACGGTTGCAGCGGCGGCGGTGTGCTGACCGCGTGGACCGTTGGGCACACGGACCGCTTCGCCGCCGCTTCCTCGAATTGTCCGGTGATCAATTGGGTCAGCTTCGCCGGAGCCACCGACATCAACGTATGGGCCTACCACCGCTTCGACAAGCTGCCTTGGGAAGATCCCATGCCGTTCTGGCAGCACTCGCCGCTAATGTATGTGGGCATAGTGAAGACGCCCACGATGCTGATGACGGGCGAGCTCGACATGCGCACACCGATCTCGCAGACCGAGGAGTTCTACGAAGCGCTGAAGGTGCGCAAAGTGCCCACGGCGATGGTGCGCTTCAACGAGGAGTACCACGGCACCTCATCGAAGCCGTCGAACTTCTTGCGTACGCAGCTCTACCTGCGCTATTGGTTCGAGAAGTATATGAGGAGGTAGTCTGGCCGGAAGAGAAAGAGCCTGCCGCGGAGCTCCATGACCGGCCGAGCGCGCGCCAGCGGGCCTGTACCCTTCGCGTTTCTAGCGGCGGCGCCTGACCTGAGCCGCTCCGCCAAGAGAGGTATAGAGCGGCCTTGGTTGGTTCCGCGCCGGCGAGATCAGGAAGATGCCTAAGGCTTTTTCGTAAGTTGCTGGTCGGTGCTGGGTGTCTTGGTCGGCTCGGTGTCCTCGAAGAGCTTCGCGAAGGGAAGCGTGATCTCCTCGGTGGGCCTGCTCCCGGTGGAGCCCATTTGGATCGAACGCACCATCAGGTTTTTTCCAGCTTGTACCGCAGATAGACTTCAGAAGCATGAGTCCGGTCATTCCCATCGGGTAACCTCAATCACGACCGCAGAGAATGGCCGGCCAGCAGCCGCCGCTTGGCGCAGACTTGGCGATGCCTTTGTCGACGTACTTCACAAGGCGAAGGGAATGCTGCCCTGCCGAGGCCGTACCCGGTGCCGCCGGCGCCGAGTCGGTGGGCACGCGCTGTGCTCCGGTGCGTTGGACGTTCTGCTGTTCGCCTCCCGCCTTTCTCTGCATCGTGGTTTCGGAGCCGACCGCGCCGGTGACCGTACGCTTCATAGCGTCCTGCGATCCTGCGGCCGTACGCGATTGCCCGCCAGCGGCGGGGGTCAAGTTCACCTGTTTGATCTCGATCCAGTCCTTGTGTTTTTCGTCCTGTGATTCCCCCTAGAGCATTTGATTACCAGATATCGTGATTTTCATGAAGCTGCGGCTTTGCGCTTCCGCCCAGGTGGCCCCGACCATGATCGCAATCATGGCCCACATTGCTGAACCCAACTTCTTATTCCTCATACCGCACTCCTGCTTGGGATTGACTGGGGGCCAGAGCACTAGTCTGCCACGAAACTCGCGTCCCGACCACGCGCGCTACAAGGGTGTTCGGCAAAAAGAAAATGTCGCAAGCGAAATCGCAACATCGCTGCGTCTACGCGTTCGGGCATGCAGCTGCCTCTTGCCGAGCTGAAGAAAGCGGTGTGCAGAGCTATTGAAGGTAGGTCCGGCGCAGGTATTTGGCGGTCTCTTGCTCAAGATCGGCATAGTTGGTGTGCAGGGCGGCACGCAGCGCGGCTTCGATCGAGGATTCTGTGCCCAGACTGTCGAGGAGCCGTTCAATGCCCGGCATACCCGAGTCGGCGATGATGGATTCCACGGAGGCCAGCGACCAAGCATAAGCGAAGTGCACGGCTTGGTCCGAGAGTCCCGCCCACGAGCCCTCTAGAAGCGTCCAAGGCATCGACCGTTCTCGCTCGTAGACGGCGATTAGGGACCGGGCATCGTTGCCTGCTCGCCTGCCCTCTATCCACTGCGCCAGCCCTTCATTCACCCATTGGGGGCATCGGCCCAGAGTTCGTTGCTGGATAAAGCTGTGGGTAAGCTCGTGCTTGAGCATGCGGGAGAGGGGCGCGGAAACCGAAGCCAAGCCCTGCACGGGGACGCGGATGCGACCGTCATTCATCCCGCGGGCCCAACTTGGTGCGCGGGTGATGTCGGCAAATGCCTCCTGCGTATAGAGGATGACGCCGATGGGCTCCGCTGGAGTGAAGTGCAGTTCGGCCTGGATGCTGCGGAAATGCGCCTCCAGTGTGTGGAGTATTTCCGAGGCAAGTTGCGGGGTCGCGCCACCGTGATAATGGAGAATGAAATGGCTGTTCTCCTCCTCGCGGAAGTCCCTCTCGGCTTCCTTGTCGCGCTCAGCCTTCTGGAGCGCCAGCGCCACTCCCGGGTTTGGCTGAATGCGTTGGGCCCCTTTCCACTCTTCGATGGCCTGGTCCACCCGATTCAGGCCGTAGTACGCCCAGCCCCCAAGCTGGGCCACTGCTACCGACTTGGGCGCCACGCGGCGGGCGCGCCCCAAGTACTCGAGCGCGATAGAGTATTCGCTGCGCCGCAGGTGTACGTAAGCGAGGTCCAATAAGCTAACGAGAAGCAGGTTTGGTTGCTTGCCCGCAAATGTCAAAGCGGCACGGAAGTGCTCGATCGCTTGGTCGGTATTGCCGCCGGAAAGCTCGAAACTCCCAGCGGCAAGGTGTGCGAAAGCGGCGCGAGTCATCCCGGCGGCGGAACCGCTCCGGGCCGCAGCCTCCAATTCAGCAAGTTTCACGACATCGATTGACCCCTCACGCACGACAAGGCTCGCCACTTCATCGTACCCGGAGGCGGAGTGGGCAGAGGGAGGAGCAAGCGCCAAGTCAGCCGCGGAGCGTTTTGAAGGTCCACGAGTCCTCGAGAATCCGGCGTCAGGCGGTTGCTCGACGACGGGCTGCTCTACGCGTTCCAGCCCTTGGCACTGCACATAGCCGAGCATACGGGCTTGACCCAGAAGCCGGACACCGCACCACCTTTCGGTCGAGCTCTTGATCTCGAAATCCAGAATCACTTGGTCGCCTTTATTCAGCGATTTCAGTACCGAACTGGAAGAACGCATGCCGGAATAAACTGCCAGCGTGTCAGCTTTGACGGTCGCGTTGGGGACATTCGCTTGATTCTGTGCCCGGCCGGTGCCACTCCCCAAGGCCAGCCAACCGAGGGTTAGGAGGGTAAGACTCCGGGTT
>DATFXF010000146.1:0-7830 GCA_035258565.1 Candidatus Acidiferrales bacterium
CTGGCGCTTCATCTTGGAGGGTCTGAACGTATCGTTCTACTTCGGTGGCACCTCGCTCCTGATCGTGGTCGGCGTGGCCATGGACACCGTGCAGCAAATCGAGGCGCAGCTGGTGATGCGGCATTACGACGGCTTCATGAAGAAAGGGCGGATGCGGGGCCGCCGGTAATGGCTGGCTCGCGCTCTGCCGCGGCGGCACCGCGGTTGAACCGCGCAGTGATTTTTCTGGGACCGCCGGGGGCGGGCAAGGGCACCCAAGCGATAGAGATCGCTCGGCTCTACGGTGTGCCGCACCTTTCGACCGGCGACATGCTGCGCGATCACGTGGGTCGCGGGACGGCGCTCGGGCGGCTGGCCAAGCCGATCATGGAGCGCGGCGAGCTGGTGCCGGATGAGATTGTGTTGGCCATGGTCGAGGAGCGCATCTCCCGGCCGGACTGCGCGAACGGCTTTGTCTTCGACGGCTTTCCGCGCACGCTGCCACAGGCCGAGACGCTTGCCGAGATTCAGAGTCGGCTGCGTCTCGGGCGTCCGCTGGTGCTGCATTTTGTCGTGGATGCGTGCCAGTTGAAGCGGCGGCTGACCGGACGGCGGACGTGCCGCGTCGGTGGCGAGATTTACAATGTCTACGAGCGCCCGCCGAAGGTAGCGGGCCGGTGCGACAACGATGGCGGCGAGCTCATCCAGCGCCCGGACGACCGCGAGGAAGTGATTGCCGAGCGTCTGGCAGCGTACGAGCGACAGACGAAGCCGTTGGTGGACTACTACCGCAGTCAGGGCCTGCTCGAAGACGTGGACGGATCGGCCGATGTCGAGGCGGTGACCCGGGCGGTCGTGGGGATTCTGACGCGGGCGCAGTCGAACGCGTGAAGCAATGATCGTCTGCAAATCGTTAGGAGAGCTCGAAAAGATGCACCGTGCCGGACTGATCGTCTGGGATGTGCTGACGGGCTTGCGTGAGATCGTTCGGCCGGGAGCGACGACGATGGACCTGGAGAAGTTCGCGGCGCGACGCACCGCCGAGCACGGCGCGCGGCCGGCGTTCAAGGGCTATCTGGGATATCCGTGCGTGCTATGCACTTCGGTCAACGACGAGATCGTGCACGGCATCCCCTCGGCCTCGCGCGGACTGAAGGAAGGCGACATCGTTTCGCTCGACTTTGGTGTGGAGTTTGAAGGGTATTACGCCGACGCGGCAGTAACTCTGCCGGTGGGGAAAATTCGGCCGGAGCTCGAAACGCTGCTGCGGGTGACTCGCGAGTCTCTCGACCGGGCCATTGACAAGGTCCGCCCCGGCAACCGGCTGGGCGATGTCTCGGCTGCGGTGCAGGAGTGGGTGGAACGCCACCGCTTTTCGGTGGTGCGTGAGTTTGTCGGCCACGGGATCGGCACGAAGATGCACGAAGAACCGCAGCTGCCGAACTACGGCGATCCGGGCCGTGGCCCGCGCTTGCAGGAAGGCATGGTCCTGGCCATCGAGCCCATGGTGAACGCCGGTCGGCCCGAGGTGAAGGTGTTGCAGGACAAATGGACCGCAGTGACGGCCGACGGCAGCTACTCGGCCCACTTCGAGCATACCGTGGCAGTGACTTCCAACGGGCCCTGGGTCTTGACCCGGCCTCGCGAGGTCACGGGCCCCTCCTGGTAATCCCGGTTGGGAGCAATGGCGAAGAGGCCAGAGCGAGAGAAAAAGAAGAACGACCCGGGCAATCCGAAAGAGGATGCTATCGAGGTGATGGCCACGGTGATTGAGCCGCTGCCGAACGCGATGTTTCGCGTGGAGCTCGAGAACAAGCACCAGGTGCTGGCGCACATCTCCGGGAAGATGCGCAAGAATTTCATCCGCATCCTGGCCGGGGACAAGGTCGCCGTCGAGCTCTCACCTTATGATCTGACGCGCGGGCGCATCGTCTACCGCTATAAGTAGAGGTGGGCCGCCCGGCGGAGGGAGGGTGAGCGAGATGAAGGTTCGATCGTCGGTGAGGAAGATATGCGACAAGTGCAAGATCATTCATCGGCGGGGCGTTGTGCGCGTGATTTGCACGAATCCGAAGCACAAGCAGCGCCAGGGATAAGGAAGGAGCGCGCATGGCACGCATAGCGGGTGTGGATCTGCCGCCGCAGAAGCGCCTGTGGATCGGCTTGACCTCCATCTATGGCATCGGGCAGGCCCGCGCGAGGTCGCTCAGCGCCAAGGCCCAGGTGGACCCGACCAAGAAAGTCAAGGACCTCACCGAGGAGGAGGTCACCCGCCTGCGGCAGGCGATCGAGTCCGAGGGACGGGTCGAGGGCGATCTCCGCAAGGAGATCCAGATGAATATCCGTCGGCTGATCGAAATCCAGTGTTACCGCGGGCTGCGCCATCGGCGCAATCTCCCGGTGCGCGGGCAGCGAACGCACACGAACGCGCGCACGCGCAAGGGTCCGCGCAAGGGCGCGGTGGCGGCCAAGAAAAAGGTCATGGTCCGCAAGTAAAGAACCCTAGCAGGAGGTAGAGCGTTGGCCAAAGAACCCAAACAGGACGCCGCCGCGACACCCGCTCCGGCAAAGCCGTCGAAGCGCAAGAAAGAGTTCAAGAAGAAGCGCGAGCGGCGTATGGTGCCGCACGGCGTGGTGCACATTCAGGCGACCTTCAACAACACTCAGGTCACCATCACCGACCCCAACGGCCGCGCGGTGTGCTGGTCCTCAGCTGGCTCGGTCGGCTTCAAAGGTTCGCGCAAGGGCACGCCCTACGCGGCCCAGCAGGCTTCGATGGCCGCGGCCAGCGTGGCGCGCGACCAGCACGGTATGAAATCCGTGGAAGTGCGCGTCAAAGGGCCGGGCTCGGGACGCGAATCGGCCGTTCGCGCGCTCGCCTCTGCCGGGTTGCACATCAACAGCATCAAGGACGTGACGCCCATCCCGCATAATGGGTGTCGCCCGCCGAAGCGCCGCCGCGTGTGACGGCCTTGAGCGGAGGACAAGGTCGAAAGGAGAGGAGCAATTGGCAAGACATCGTGAGGCTGTTTGCCGCTTGTGCCGCCGGGAAGGGCAGAAGCTCTTCCTGAAGGGCCTGCGGTGTTTTACCGAAAAGTGTGCGATTGAGAAGCGCAACTTCGTCCCCGGACAGCACGGCCAGGCCCGGCGGGCCAAGTTGGCCGGCTACGGGCTCCAGTTGCGCGAGAAACAGAAGGTGAAGCGCACCTACGGGCTGCTCGAGCGACAGTTCCGCACCTACGTGGAGAAGGCGGAGCGCGCCAAGGGTCCCACGGGTGAGAACTTGATAGTCATGCTCGAGCGGCGCCTCGATAACGTGGTGTGGCGGATGGGCCTGGCGGGCTCGCGGGCGCAGGCGCGACAATTGGTACTCCACGGCCACATCCGCGTCAGCGGCCGCAAGGTCAACATCCCCTCGTTCCTGGTACATGTGGGAGACGAAATCTCGCTCAAGGAAAAGATGCACCAGAACGCCATGGTGCTCGAGGCGCGCAACTTAGCCCAGAGCCAGAACGTGGTCACGTGGCTAGAAATTGACCGCGAGAATTTCAAGGCGCGGGTCGTGGCGTTACCCAAGCGCGAGAATGTGCAGACACCGCCAATCACCGAGCAGCTCATCGTCGAGCTCTACTCGAAGTAGACACGCACAGCGCGGACTTTTTGATCTCTCGGAAAGGTTCCCCGACCTGATCGGGGAGGGAGGAATGCACGATGTGGAAAGGTTTTCAGAAGCCGAAGCGGTTGGCCGCTGAACTCGAAACGCTGACCGATAAGTATGGAAGGTTTTCTGCGCAGCCATTTGAGCGCGGCTGGGGCACTACGGTTGGAAACGCCCTGCGGCGTGCTCTGCTGAGCTCGATCGAGGGCGCCGCCATCACGGCCATCAAGATCGAGGGTGTGCTGCACGAGTTTTCGTCGATTCCCGGCGTGGTCGAGGACGCCACCGACATCATCTTGAACCTCAAGCAGGTGCCGCTGAAGCTCAACAATGACCAGCCGAAGACGATTTACCTGAACGTCGAGAATCCTGGCGTGGTCACCTCGGCGATGATCGAGGAGGACGCCGACTTCGCGGTGCTCGACAAGGGCGTGTACATCGCCACGGTGAGCGAGGGAGGCAAGCTGCAACTGGAGATGCGTGTCAAGAACGGGCGCGGGTACGTCGCCGCCGACCGCAACTTTGACGAGGACCTGCCCATTGGTTACATCCCGGTGGACTCGGTGCACTCGCCGGTGCGCAAGGTGAACTATGCGGTCGAGGCTGCACGCCTCGGCCAGATGACCGACTATGAGAAGCTGGCGCTCGAGGTCTGGACTAACGGCGCCATCACGCCGCAAGACGCAATCGGCTTGGCTTCGAAGCTGGTGAAGGATCACATGAGCGTCTTCATCAACTTCGAGGAGCAGCCCGAGCTTCCCGAGGAAGCGGTGGAGGCTTACAACGACCCACGCCTGGAGCACCTGGACCGCTCGGTCGAGGAGCTTGAGCTTTCCGTGCGCTCCTACAACTGCCTGAAGAACGCCAACATCCAGACCATCCGGGAGCTCGTCCAGAAGAGCGAGAACGAGATGCTCAAAACCAAGAATTTCGGGCGGAAGTCCCTGAACGAGATCAAGGATATCCTGCAGAAGATGGGCTTGAGCCTGGGTATGAAGTTTGACGAGCACGGCCGGGTCATCTGGCCGCCGCTGCCCAGCCAGACCGCGCCGCCTACGCCGGAGGAAACCGCCGGCTTGTAAAGGGCCGAGCAAGCGACCATGCGACACCTCAAGTCGGGCTACAAACTGGGACGCGGCCCAGCCCACCGCCGGGCCACCCTGCGCAACCTGGTGACCAACATCATCGAGAGGGAACGCATCCGGACGACACTCTCCCGCGCCAAGGCTGTGCGGCCGCTCGTCGAGCGCCTGATCACGCTGGGCAAACGCGATTCGCTTCACGCTCGGCGCCAAGCGGCGGGCGTGCTGATGAACGCGGAGGCGACGAAGAAGCTCTTCAACGATATCGCCCCGCGCTTTGCCGAACGTTCCGGCGGTTACACGCGCATCGTGCACGCTGGCTGGCGGGTTGGCGACGGAGGGCGTGTCGCCATCCTGGAGCTGATTGGCTCCAAGCTCAAAAAGAAAACGAAGAAGGAAAAGGACAGCAGGAAGGAAGCTCCAGACGAAGAGGCCAACAAAGGGAAGGCCGGCGCCTAGCTGGCCAGCCGCTCGAGTGGCGAATCAACTCACTGAGTTCTCGAGGTACACATGCCTCAAGCTTGCTTCAGGTCCTCGGCGCGGAAGGGTAGCCGGCGGATGCGTTTGCCGGTCGCGGCAAAGATCGCATTTCCTACGGCCGGAGCGATCGGCGGGACGCCAGGCTCGCCCACTCCTCCCGGGCGCTCCTGGCTGGGCACAAGGTACACCTCGACCCTTGGCATTTCATTCATGCGCAGCACGGGATAGTCGTGGAAGTTCGATTGCTGCACTCGGCCCCGGTCAATCGTGATGGCCCCGTGCAAAGCGGCAGCGAGGCCAAAGGCGATCCCACCTTCCATCTGCGCCACTGCCATGTCCGGATGAATCACCCGGCCTACGTCGGCAGCGCAAACGACGCGGTCAACTGACAGGGCTCCGGAACCGTCCACGGAGACCTCCGCAACCTGGGCCACATAGCTGTCCCAGGCAAATTGACCGGCTATACCCCGGCCGCGACCCTTGGGAAGAGGCCCGCCCCACCCGGCTTTTTCCGCAGCGAGATCGTACACGCGGAGGAGGCGCGCTAGGTTGAACTCTGCCGGATCGCCGGGCGGCGATTGTCGCTTGCCCAATAGCTCCCTTCGAAGCGCCAGCGGATCTTTCCCGGCCGCTGCGGCCACTTCGTCGACAAAGCTTTGCTGGACGAACAAGTTTCCGGTGCTGTCAACCGCACGCCACCAGCCGCGAGGAACATGGGTTTTCGGATCCGTATACTCGATCCGGAAATTGGGAACCGTGCCGTTGGGCGTCTTGCCTCCTGAAATATCAGAGCCGTCGTCGTCCGGGCCTGGCCGACCGTCATAGAAGCTGTTGGTGGTCGGCAAGACGAGGTGGTGAATCCAGGCGACCACACGGTTCTGGTCATCTAGGCCCGCCCGGATGTGGTGATACCCCGCTGCCCGGTAGTAGTCATGCTGAAGATCGTCCTCACGCGTCCATAGGACCTTCACTGGCGCTCGGACAGCTCGCGAGATCAGGGCAGCTTCTAGAGCGTAGTCCACATTGAGGCGCCGGCCGAAACCTCCCCCAAGCAAGGTTACATGGATCGTGATGTTCGAAGGTGGCAGTCCAAGTGTCCGTTCTAGCGCAGCCCGAACGGCGGGGGCATTCTGCGTCGCGACCCAGAGCTCCGAGCGCCCTTCGCGCACCCAGGCCGTGCAGTTGGGCGGCTCCATGGGGGCATGGGCGAGGAACGGTAGTTCGTATTCCGCTTCGACCTTTTTTACTGCCTGTGCAAATGTAGATTCGGGATCGCCTATGCTTCGCAGCACGGTGCCGGAACCAAGTGCCAGCCGACGAAAATTGTCGCGCATGGCGGCCGTGCTCTCTGCCGCGCCTGGTCCCTCGTCCCATTCGACACCAAGCGCATCGCGGCCTTTGAGGGCCGCCCACGTGGAATCCGCGACTACGGCAACCCCACTCGAGATGTAGTGCTGGTGGCCTGGCCCGCCGGGCTTGAGGCTGAACGGCACCGGCAGGTCCACAGGCTGGATCTCGACGACGTCAAGGACACCCCGAACTTGTCTTGCGCGCGTAGCGTCGAACCGCCTGACCTTCCCGCCGAAGACCGGGCAGCGGACCACGGTCGCGTACAGCATGCCGGGAAGTTTGACGTCGATACCATAACCCGCGCTCCCGGTGACGATCTGTGGCCCATCCACACGATTTCGGCTGGTTCCCATGATGGAAAAATCCTTTGGATCCTTCAGTGGCGGATCATCGGGCACCGGAAGAGAACCCGCGCGCTCCACAACGTCTCCGAATGCCAAGCGGCGTCCCGACGGCCGGTGCGTAATGACACCGTCCTTTGCGAAGCAATCGCGCGCGGGGACCTTTAGCTCTTCCGCCGCAGCCTGGATCAGCATTTCACGTGCAGCGGCGGCCGGCTTGCGAAGACTGGTCCAGGCATAGCGGAGGCTCTGGCTGCCGCCCGTCAGTTGTTGACCGTACTTGTCGCCCAGGTCTGCCTGCTTGACGTGGACCCTCGACCAATCCGCGCCGAGCTCATCGGCCATGATCATGGCCACGGAAGTTCGCGCCCCCTGGCCCATCTCCGAGCGCCCGACCCAGATCGTCACATCACCTCGGCGATCAATCTCGAGCCAGGCATTGGGTGCGAAGCTTCCCGCATCTTTTGCGCGGGAATCGGAGGCCGCGGCGCAAGGCAGGTAGAAGCGGATGACCAGGCCGGCGCCAGCAGCACTCGCCTGCCACAGGAATGCGCGCCGATCCAGTCGAACCGTTCCCGCGACGGGCTTCATTGTTCGTCTCCATTGCGCTTGGCACCGCTCGTGGCTGTCGGTCGCCGAAGGCTTTGCGCAGCCGCGCGATGGATCGCGCGCCGGATTCGCTGGTAGGTGCCACAGCGGCAGATGTTGCCGCTCATTGCCTCGTGGATATCCGCGTCGGTCGGGTGGAGGTTCTTGCTAAGCAGCGCTGCCGCGCTCATGATCTGACCGGATTGGCAATAGCCGCACTGCGGAACCTGCTCCACAATCCAGGCCAACTGCAAGGGATGAGTGCCGTCGGGCGAAAGTCCCTCAATCGTCGTGACGTGCTTGCCGGCAACTTCGGACACCGGGGTGACGCAGGAACGAATGGCGTTGCCGT
>DATFXF010000147.1:0-7022 GCA_035258565.1 Candidatus Acidiferrales bacterium
CTGGGTTGGTCCGACTGCCCCGTGGGTGTCCGGCGGGAAAAGCAAAAAGACTCCCACGGGGGACTCCTCCTGGTTCAAGCCTTCAATGCCTATATCAGGGACAGGCAAGAACGGACTTGGCTCTATCTGGAACCGACCCACAGGCCCACGCAGGTCGCGCTCCCGATCAGCCTCATCCTTCAGTCTCGCATACTCCTCAGCATTCTCCGGCAGGAATGGTATTTCTGCTGTCTCTTCCGCCCCTAAAATCGGTTCAAAAAAGGACGGTAGTGTCCTTAACTCCGCAGCCGGGACCGTCATAATGAGCGCAGGCTTAGTCTCTTGCGCGGCGATGTGACGGGGCAGAAATGCTAGAAGGCCCAGAACGGCTAGTAACCAAGTTTGAAAGACCGTTCTCAACATGCGCGGCATGACTCCTCCTCCTTCCTGAAACGATAGCGGCTCTCTAGACAAGGGTCCCTCATACCTTGAATTTAAAGCATTCAGGGCACTTGCCAACCTAACGAGAACAAAATTCTCCGTTCCTGGACATCCGTACCAGCTGAAGCTGGCCCCTACTCGACCTCTATTGTTGGAAAATCCCCCGCTTTTGCAGGAGCAAGGCCCGTTCCAAAACGCGATGCTTCTTGCTAGATTTGGCTGCACAAGTAATGTAAGTAGTTAATGTTCGCGCGAAGCTCTGCCTCCCTGCCTGAACGCTTCGATCTACCTAACTTTTGCACAAAAGTGGAGGCCCGTTGCCACAACTTGACCTAGAGTTGGAACCACCTAGGCACACCGCATCCCCTAGTCCCTGAAGTTGGGAACGACACTAGCGCAGCGCACAGAGCCGCGCTCCCGGTGCCTTCTCCCGGCGACCCATTGCACCAAAATGCTCCTGCACCGGTAAGGATTGTCGAGCGCCCGAGCCACAGGCGTCCACGCCATGCTGGTCTTGCTCGCCCGACAATCGAGGCGAAATTCATTTCCGCATGGAGTTCGGCTACAATCTGCGCCACCGTCAAGGAGCGGGGCAATGAAGATCCACAACGACTTCATGACCGTGCAAACGAAGAAGAGCCGCGAGTTCATGAATATTACTCCGAACGTCAAATTCGCCTTGGAAAAAAGCGGCATCCGGGACGGTCTCATCCTGGTGAACACGCTGCACACGAACTGCGCCGTGTTCGTCAATGACGAAGAGCCGGGCCTGCTCGAAGACATGGACGAATGGCTCGAAAAGCTCGCGCCTCGACGCGAGGATTACAAGCACGGCTCGAAGTTCGAGAGCAACGCGAGCGCCCACTTACAAGGCATTCTGGCGCATCACCAGGTGGTCGTGCCCATCAGCGAAGGCCGGCTCGAACTGGGTCCTTGGCAGCAGGTGATCTACGCCGAGCTCGACGGTCAGCGGCCCAAGCGCATCCTGATCAAGGTGCTGGGCGAGTAGAGGCTCAGGAGGCTCCCGATGTGCCCGCATGATTAAAGCGCAACAGCTCTCGAAGCGGTTCTATGACAAGAAACGTGGCACGATTCGTGCCGTGGACAGCGTCAGCTTCCACTGCGAGCCCGGGCAGATCTACGGACTGCTCGGTGCCAATGGCGCAGGGAAAACGACCACGCTGAGGATGCTAGCGACCATTCTGGAGCCCACCGAGGGCACCGCGCTTGTGGCCGGATACGATGTGGTCAGGCAAGCGGAGAAGGTGCGCGCGCGCGTGGGTTTCCTCTCCACCGCCACGGCGCTCTACGGACGCCTCACCGCTCAAGAAATGGTGGAGTACTTCGGGCGGCTGCACGGGATCGATGAGACGCTCCTCGAGCGACGCATCGAGGAGATCTTCAGGCGCCTCGAGATGCAGGAATTCTGCGACCGCCGTTGTGACCAGCTCTCCACGGGGATGAAGCAGAAGGTTTCCATCGCGCGCACGCTGGTGCACGACCCCCCGGTCATGATCTTCGACGAGCCCACGCTGGGCCTGGACGTGATGACCGCGCGGACGATCGTGGCCTTCATCCGCGAATGCCGTACGCAAGGCAAGACGGTGATCTTTTCGACTCATGTGATGAGCGAAGCCGAAAAGCTTTGCGATACGATCGGCGTGATCCACAACGGCCGCCTGCTGGCCGAGGGCACGCTCGCTGAGCTCCGCGCTCGATACGGCCAGCAGGAGCTCGAAGAGATCTTCGTGCGAGTTGTCGAAGAGAAAACGCGCCGTCCATGAGCCTGCGAAACATCGGGATCGTTTATCGCAAGGAATTGACCGATTCCCTGCGCGACCGCCGGACGCTGATCTCCATGATCGTCGTGCCCCTTGTACTGATGCCGGTGACGACCATCGGCATCGGCGTCCTGACAGCGAAAATCATCGGCCAAGCCATGAAAGAAGCGCCACTGGTAATGGCGCTGGGCGGCGAGGATTCGCCCGGCGTCATGGAGAAGCTCCGCCGCCTGAAGACGATTCACGTCGTGCCTGCGCGCCCGGACTTTGCCAACCTGATCTCGGACAAGAAGATCCGCGCCGCGGTCGAGATCCCTAAGGGATTCGAGGAAGCGATGGGGCGCGGCGAGCTGCCCACCGTCCAGATCGACATCTACCAGGGGGAACTCCGTTCCACGATCGCGGCGCAGCGCCTGGAACAGTTCTTCCGCGGGCTGCGGGATGCGGAGGTGCGCGAGCGCCTGGTGGCTCGCGGTCTCTCCGGAAGCCTGGTGAAACCGTTCGAGATCACCGAGAAGAACGTGGCTTCGCCGGAGAAAGTCTTTGGCAACACCTTCGGGGCACTGCTGCCCTATCTGGTCATCGTCCTTTGCTTGACGGGCGCGATGTATCCGGCGATCGATTTGACGGCCGGTGAAAAGGAGCGCGGCACGATCGAAACCATTCTGTGCAGCCCGGTTGGCCGCACTCATCTCGTGCTCGGCAAGTTCCTGATGGTGCTCACCGCTTCGCTGGCCACCTCGGCTCTGGCGACCTCCTCGATGGCGGCAACCTTCCTCGGCGCGCGGGAGGTCCTGGCCGGGCTCGCTCGAGACCAGTCAAACACCCTCCGCGCAGCGGTCCATCCCTCGGCCATCCTGGCCATCTTTCTGATGGTCCTCCCCATCGCTGTGCTGCTCTCCGCAGGTTTGCTGGCTATCGCGCTGTTTGCCAAGAGCTACAAGGAAGCGCAGAGTTACATTTCGCCGCTGATGCTCTTGGTGATCCTCCCGGCAGTGGTTGCGGTGCTGCCCGGCGTCGAGCTGAACGCGCGGCTGGCGCTCGTTCCCGTCCTCAACACCAGCCTGGTCGCCAAGGAAATCATGACCGGCACCTACCACTGGAAGTACATGGCGCTGATCTTTGCCTCCTCCTGCGTTTATGCGGCCGCGGCGATCTTCCTTGCCGTGAAGATGTTCCAGCGCGAAGACGTGCTCTTCCGCACCTGAGCCGCGGGGAAGCGACGTGCTAAAATTCCAAGTCCATGTCCGACCCGGCCGTAATTGTCGTTCGCGAGCTCTCCAAGCACTTCCGCACCTTCCGGCGCCGCGAGGGGTTGTGGGGCGGCATCCAAAACCTGTTCTTCCGCGACTACCAAACCGTCCGCGCCGTGGACGACATTACCTTCTCCATCCGGCCGGGCGAGATGGTCGGTTATATCGGGCCGAACGGCGCGGGCAAATCCACCACGATTAAGATGCTCACCGGCATCCTCGTGCCCACGTCGGGCGAGGTGTTGACCAACGGCTTCGTGCCCCACCAGCAACGAACCGCCTATGTGAAAACGATCGGCGTCGTGTTCGGCCAGCGCACACAGCTCTGGTGGGACATCGCCGTGGTGGAATCGCTCAAGCTGCTGCGGCGCATTTATGACGTCTCCGAACGCGACTTCGATGAGCGCATGGAACTCTTTAACCAGGTCCTCGGCATTCGAGACTACCTGCATACGCCTGTCCGGAAGCTCTCGCTCGGCGAGCGCATGCGCTGTGACCTGGCCGCTGCGCTGCTGCACAATCCTCCGCTCCTGTTCCTCGACGAGCCCACCATCGGTCTCGACGTCGTGGCCAAGGACCACATCCGCCAGTTTCTGCGGGCCATCAACGAGCACTACCGCACGACGGTTCTGCTCACCACGCACGACCTCGACGATATCGAGGAGCTCTGCCGGCGCATCATGATCATTGACCACGGCCGGCTGCTCTACGACGGCCCGCTCAACCTGCTCAAGCAGAAACTCCTGCGCACGAAGCAGGTGAAGTTCGCGCTGCGCGACAGCGAACAGACCACCGGCGTGCGCGCACTCGAACATACCCTGCATGGCGACACGCTCCGGCTGGAGCCGGTGGACGAGCTCACCTACCGCATCCGCTTCGACCGCAGCCGCATTTCGACGGCCGAGCTGATCCGCCAGATCCTGGCCACCGTCGAGGTGCGCGACCTGCTGATCGAAGACGAGCCAATCGAAGAGATCGTGAAGCGCATCTATGCCGGCGAAGCACTCCACGAGGCGAACGCTTAGGTCACCGCGAATGGTTCGAGTCCATCGATGAGCACGCCCGCCCAAGCCCTTGGGCTTCGCTGGTCGATGTGGGAAGCGCACATCGCGCCGTACGTCGAATTCGCACGCGTGGGCTTCGTGAACATCCTTGCCTTCCGGCTGCGCTACTACACCGGCATCTTTACCTATCTGATTAATGTCACGGTGTATTACTTCATCTGGCGAGCGGTCTACAGCCCGAGCGGCGGGGCGGGGCCGGCGACAACCATCGCTGGCTTTGATCTTTCCCAGATGCTGACCTACGTCGCCGTGGGATGGATCATTCGATCGTTCTACTGGAACACGATTGATCAGGAGATGGCCTACGAGGTGCTGGAGGGCAAGATTGCCATGGAGTTGATCAAGCCCGTTTCCGTGCAAGGGATGTGGCTGGCGCGGGCCGCGGGCGAATCGGCCTTTCGCCTCGGGATGCTGACCGCGCCGACGGCGCTGCTGATCGCGCTCCTGTTCCCGGTGCGCCCGCCAGCTTCGACGGCCCACTTCGCGCTGTTCCTCCTCGGCGTGGTGGGAAGTTTCCTCTTGATGGGCGCGATCAATTTCATGATCGGAACCTGCGCGATTCCGTTCAAGTCCATTCTGGCGCTGATCCGCGCCAAGTACTGGCTGATCGAGTTGCTCTCAGGCTTGCTGGTCCCCATGACGTTCTTTCCCGCTGCGCTCCGTAAAGTTGCCGCCTGGCTGCCGTTCGAGCACATCGCCTTTACACCTTTAGAGATCTATCTCGGCAAGCTCAGTCCCGCTGCCACAGCTCGTGCGCTTCTGCTCGAGTGGGCCTGGGTGGCCGTGCTCGGGTGGCTCGGCAACCGCTGGTGGCTCCGCGCCACGCGCAAGATCACCATTCACGGAGGCTAGGGTGGCCGAGACTCCTCCTCCTGCCTTCGGGCGGCATCTCGGATTGTTGCTCGCTTACTTCACGCAGTACGTCAAGGTCCGCCTGAGCTACCGCGCCGATTTTCTGATCGGCCTCGCCACCAGCCTAGCAGCGACCTTCTTCGCCCTGGGATTTGTGGTCGTGCTGTTCCAGAGGATTCCCCGCCTGGCGGACTGGCGCTTTGAAGAGCTGCTGTTCCTTTTCGGCTTCTCGCTCATCCCCTTCGGCCTGTTCAACGTGCTCAGTATGAACCTCTACGAGTTTGGCAACACCTACATCATGGAGGGCAAATTTGATCGCGTGCTCCTGCGGCCGGTCAATTCCCTGTTTCAGGTGCTGTTTGAAAACTTCCGCATTGAATCTTTCCACGAAGTGCTTACCGGACTCGTCGTCGTCGCCTGGGCCTCACGACGGCTGGGAATTCCCTGGCATCTGCTCGAGGTCGGCCTGTTGCTCTTCTTCGGCCTGTGCGGCGGTGTGATTTACCTCGCCGTGTTCCTGCTGCTCACCACCGTGACCTTCTGGTTTGAGGACCGCATCGGCATTCACCCGCCGGTGTGGAACATGATCGCCTTCGGTCGCTATCCGCTTTCCATCTACAGCGGCTTCATCCAGTTCTTCCTGAGCTGGATTATTCCGTTCGGTTTCGCGTCGTTTTATCCGAGCGTGCGCCTGCTCAACCGTGCCGAGTTCCGCGCCTATGCCCCGCTCGTGCCCGTGGTTGCCGCGGTGTTCGCGGGGATGGCTGCATTCTCCTGGAAACAGGGAGTCCGCCACTACTCCTCGACCGGCTCGTGAGGGCACTCCGCTCCGGAAACAAACAAGCCGCTGGCCACGTACATTCCAAAGGGATGGGCATCGAACGCAGGATCGAGGCCTCTCTGGGAGCATTCCTGCTGGTGCCCCCTGTGTCCGCCGGCGCGGGTTACTTGCCGAGCGGGGCGTGCTCCACCCCACGCGCCGCCCGCTGACCCAGGAATTGATCGCGGAGGCTGATCGAATACTGGCCGGCGTTGGCACCACGCGCGAGGACTTCGACGTCGCGCACAAGACGGCGTCCTGCTCTGCGGCTGGAAGGTCCGGCCGGTGGGGCCCAATGGCGTTTGGGTGCTGCTCTACCACAGCGTCTCCGACAACCGCATGCGGCGAAAAAATGAAGCGCTGCGGTTCCGCCATGCCATCCGAGAGCGATTCGGTATTTGAATCCCACCCCTCAAGAGACAGCCCACAAGAAGCGGAAGTCGGAGGTTTTCAAAATAAGGCCTCTCGGCTAGGTGGGCAGATGCAAACTCAGGAAAAAGCGATGGCCCGCTCTGATAGGAAGAGCGAGAGAGAAGTAGGGCCCGGCCAGGGAGTACTTCGCCGGGCCCAGCTGCTAAGGATGATCCAAAGCTAGCTCTTTACCTCGATGGTCACAGGCCGCTCGAGCCGGAAACTGAGAGGTGTCTCTGCAGGGATAGAGATGTCCTTCTTACCCGTGATTGCGGCGCCCGCGGTGCCCGCACCCGCGCCGACGGCGCTGCCGATCAGAGCGCCCTTCCCGCCACCCGCGAGCGCACCGATGAGGGCACCGGCGCCAGCACCGCCACCGATGAACTCAATGTTGCGCTTCTTGTGGCTGGGGCCCCTACGG
>DATFXF010000148.1:0-13007 GCA_035258565.1 Candidatus Acidiferrales bacterium
CCACCCATTGCTGGCGGTGCCTCTGCCAAGGGTTTTTAAGTGTTTCAGTTCCGCCAGGGTATCTGAGGGTCATGGCCTCTCTCCAGAAACTCCGCGCCTTTAAGCTGCCGCAGCTTCGATGATTCGGAACCCGAGCTTGGCAGCTTTCCACTTCAGATACTTGATCTGTAGTTTGCGGTGCTGAGCCTCGTAGAACTCGGCTCCTCGGTCCACGTATTGCATCCCGTAGCGCAGCATGCGGTAGACCAGTCGAGCGAGCTTGGCCGCCATAGCTTTGATCGCAATGGGGGCGCCCAGCTTGGTTCTGAATCGACGGAACTGGGCTCCCAGATAGGTGTTGCTTACCCGCAAGGTGCTGGCTGCCATCTTCAAAGCGGTGCTGACCCGATTGTTGGTCGGCAGGCGCCGTTTCCCAATGATCTTGTCACCGCTGATTCGGTTGTCCGGACAGAGCCGGAGCCAGGAAACAAAATGGTCCTCCGTCTTCCATTTGCTCATATCCGATCCCGCTTCGCTAATGATCGTCGTCGCGGTCATGATATCGACGCCGTCGATCTGGGTCAGGTCCGTGCCAGTCAGGCGAAACAACTGCTGGCGCAAGTCGAACTGCGGCTTATTGCCCTTCTTCTTCTTGAGCCGGCCCTTCCGCTTCTCTTCTGGCAGCTGGGCACCTTGGCTGCGATCCTCCGTCTGCTGGAGATACTGCTCGAGCTGCCGATCGCACTCGGCCATCTGCTTCTGGCAAAACTCGTAACCCTCCTGTTCCTGCTTCAGCACAAACAGCAGATCTTCTTGCCAGTGGCCCTCCAGACTCCGCGCGATCTCCTCCTCGCTCGCCTGCACCCGAGGATCCCGAAACTCAGCCAGCTTATGCGGATCATCAATGCGGAGACGAAGCAGCCGTTCACCTATGCCGACCCGTGTGTCGAACTGGGTCCGCATATCGCCTATAATGCCGCGGCGCTGAACGCGGCTACCCAAGCGGTGAAGGACTTCCTGCGAGCGACATTCAGCCTCAAGTAAGTCCACGGCAACTAGGAATCGGACTTGCTGATCTGGATCTAGGCGGTAGGTACCGCCTTCCTCCCATCTGAGACAATGCCCGGGATAAGAATCTGACCCGTGTCCACTTGGCCGTAGAGTCGGCTATTGCTGGGACGAAAACATTGCGTTTCGGCAAGGACAACCACTATGCTGCGATGGACGTTAGCGTGGAAGAATACCAGCAGGAGAAGGGTTCCGGCGAAGAGAGTCGGAAATTTCGAGTGAAATGTTGAAAGCCGGCCAAGTGTACGAGAACCCCGTGACGGGTGAGCGAGCTGTAATACGGATCGGCACGGACACAACAGGCGGCGAACGTTTGGTCGTTGACCTCTACGTCCAACCCGGCGGCGCGGTGATGGGGGAGCATTTCCACCCGGGGATGGAGGAGCGATTCACGATGCTGCGCGGTCAGGTTGGATTTCGGCTTGCGGGGCGGGTGGCGATCGCGGAGCCGGGGGTTGAGCTAATCGCCCCCCCAGGAACTCCTCACGACTGGTGGAATGCCGGACCGGAGGAAGCGCTGGTCCGAATGGAGATGAGGCCGGCTGCCCGGTTTGAGGCCATGATCCGCAACGCATTCGGGCTTGCACAAGATGGAAGGGTGAACAAGCGGGGGATGCCAAACCTCCTGCAACTTGCCGTCTTCGCCCGGGAGTTCGCTGACGTTATCCAGTTTACCCGGCCACCCCGGATCGTGCAGGGGATACTATTTGGCCTGCTGACCCCACTCGCCCGACTGTTAGGCTATCGAGGAAGCTATCCTGAGTACCTGACCCGTGAGCCCTCGAGTACTATCTCTGTCGAGCCATTGACGCTGAACTGAAACGGCACCCCGTCGTCCACAAAATCACAGTCGGGACGGTAGCTGGTTTGTGTTGGTTCAGCCTGAAATGGAGAGGGTGCTCTCCGTTAGTGGGGATTCCGCTCTGGCGGGATAGCGGGTAGAGCAGATCCGAGCTTGGAGAGCGGCACTGCCAGTGCCCTCTGGACTGGCACTGGAATGAAGGGGAAGTAGAGGAACTCGTCCGGGTAGGCGCGCAACAGACGAGCGAGATCGCCGATGCGGGGGTTGCCGCGCGGATCGGTGGGGAGCGCAAACAGATTTCGGAAGAACTCCCAAGCGCGAAGCGCGGGCCGAAACTCGACCGTGAAGGTGCTCTGGGCCTCTGTCTTGAAGGTGTGCACAATCCTTGGCGGAATGCGAATGTCCTCCCCGGCCCCCAGGCGCAACCGCTCGCGGCCCCGCCGCACGAGGAGCACCCCCGTGTGGACGATGAACCGCTCCTCTTGAAGAAGGTGGATGTGCGCTGGCCCGCCGTTCCCGCCCTTCGTTGCTTCGACGTGGGCCCGCCCAACCCTTGTTATTCGAGCCGCTATCGTCGCGGCGGACCCGAAGCCCAAGCCAACGCGCCTCCAGGATCTCTGCGTCGCTCATTCGTGAGGGAGATTCTAGCCCTCTGTCACTCGAAAACGAGTTTTTGGTCGGCATATCCGTTTTGACCGCCAAGACCGTCCGGATTCTACACGGGGCATACAAAGGCCGCTACTTAGCAGGCGTGGGAGCGGCCAAGGTCATGCCATGACGGCGGAAGACTTCCATCATTTTCGCGCGATCGGGCGGGCCGCCCGCAGCGGCGTCGATTACTTCGGCGGCTTCTCGGAAGTACGCAGGGCCCATGATCGCAGGGGATATGACGGCGAGCTGTTTCACATCCTCGTTGCCGAGATTATCGAAGCGGTGCACCGCGCCTCGGGGGATACACAGCGCCTGCCCGGGACCAACCTCGATGGACGTGCCGTCAACCGTCCAGGTCAGGACGCCCTCGATACCGTAGAGGATCTCCTCGTAGGCATCGTTCTTGTGGGCCGGCGCCGCCAGCTTCTGCCCGACCGGGACGAGAACCTCGAACACCGAGACGCTTCCGCTGGAATCGTCGCCGGTCAGGAGGAATCGGATTCCTAGCGGACCAATCTTGATGGTCTCTTCCGAAGGATTCACTCTGGTCGTATGCTGCTGCATAATCGTCCCCTTTGATGAACTTATCCCACGTTTCTTCCCTTCAGTCGAGGGAGGAGTCTGAGACCGGCTGGCCCGATTGTGTCCGGTTTGTCGGCAATACCGAAGCTATCCCAGCGGCCACTTAGCGTTGCGGTCGGCTTCTAGGAAAAGGAGAAAAGGGCCGAAAGGATTTCCTTTTTTCACTGCCGCCCGTGATTCAGTAGATCGCCCACACGCCGGGCGTGACCAGCTCCAGAAGGTTGCCGTCGGGGTCCCGGAAGTAGAGGCTTTGCCCGCCGCGCTCCCACTTCACCTCGCTTTCCACGGGAACGCCGTTTTCCGCTAGCGATTTTCCCCAGGCTTCCAATTCCACCGCCGCTATCGGAAAAGCCACGTGCGAGTTGCCGCTTCCCTCCGTCGGAGGAATGACGCCTCCGGGCGTGACACTCGGCTGGGCGGACGCACCCACCTTCACCAACAGCAGCACCTGAGTGCCTCCCACGCTCAGAGCGATAAGCCTTCCGGGCTCAGACGACCGGCCAATGACCTCAAGTCCAAACAGGCGCTTATAGAACTCAGCCGCGCGTTCCGTATCTTCCACCCAGAGCGCGGTCTCAAGAATGCGGCTCACCACAGGCATGTCGCACCTCCACTCCCAAGCGAACTCGAGGTAGATCACAAGGGCGAAAACGATCTACGGGCAAGATTTTTCGTATTTCGGTCGTGTAGCCTAGGCCCTGCTGGCGCTCTAGTCAACCGGACGGCACGGCTCTGCCCAAGCAGCGCCGAAACGGTTCCCTTCCGAACCCCCAAGCTATCGGGGAGCAATCGGGCAGGAGTTCTCCCGTCCCCCAAGTCGCGCCTCCAAATGGATAGGAACCGCAAATCCTGCCCAAGATTGGGCGTACGCACGCCCGGGAAAATAAAGGACGGCGGGAAATACGTAAAATCATCTTAGGCTACGGGAAGTTTACGTTCTATCGGCTTATCGCGCGGAGGTTTTACGGAGCTTTATCTTTGCACGACAAACGCGAATTAGCGATCCGCGCGCAGAATGAATTTCTACGTTCTCTGCGCATCGCGGATCTAAGAATGGAAAGCGTGCAGAAAATGCGATTGGTAGGAGATTCCGCGTGGCAAGCTCTGGAGGAATTCGGAAGCGCTCTTTCACTTATCATACACAAAGAAGGAAGCTTTGTCGCTTTTTAATCGCGCCGGAGGATCGCTCACGCCCGATCAGGTGCGCGCGCAACTCCACCCACCACCGGATCGCCGCTCCGCGTACAGCTACCTGCGCCGACTGGCCAGCCAGGGCCTACTTCAACCGAGGTCGACTGGGCGGCCAGTTTGGCCTATAGGCTGACCGACAGAGGGCGAGCGCGCCTGGAATACCTTAGGGATCGAAAGACGTAACAGACTGCAGCCTGGGCAGCGATTAGATACTTCTCACGATTGGCCCTCCAGGATGTGCCAAAAGGCCTCAGCAGGATTTCGGCACATGACCGAGGGAGCTTGCTGTCCGATCGGAATCGGGTCTTTGAGATCCGAAAAGAGCCAACTCGGCCCTGAGGTCCCTCTCGCCCCTTCGGGAACAGTTGCGCCCGCTCCTTGACAGCGGGTGCGCAATAATGCTAGAAAGCCGCACGACAAAATAGAGGGAAGTCCCACTTCCCAGCAAGACGGCCCGTGGCGAGGGTCGCAACGACCAGAAAGCTCGCTCCGGCGGCCGATGCTCTTCGGCGATGGGCGCAATGCCCGATGGATCGCTGAAGGGCCCCCGCAAACCGGCCGCTGAAGGCCCCGTGCCAAACAACCAAAAAATACAGATCGAGGATGAGCTGCTGACGGTTCAAGAGGTCGCCCAGCTCCTCAAAGTACCCACATCGTGGGTCTATGAGCGCTGCCGGGAGCGGTCCTCGGATCCACTGCCGCACCTGAAGCTCGGCAAGTATCTCCGCTTCTACAAAAGCGAACTGCTCCATTACGTGGAGAACCTTCGGCGAGGTTCCAGCAACCAGGCTTGAGATCCCATGAGTAAACCGGCTACAGTACGCCCCGCAGAGGCAAAGCGAACCACAGGGGAAAGGAAGGATCCTGTGGTTCAACGCAGTCGCCTTCAACGAGGTCATGTGTACCGAACGGGAAAGCGTGGTCGTCAGGTCTGGTACGGACGTTACCGAGAACCGGTCTTTGCCAATGGTCAGTGGAAGCGAGTCCTGCGCAACGTTCGGCTCGGCACTACCGCAGAACTCTCGACCGATCTAGAAGCTCGGAAGGTCCTGGAGCAGATCCTGCAAAAGGTGCAGCCCGGGAGCCGTTCCGAAGCCTACTACTCGGCTCGGGAGTTTATCGAGCGCGAGTGGATTCCCCGGATGTTGCCGACCCTCAAGCCCTCCACACAGTCTTCCTACCGCACCAATCTCAACCGCTATGTCCTGCCCTGGCTGGGAGGAACACGGCTGCGGGACCTGCGAAAGGGAGACATTCAGGCCTGGCTGGCAGCGCTTTCGGAAAGCGGTTTATCACGGCAAACGGTCAAGAACATTTGGTCGGGGCTCTCTTCCGTGCTGCGCACGGCGGTCGACTGGGGATACATCAAGGAGAACGCCGCTCACGGCGTTCCTTTCCCGGCCCGGCAACCCAGGGCAGCAGTTTTTCTCCCCACGCCGGAGCAACTCGCTCAGGTTCTCCATCAGCTTCCCGAGCCGAGTCACCTGCTCCTACTGCTGCTGGTCGCCACAGGTCTGCGTGTGGGCGAAGCCATGGGCTTGCGGTGGGGAGATATCGACCTCGACCGGAAGACCCTCACGGTTCGCCGCGATGTCTGGCACGGGAAAGTGAACTCGCCCAAGTATGTTGCCAGTGAGCGAGTCATTCCGCTCGGACCGATTTTGGCCGGATACCTGAAGACAAGGGCCAGCATCATCTCCGAGCAGTGGGTCTTCGAGGGCAGCGCGGGAAAAACGCTCGACCCTCGCAATCTCGCTCGACGGCAACTCTATCCAGTTCTGGACCGTTTGGGTTTGCCCCGTTTCTCTTGGCATCGGTTGTGCAAGCTGCATTCGACTTATCTCGGGGACCTGAAAGTGGCGCCGCGGATTCTGCAGGCCCAGCTGGGCCATGCCGACGCGGCACTCACGCTCAACCTCTACACGCAGGTGATTCCTGAATCGCAGCGACGCGCAATCGAGAGTCTAGAGGGCTTATTGTTCCGAAATGTTCCGAAGCCGGAACGACAGGGACGCGTTCAGTGATTTCTGGGATTGAAAACAGAGGAGATCTGGCACGCCTGGGCGGATTCGAACCGCCGACCTCTGGTTCCGGAGACCAGCGCTCTATCCAGCTGAGCTACAGGCGCACCGCGTGGACAAATTGTAGCTCGAATCCGCACGAGCGGCCAGAGGAACCTCGTGCGAAAAAGTTTGGTCCCTTAGCTTTCCTGCCCGCCACTAGCCGTGGCCGACCCATCGCCCCACCAGAGGTCGCGGAAAAACTTTGGCCTTCTGAGGCGTGCTTGGGCGAGCTCATCAGCGACGCGAGCAGTCGAGAAACCGCCCTCGCGTGCAAGCTCCAGTACGCGCCACATCCGCTCGTAGATTCTGGCCAAGCTGTCGCCGCTCTCTCGACGCTTCAGCAGATAGTATTCCGCGCCACGGATCAGACCGCCGGCGTTAACCAAGTAGTCGGGCGCATAGAGAACTCCGCGGCGCGCAAGGGCGTCGCCAGCCTCCGGTGAAGCCAAGACATTGTTTGCCGAGCCACAGACAATAGAGGCCTGGAGCTCCGGAACCGTTTCGGTACTGATCACGCCGCCGAGCGCGCAGGGTGCAAAGACGTCGCACGCGGTTCCGAGCACTTCATCAGGCGCCACCACTCGCGCGCTCAGCTCGTGGGCGGCCTGCTCAGCGCGCGTGGCGTCGAGGTCGGCCACCGACAGCTGCATCCCCTCGCGTTTCAGAATACGCCCGAGCCATAGTCCCACGCTGCCCACACCCTGAATCGCAACCCGCGCTTTCTTGAGTCCGGCAAACTCGAGGCAGGCGCGCATCCCATGCCAGACACCTATGGCGGTTTGTTCGCTAATATTGCCGAGTTCGAGCGAGGACTCACACGCGACATAGCGCGTGGCCCGATGGATGGCGGCAAGATCGTCTCCAGTGATGCCGACATCGGGCCCGGTGAAAAAGCGCCCGTGCAGGCTTTCCACGATCGCGCCGAAGGCCTCGAAAGCTTCCGCACGCTTTAGCCCGTCGTGCAAGAAGATGACCGCTTTACCGCCCCCACAGGGCAGCTCGGCAAGCGACGCCTTGTAGGTCATCGCGCGTGAGAGCTGCAACGCATCGGCAAGCGCTTCGGCGTCGCTGGCGTAGCGCCAGAGCCGCACGCCGCCCAGCGCAGGCCCAAGCGTTGTATCGTGGATGGCCAGGAAGCCCCGCAGGCCGGTCGCGCGGTTCTGAATAGCGATCACCTGCTCGTGGTCGTACACCGCCAATTGGTCAAAAAGATCCACCGCGAGCTAGTTTCCACGCAGGACAAGGGGGGGTCAACCGCCAAGATGGTTCGCGATCGGGTGGAGCCCTATTCGTCTAACCAGCCATGTTTCGACTCGTAATGCAACCGTGCCACCAGGTACCAAACCACCGCTACATTGAACGCGAGCAAGAGAACTCTTCCCAGGGTGGCCCGCCGGACCAACTCGTAGACCTCAAGCGGAAGAAACGAGCTGGTGATGATCACGGTGAAGGATTCTGCCCAGCGCTTTTCGAGGAGCAGCCCGAAGCCTTCAGTGAGCAAAAGGGCAGCGTAGAAGAAGGTCCCCGCGCTGATCTGCTTCAGTTTGCGCTCGTCCACGGACCAGATCCTCTGGAGCAGCCGGTGGATGTGGCGATTGTCGGGATCTATTCTCAGCGCATCAATCCACTTCCCCACGACCTCGGCAACATCCCGGTGCAGTAGCTTCAGGGCCCCGATCCCGACCGCGATTAACAGCGCCCCCTTCATGAGCTTGAGGATGGCGATCAGCAAGAGACCCTTGGCCCGTGGGTGTTGATCGTGCGCCATCTTCCCTATACGATTCTGCCGGGGCACCTTACCAAGAGCACTTTCTCCGCTCCGCCCCGCTGGAGTTCCGAATCAACGCGGAAGTCTAGGCCCTGCAGGCAAGCCAGGCAAAGTGGGACGCCCAAAAGGGACGCCGGGCGCAACCTTCGAGTTACCCTCGGCGGCCCGGGGATGTTCTGGGGCGGCAGCTTGCGCTCGAGCCGCGAGAGGAAGCCGAAAAGCCTGCGCCACCTTAACCCCGGGCAAGACCTTTAATGCGCTTGGCAAGCCTCTCGATTTCCTCGGCCTTGCGAACCACCGAGATGGAGAGGATCGCGGAGGAATCAGTCTTTTCCACCTCTTTCTGGAGATCCTGAGCAAGTTCGAGCAGCCGCTGGACATCTCGCTTCAGGTCTTTTTGATTGGCCTTCAATATCTCCCGCCCATTCGGCTTGGGGGGCGGTTCCGACACCGGAGGCCGTGGAAAGGGCGTTTCCGGGGGGTGCTGCGCGATGAGCAACGCTGGGCCCGCGCCCAGGGCCGCCGTCAGGATGCCTAGGACAGATCGGCGATTCATATTCATCTTTGCCCCCCTCCAAGACCAGACCTGTGCCGGGCACGTTGTCCAGCCGGTGATATAATCACCTTCCCTTTTATTGTATGGCCATTCCTGCCATTGAGTGGACGGGGTTTTCGCTTTCGAACGGGATGCGCCTTCTAGGCATCCTCGTCACCGCATTCATCCTGAACCGCCTGCTGAAAATCCTAACCTCGCGGCTGGTCAAGCTGGCCACGGCGCCCACGCGGGTCGCACAAATGCGCGAACAGCAGACGCGCACCCATGCCGCCGTTCTCTACAGCGCCGGAACCGCCCTCCTTGTGATCGTCTCCTTCCTCATGGCGCTGCCCGAATTCGGCTTCAGCATTACGCCTCTCGCCGCGTTGGCGGGATTGAGCAGCCTGGCGCTCGGCTTTGGTGCGCAACACCTCGTGCGGGATTTGATCAGTGGTTTCTTCATTGTGTTCGAGGACCAGTTCGTGGTCGGTGATATGGTGCGCATCGGCAACACCCTGGGGCGGATCGAACACCTTACCTTGCGCCGGACCGTGTTGCGCGACATCTTCGGAGGGCTGGTCACGATTGCCAATGGCGAAATCCGGCAGGTGGCGAACCTAAGCCGCGATTACTCGCAAGTCTTTGTGGACGTGATCGTGCCCACCGAAGAACCGGTGGATGCGGTCTTGGCGGCGCTCGACAAAGCTTGTAGCGAGCTTCGCTCGGACACCGCCTGGTCGCCTGCGCTCGTGGATGGGCCGCGGGTTCTCGGCATGGAATCGCTCTCCGCCTCCGGCGCCACCGTCCGCCTGCAAGTGCGCACGGCACCGAATCGCCAAGATGATGTGGCGCGGGAGCTTCGCCGCCGCGTCAAGATACAGTTCGACCAGCAGCAGATCAGCCTAAGCAGTGTCCAGCGGGTGGAACTGGTCCGCAGCGGGACGGACTTCTCCGCCGGCAACGACACGAGCTCTGTCACGGAAGCAAGGCCCTCTCAATCCGCAATCCTCAAAGGAGAATGAAACGATGGGACAACTGACGCACGAACAGGTGAATCTGCTGCTACGCCTTTACGACCTGCGACGCGAGTCGCGATTGCGCCAGGCGCGCACGTGGTTTATTGAGAACTTTCATGTGCATGCGCCGGAGGACATGCTGAAGAAATATCCTCCGGGGAGCGACGAAAGCACGAATGTCCGCATGGTGGTGAGCTACTGGGACATGGTCGCGAGCATCGTCAACCGCGGGCTGATTGACGAGGAGTTCTTCTTCGAGAACACGGGAGAGATCTGGGTGGTGTGGGAGCGTATCCACACACTCGTGCCGGCGTGGCGTGTGGCGTTCAAGAACCCCCACATGTTTGAAAACATGGAGCAGGTGTGCCAGCGCCTAGAGGGCTGGCGCGAGAAGGTCGCACCCGGTTCGACCGCGGCCATGAAGCAAATGATGGAGCAGATGACCCGCGGGACTGTGAAAGCCGCCGCCGAATGACACTCGAAGAGGCGCTGGTAACCGTGTGGCGCCAGTCGCTTGAACAGAATGCGAACCTGGTAGAGCTAGAGGGTCGGCGCTATCCAGTCCGGCGGACAGAGCGCCGGCGGCTCCGCCAGGTGGACTTTGAGTTCTCAGGCGAAGCGCTCCGCGGCATCGAACAGAACCCGGAGACAAAGTCACGTTGGGCCGAACTGGCGCGCGCGGGGAAGAAGGTGATGCAGTTCACTTCCGGAGGGCGCTACGTCGCCAACGTGAGCGAGGGCAAAATCACCTGGTACCGCAAGCCTGACGGAGAAAAGAAAACAACTCCAAAGCGGGACAGGACTTGAGGAAAAGACCCCGAACTTCAATGAGTCTTTGGGGAGGGACTCAGGACCCATCTAGAAGCCAGCGTTGCCAGCTTCTTGGAAAATACCGAATCATGACTCGAAACGCAGGATGGCCCCACAAGAGCCGAAAGGCGATCACCCCCAAGATGATAAAGAAAATGAGGACTCCACCCTCTGCGCTTGGCAGCAGCAAGTTCATCATATAGACGACCATCCTTAGGCGATTATCACAGCACCCCTACGAAGTCATCGGAAAACCAAAGTGATGAGTATTCACTCAAAGAATCGCGCGCTGTCTAGCTAGCGGTGTCGTCCCCGTCGCACACGAGCACGCCTCTCTCCTCGAGAGAACCACGCTCTACCAGGATGCGGCCGTTTTTTCTTGATGACCTGACCCCTCGAAGCTCACTCGGGCGTCGGCCCAACTGGCACCTCACATGCCGGGGAGCACAAGGTCCAGGAAGAGATGGTTCTCCAGCTCAAGCTGAGCGGAGGCGTGCGGCTCGAGGGGTGCATGAAACAAGGGTCCGCTGAACGCAAAGCTGTGATACTCGCCGCGCTCGCCACAGATGTCGACGTTCTCCGAGCGCTTAAGCTCCTCGATAAAGTCCTCCGAAAAATCCCTTCCGAGCCATTCCTTGCGGCCACAGGCGAGATACACGCTCACCACGCGCGCCTGATGACCACGTTCAACGAATTCGCGGGCCAGGCTAGAAGGCGAGCCACCCCACAGGGGCTCGACGTGCTCAAATCCCCGAGCAGTCGTACGCTCCTCGTACCAAGCGCGGATATCCGCGAGGTGAATGTTGCCAAGAACGATTCCGCGGGCCCCGAGCCGTTTCACTTTATCGAGCGCATGGAGGAACGCTTGCTCGAATGTCTCCGGGCCTGTCTTTTCCTGGAGGAGCTCGATTCCCAGGGCCCGGGCCTGCGCCTGAATGAGTTCCTTGCGCACTCCGTGGAACCGCACCCGGCTACTGGTGCCCTCGTAGATGTTCACGAGCCAGGGGATCTCGAGGCCCGCAGCGCGTCCGCGGTCGAGCGCGAGAAGCGAATCCTTGCCCCCGCTCCAGAACAGGGCGTAGCTCATCCCCGGACCGCCCCGACGCTCAATAGATCGAGCGTAGAAAACGCGCGGGAGAGAGGCGGCGCCGGGAAGAGCTCGGGATGGATCAGATGGGCAAGGATCTCCAGACTCTCGACAATTCGCGGGCCCGGCCGGCTGAAGTAAGCCGAGCCATCGGTCGCAAAAATGCGTCCTGCGCGGGCAGCCGGCAGGTCCTGTACGCCCTCAAACTTCGCCAGAACCTCTCCTTCGCGCTCGCAGCGACCCAGATCGAAACCACAGCAGGTCAGGACCACGACTTCCGGGGCGAACTCGAGCACGCGGGTCCACTCGATCCGGTACGACGGCCGGTGGAGGTTCGAGAGATCGTCCCGGCCGCCAGCAATCTCGACCAATTCCTTCATCCAGTGCCCGCCACAGTAGGGAGGATGCACCCATTCCATGCAGAAGACTCGTGGCCGGTGCGCAAGGCCCTTCGTCCTGCTCCGTACGGCGTCAGCCCGTCGCTCGAGAGAATCCACCAGCGCTTGGGCGGCGCAGTCGTGCCCTAAGGCCTGGCCAACCGTGTGGATGTTCTCGAATATGTCCCGGAGCGAATGCGGCTCGAGATTCAATATCCGGGGTCGGGACCGCAAGCCTTCGACCGCTTCCTGCACCCGATCGAATGAGACCGCACAGACGTCGCAGAGCCTTTGCGTGAGAATCAGCTCCGGCTGGAGTTGTTCGAGGAGCGGCAGGTCGAGCTCATAGAGCGTGCCCTGCTGGTCAAGAGTGGCACTCACCGCTCGATCAATCTGCGCGCTTGAGGACGTGGCAGGAATCTTGCTCCGCGTGACTTTGGCGATCCGGCGCGCCGCCTCGGGATAATCGCACTCGTGGCTCACGCCGACGAGCGCATGTCCCATCCCGAGCCCGAAAACAATCTCCGTCGCGCTGGGTAGAAGAGAGCAGATTCGCACAACTCTTTTCCTCTGCGAACTTATACCACAGGAGCCGTGCCCACGTCCTTGACTCCGAGTGCGTGTGGATGTGGCGCATTCGACCCGCAAGGCGTGCCACGAGGGGTCTTGGGATGCTTCCCTGTCCTTTCCCTCAGGTCCTGTTGAATGATCCGCTGGTGGTGAACGGATTGCTCAGCCGACGGCCGCTAGGTTGAGGAAACCTCAGACCGATCGCCAGGCGGCCTCGGCCCAACCGTTCGCAGTACACGACCGGGGCAACGGACCGGAAGCCACCGGAGAGGGAGGAAATCACCAGCCGTTCATTTGGCCTCCAGGGCCTGCTGGTGAGAACACGCGCACCTCGCGGGCTAATGTTCTCCGTGAAGCTCATTCCCCCGAGAGCCAACTGATGCTCCCTGGCGAGCTGCACCGCCACGCTGGTCGCCGATCGTTTTTCAATTCGCCCACTGACTATGTTACCCACCTCACTCCGGGATCTGTGGCCGGGATCTACTGGCGGGCTGGGGGGCAATGGAGC
>DATFXF010000149.1:0-5588 GCA_035258565.1 Candidatus Acidiferrales bacterium
GGACTCGGTCCAGTGCGGGTGCTGATTGGCAAACTGTGTGGCCAGCGAAAACGTGATCAGGGCGAAAATAATAAACCAGCTGGGGTGCAGGTAGATGGGGATGCCGAAAATCCGCCCGATCCTTATCCCCGCACCGCGCAGCATTCGCCCGTCCGCTCCCAGTATAACCGAAGCCTCTAGCCGCCGGGAGATGCGCCCGCCCGAACGCGATCGGGTCTCGTGCAGCCGCTAGCGCGCGAATCGCGTCGGGTGTTCCACAACGTGTCCTGTGCGCCACGCGCCCCCCCTCCCCCCAAGATGTAACGCCCTTCTTTTCAACTCGATGCAGATTGGCCTGGGTTGTGCCGCTAGCTCTGGCGAAGCGAGAACGGCAAGGAGACAGCGATGCGGCGAATCAACACGTGGGGCCGAAAGGCGGGGGTCGGGGGCCGGGGGACGCTGGCCACTACTCTGATGCTGGTGGCCGCGCAGGCACTCGCGCAGCAAAGAACTCAGGCACGCCCCACCGAACCCGCGAGGGCATCGAGGGAAAGCGTGGCGAGGCGACGGATCGTCGTCAGCATCCCAGACCGCAAGCTGGCCCTGCTCGAGGGCGGCCGGGTGGTCAAGACCTATCGGGTAGCGGTTGGCGCGTCAGAGACCCCGAGCCCCGCGGGCGAGTTCACGATTGCGCATCGCATTGCCCACCCTACCTACTACGCGCCGGGCGTCATCATCCCACCGGGCGAGGCCAATCCCTTGGGCACGCGCTGGCTCGGCCTCGGCCAGCGGGGCTTCGGCATTCATGGCACGAACCAGCCGCACTCGATCGGGCATCGGGCGTCGCACGGATGCATCCGCATGCGCAACCGAGACATCGAGGAGCTCTTTGAGCTCGTCGAGGTGGGCGACGCGGTCGAGCTGCACGACGAGCGCATCGTGGAGCTCGCGGAGATTTTTGGCGGCCCCGAAGTGGCGGCCGCGGGCGGGCAGGACTGAACAGCTTCGAGATCTCTCAGGAGGCACGGACATGAACACGGTAATGACGCTGGCAGCGCTGGCAACGGTGACGGCGCTTTCGTTCGCGGCTGCGCTCGGAATGGAATGGTTGTGCCTGCGCGGCGCGTTCCTCCTGCTGCCTCACGCCAATCGGAAGCTGCGCTTTCGAGTCCGGGGGTCACGCCGCGCGCCGGCTGCTCCGGCGCGGTTTGCGCATCAGGAATTGTCTCAGCAGAGTTGAGCTGAAGCATCGCGAAGGAGGAACACTATGCTGCTACTGAAGTACTTGCTCATCCTAGCGGGTGTGGGGCTGCTGACCGGCAGTGCGGCCGTCATCGCCTACGATATTTACCAGGCGGCCGAACTTCGCCGCCTCCTGGCGCGCGGGGCCGAGCCGTTGGCGCCACCGCGGGGGCCCGCGCGCCCTATCCGATGGAGGCTCGCCGGAAGGTTAGCCCTCCTGGCCTGGCTGCCTCTGCTGGTGGGCGCAAGCATCCAGGTCGTTCCGGACGGCCATGCGGGAGTGCGCGTCAGCCAAATCACCGGGGTTCGCCCGGGGGCGCTCTACCCGGGCGTGCATGTCATCGTGCCACTGGTTGACCACGTTGTTCTGTACGACCTGCGCGAGCACGTCTACACGACCGCTTCGAAGGAAGACCCCAAGAAAAAAGCGGAACTCCTCCAGGTGCAGGCGCGCGAAGGGCTCTCGATCGGGCTCGCCGTGGCGGTGCGCTATCGTCTCGATCCCAAACGGCTCGACTACATCCACGCCAATCTGCCGCAGCCGATGGATGAACAGGTCGTGGCGCCCGTGGTGGCCACAATCTTCCGTCAGATTGCCCCGACCTACATCGTGCGCGAAGTCTTCGCCACGCGCCGCGAAGAGCTTCGCCAGCGCGCCGCCGATGCCATCGCGGCGCGGCTGGGCGCGGACGGCATCGTGGTCCGGGAAGTGTCGCTGCGCGACATCCAGCTTCCGGTCGAGTACGCGAAGGGGCTCGAAGGGCTCCTGCTGAAAGAACAGGAGAACGAGCAGCTGGGCACGGAGACTGAGATTCGGCAAAAGCAGGTACGCATTGCGGAGCTTGAGGCCGAAGCGCAGAAGACGCGCCAGGTGAAGCAAGCGGAGGCGAACGCGCAGACTCGTGTGCTCCAAGCCAAGGCGGAATCAGATGCCATGCAGTACACATTGCCGCTCAAGCAGAAGCAGATTGAGCAGACGCGCCTGGAGGCGGAAGCGCACAAGGAAGCCACGCTGAAGAATGCCGAGGCTGCGGCGCAAGCCAAGGTGATCGACAGCAAGGCCGAGCAGGAGCGTCGTCGGATGCTGGCCGAGGCCGAGGCCAACCGCATCCGTATCACTGCGGCGGCAGACTCTGAGCGGTTGAAGCTTGAGGCACTCGTGCTCAAGCAGAACCCGCTACTTATTCAAAAGATCATCGCCGAGCGGCTCTCAGATAAGTTGCAGATTATGATGGTACCGGCCGACGGCAAGTTCTTCTTCGCGAACGATGTCATGCGCTCGGCCTTTGGCGGGAGCAATGCGGCGACCGAGGACGGTCCGGACGCGCCGAACACGCAAGCGAAGCCAAATGGTCGGCCCTAGAGTTCCGCTAGCCAAAACCCTTGCGGGTGGCTCCACCCGCTAGCCGGGGACCACCCTCCCGGCCGATCAAGAGCCACCCGGCTAGCGGTTTCGCGAAAGCGCGTGTCCGTGCGGGCGTTCTTCCGACCAGTTCTTGTGCTTGCGCTCGTCCTGTGTTTCCCTCTGTACGGCTTTCCCTGCCATTGGCTTGGCAGGAATGCTTCGAGGCGCTGGGCGCCAGCCCTTCGGGAGGCACGGCGTGCGCAACTTTCCGCTTCTCGGCCGCTTGCGCTGGTCTATGATGCAGACGAGGGGACACGGGAGGCTCGAGCGGGAGAATCGCGGTGAGCTTTCGCACGAAACTGGTCATTGTCTTCACGCTGACGATCGTGGTGGCGGTGGCGCTGGTTGCTTGGGGCGTCTCGGCGTCCACGCGTCGTGCCTTCGAGCAGCTCGACCAGCAGCGCACCGACGCGCTCGTGGCGCAGTTCCGCCGAGAATTTGTGGCGCGCGGCGAGGAGGTAGTGCGCCGCGTTCAGGGCATCGCCGACGCGGAAGCCACCGTCCGCATGGCCATTGATCTCAGCCGACCGCAGGCGGATGCCTCGCTCTATGTGAACGACGCCCGCGGCCTGGCAGGTTCCTACCAGCTCGATTTCCTTGAGATGGTGGCCAACGACGGCACGTTGATTTCTTCGGCCGAATGGCCCGCGCGCTTGGGCTACAAGAACAACTGGGTCACCCAGCAAAAGGATTGGAAGGGGACCGGCGCGTTTCTGCGTCGCGAAGAGCTGCCCGACAGTGTGGCGCTTTCTTTGGCAGCGGTGCGCACCGTGGCAGTCGGCGAGAAGAACCTCTACATCATCGGCGGCCAGCGCCTGGACAAGGAGTTCCTCGCCACCCTGGTGCTTCCGGCGGGAATGCGTGCCCTGCTCTACAAGAACCTCGAGCCGGCCTTTATCCCTGCGGCCCTGACCGATTCTTCCGGGCGCGCAAAGGGAGCCGAGCGGTTCGCTCCTCTGATCGAGCAGGTCCAGAAGCAGCCGCGCGAGGTCGAGCAGACCATCCAGTGGACGCCCGACGCGGCGAGCGCCGAGACATTTCTGGCCATCCCACTCACCGGCCGGCAAAGTGAGCTGCTGGGCGTGCTGCTGGTGGGCAGCTCGCGTCGTGATCTGGTGACGCTGACGAATTTCATCCGTGTGCTCGGGTTGGGGGTCGGTCTGGCTGGCGTTCTGCTGGGGGTGGTGCTGAGCTGGTGGGTGGCGGCCCGCGTGACGCGGCCGGTCGAAAGGCTTGCTGCCGGGGCGCGTGAAGTCGCGGCCGGTCGTTGGGATGCTCGCGTCGCCATCAACTCGCGGGACGAGGTCGGCCAGCTGGCCCGTGCCTTCAACGAGATGACGCGGCAGCTCGCCGAGCAGCGCGAGCACCTGCTCCAGGCCGAGCGCGTTGCCGCCTGGCGTGAAGTGGCGCGGCGGCTGGCGCATGAGCTGAAGAACCCGCTGTTCCCGCTCCAGCTCACCGTCGAGAATCTCCAGCGTGCCCGGCGGGAAACGCCGGAGCAGTTCGACGAGGTTTTTCGCGAGTCCACCGAAACCCTTCGTGCCGAACTCGTGAAGCTCAACACCATTGTCAGTCGTTTCAGCGAATTCGCCAAAATGCCGGCGCCTGAATGGCAACCAGTAAACGTCAATGAGGCAGTGCGGAATGTTGTCAAGCTCTTCGAGCCACAGTTCCATACCGTGGGCCGGCCGCCCATCACCCCCGAGTTGATGCTCGGAGAGAACCTGGGTCTTATCCAGGCGGATCCAGACCTCCTGCACCGCGCGCTGCAGAATCTCGTGCTGAATTCACTCGATGCCATGCCCGTCGGTGGCACGCTAACCATCCGCACCGAGCGCCGCGCCGCCTCCGTGCGCATCGAAGTTTCCGATTCCGGCAGCGGGCTCACCCCAGAAGAGTGCGCGCGCCTGTTCACGGCCTATTACACCTCGAAGCAGCACGGCACTGGCCTCGGCCTGGCCATTGTGCAGTCCGTGGTGAGCGATCATGGCGGCACGATTTCGGTCAAAAGCCAGCCGGGATTGGGCACGACCTTTCGCATCGAACTGCCCACCAGCCCGCCTGCGCCGGGTGGGCCATCGGCGATCGAACCGAGAAGCGGCATAGCCTAGATCGAGCGAGCAGCGAGCGCCGGAATGGCACGTAAAGCTCATCTCCTGGTCATTGACGACGACCCGAATACGCTGGCCCCGCTCGCTCGTGCTTTTCGTTTGGCCGGCCATGAAGCGACGGTGTGCGATAGCGCCACGCGCGCTCTCGAACTGATCAAATCCGAGCGGTTCGACCTGATCCTCTCCGACGTCGTGATGCCCGGCAAGGACGGCCTCTCGCTGCTTGAGGACCTGAAGGTCGCGGGTGTGACGACGCCGGTGGTGATGATCTCGGGCCAGGCAACCGTGGAGATGGCTGTGCGTGCCACGCGCCTGGGTGCCGTAGATTTCCTCGAGAAGCCACTCTCGAGCGACAAGCTGCTCGTCACCGTCGAGAACGTGCTGCGCCTGGCACGGCTCGAGGAAGAAAACCGGCAGTTGCGGCAGCGCCTCGGCAAGCACGAGATCGTCTGGGCCAGTCCGGCGATGGAGCGGCTGATGGCCGAGCTCGAGCACGTCGCGGCGAGTGAAACCCGCGTCGCGATCCTCGGTGAGACGGGCACCGGCAAGGAGCTGGTCGCGCGGACGCTGCACGAAAAGAGCGCGCGCCGCGTGGGCCCATTTGTCACGTTGAACTGCGCAGCGGTGCCCGCGGAGTTGATTGAATCCGAACTCTTCGGCCACGAGAAGGGTGCCTTCACCGGTGCGGCAGGGCGGCACGTGGGCAAGTTCGAGCAGGCAGACGGGGGCACCATCTTTCTCGACGAAATCGGCGACATGCCGCTGGGGATGCAAGCCAAGTTGCTGCGCGTGCTTGAGGAAGGCGAAATCGAACGCGTTGGCGGTCACCGGCCCATCGCCGTGGACGCGCG
>DATFXF010000150.1:0-10571 GCA_035258565.1 Candidatus Acidiferrales bacterium
TTCTATCCTCGTGCGGGATAGAACTACCGGCTGTACTTCTCTGAGAGCTCGGCCACACGTATCAAAGCGTCTTCCCATTTGGGAAAACGAGCTGGAAACCGAGCCGCGACTCGCCGGGCAATTTCTTCCAGCGATGAGACTCCGTCCATCAAAGCCAAGATGGACTGATCAATCTGGCCATCTTCGCTGAGCACGGGCAGATAGGTGCTGGCTCGTCTCAGTAAGCGCGCAGCAGAGACAGCCGCACCGAAGAAAGTCGATTGCCTGAAGCTGGCCTTCACCAGTCCGGGCTGCGCTCCGTCCAATATGTGTGTGTCCCATCTCCAGATGTAATCCTCGCCGACTAGGTCCGCCTTCAGGGCGACTGTAACTGTTTCGCCCGGAGCTAGTTCGACTGGTTCCGACCAGGGGAAAAACGCGCCTCCGTAGATGGTCTCCGGCGCGTAGGGCGAATTGGAAAAACCTACACCGTCCGCCAGAGTGGCGTCGAACCATATGAGCAACCCATGGGCAGTTCCCGCTCGAGTAATCGTGCACCTGAACTCGCCATCAATGTCCGGGCTCTCCACAGTTGCATACTCAAGGGTGGCCCAGCACGAAGGTTGCGCTAGCAATTGTTCCGGCCTGAGCCGCTCCCTACCCCAAGAATTGCTTGCCATTCGCTGGGCGGGACGCAGGTCAAAGGAATAGCCATTGATGCTCCAGGGCCCGACCCTGCGCCCATACGCTTCCGGCGCCTCTACGACCGCCGCCCACAAGGTATCGCGCTGCGGGATTAGCACACCCGCTGGAGCCAGGAAGCGCCGTCGAGCATCCACAACCGCGAGGATATGGTGCTCGAAAGGAGGGAGCACACCACGGAGGTCGGACACCATCACATCGCATTGCTCGGGCAGCTTGACCCGCGTGGAAAAGTCCTGGATGAACTCAATCTTCTCCCCGTACCCGTTGGCTATGGCGGTTTCTCGTGCTACCTGAATCGAGTCGTCTGGCTCGATGGCGTAAACGCGGCGCGCGCCGAACTGACAGGCCAACAGCGCAATGATGCCGGTGCCAGTGCCAACATCAACAACGACCGAGCCTGATCTGACGGCCTGCCGAAGGGCTTGGGCATAGGCCTGCATGCGTACCTGGTCGGCGATCATGCTACCGTAGGCGGGAATGCTGTACATCCTATTAGGTTTGACTGGGGTTTGCCCCAGGAGAAACGAGTTTCAGCAGGTCGTCGCAGATGATTTCGCAGAGTCTCGATAGGGATGAGGAATCTTCTGGAACCCTGACCTGGCGCAACGGCACGCTTTTCACCATGCGGGCCAGAAGCGCAAACTCCGAGGCTCGCATCGCTTTGTCCAACAAATAAGCCACATGGCTATTCGCAACCAAGGACATTAACCCAGCTCCGCCGGAAAGCGCTTCAACGAAAGGCGTCCCGCGATCGGCGGCACCGCCCGGCCCGAGTAGGTAAGCCGCGGCAAGGGGCAGAGGCTCCTCCTGAAAGCGATATCCATTTCCGTTAAGTTCAAGGTAACGTTTCTCCCAGGTGGGCGTCAGACGCGGTAAGGCATCCGCAGAGGCAAACAGGGCCTCAACTGAATTGGGCCACAAGCAAAGACGCGGAAAAGTGGACTGCGCCCAGAAAGAACTGCCACGCTCCAGCAGCGGAACGACGTCATCCGAGAGCACCGCGTAGCCTAGTTTTGCAAAGGCGGCTGCAGTTGTGGACTTGCCTGCGCCGGGCGGGCCGAGCAGGGCAATCGCCCGACCGTCGATCGCAACAGCGCTGGCATGCAGGCAAATGACACCGCGCAGGCGTAGAAGAAAGGCCAGCACCGGACCCAGCAGGTAAGTCGCTGTATCTTCTAGGGTCGATGGATCCGGCCAGGCGGCCCAGACTTGGGTACCTGAGCGATCCATGACGAACTCAGTCCCGTCTCGATAGCGAAGCCGGAAGTAACCCCCACCAGCCAATCGCCAGACTTCCAATGCAGGTCTGCCATGCTCGTCTCGAAAGGGACTCAGATACCATATCTGCTCCCCCACTGGGCCGCCCAGCTGAGGTGGCATCGTACCCAGCCACATTTGAACATCCACTGCCGACTCGGTTGAGACAATAGTCAATCCGGGAACAGGCTGGTTGGAAAGAAAATTTAAGCCGAACGCGGAGTGCGAAACGGACATGGACTAAGGGGTTTGTGGTGTTCGACCTAGTGAGTCTTAGTATTCGGCTTGGCACCACCATCACGGACCTTGGAGGTGTTGCCGCCTGCGCGTGTGATTTCGCGGATGTCACCGTAAACAATCAACTGAGGGCTGTGATAAGGAGGCTTCGCTGGTTTCGGGATTTGTGAGCTCACAGCACTCCTCCTTGGGACACTTATAGTTGATTTCTCTCGTGTAATGCAACCAGTAATGCAAAGTGGATGCCACACAATAAGAATGGTGTGTAATCCATCCGGAAGTTAAAATCATTTCGTGAGAGCTTGGGAACCTTGTCCTCCCCCGTCAAAAAAGCTTTATTACGCCTCTGAATATCGTCGGTAACTTTGCCCTCACCCGAGATATCCGGGGTAACTCACGGATATCGCCGTAAACCCGTAGTCGGGGACTCTGGTATGGTATTTTCCGTTTTTCCGGCGGCATCAAGCTCAAGATCGTGCTCCTGAGGCCTGCTCTTAAGATCGATTCCATCCTGAGAACGCAACCAGAGGTTTAGGCTCAGTACCCGGAGCTTCGCCCAGAGACGCAGGGGATTCGTTTTTCCCGTCATCGGGGAGAGTTTGCCCCGATCCACATATCGGTCTAGTGCCGGTGCGGGATGGAAATGGTTCAGCCACTGCACATCGGAGCCCCGGAGTAACTCCGAAACGGGGTCCCCCGCCAGGGGGGCCTTGGGACGTAATCGCACTGTTTCGGGCAAAGTGCCGCGCATGGCTTGGCGCAGCAACTCCTTGTCCGCACACCAAGGAAGCGGGGGAAGCTGCAGCAGGTAACGCAGCAGGCGTAGGTCGAAGAATGGGTAGCGAACCTCCACTGGCAGCCGGGTCACACTTGGATCATAACCTTCGAAGAGCGCCGGCCAGAACACACTAATCAAAGACTGATAGGCCCCAGGGCGGAGCGGGCCTTCCGGTGTGGGAACGCTGTTCAGTTGTTCCCAGCGCGCCCGCAAGTCCAGGCGCGCCACGAAATCCTCGTTCAACCATGGGGGAAACAATTGTCGCCAGGGGTTTTTCGTGAACAAGATCCGCAGACGGGTGGGAATGTAGAGTCGGGAGAACCGACCCTCAACCATTAGATAGCTCGCCAGATCCCCCGCCAATTTAGCAAGTTGTCGACCCTTGAGCAGCTTGGAGCAATGATAGGACAACGAGGTCGATAGAGAAGGGTCACCACCATAGCCCGTCAGGGCCACGCGGTGGCGTACTGCAATTTGCCGTAACTGGTCGGCCGCACTCGCCGCAAGCGGCTCATCGGTCGGCTCAGGCGGGAGTAACCCCGGCTCGCCCCAGCGCTCGAAAAGCTTATACTTGTCTAGCGCAAGAAATTCGACGGGGATTCCCAATGCCTCCGCCACCAGGCTTGTATACTTGCGCTCCTGATCAGGG
This sequence comes from Candidatus Acidiferrales bacterium, assembly GCA_035258565.1. Taxonomy (GTDB): domain Bacteria; phylum Acidobacteriota; class Terriglobia; order Acidiferrales; family UBA7541; genus DATFXF01. The sequence goes on from DATFXF010000150.1 coordinate 3,606, forward strand.
ATCAAGCGTTCGAATACCCCTGTGTAAGCACGCAGGTCGAATGAGGTCGACCGTGACGACAGGAGCTCTTTGGCTGTGGCCGCAACTGTGGTTGAGTCCAGCCCTCCACTCATCAAGACACCTACACTGTCCGTCCGCAGCCGATCCTCGACGGCTGTTCGCATCAGCGCACGGAAATGGTCAACATACTCGCTTGTGCGCTTGTATCGGATCGGCCCCTCAATAGGCAACGTCCAGTAGCGCTCCACACGCAGGGTCCCTTCTGACCAAGTTAGCAAGTGCGCGGGCGGCAGGCGCTGGATATAGGCAAAGGCGGTGCTGGAAGGCTCTTGGTTAAACTCAAAAAGTAGGAAATCTGCGATGGCTAGATCATTCCGCTCGTCCGAAACACCCGGATGGAGTCGTACACAGTTTAGGGTGTTGCTGAAGACCAAGCCGTCGGCAACCTGCGCGTAATAGAACGGTTTGACGCCAAGGTGGTCGCGTGCGCAGAAAAGGCGCCTGCGCTGCCCATCCCAGATGGCGAAGGCGAAGTCGCCCAGCAGGTGCTCGACGCACTCTTCGCCCCAAGCGCCGTAAGCATGCAGAATCAATTCCGCATCGGTGGCTGTCAGCAGGCGGGTCCGGCCCTTCGATGACAGCTTCTGGATCAGGTCAGTACCGCCATCGATACGCGCATCGGCCGTGATCCAGATTCGTCCGTCCAAGCTCGCCGGCTGACACTCGGACACCGATTCTTGCGTGGTGCGGAGCAGCGCGTGCCCCAACCCAACCGGGCCTGCAGTCCATATCCGCTGTGCGTCCGGCCCGCGATAGGCCAGAAACTCAGTCATCCTCTGCAGGAGAGCCCGATCGAGGGGAGCGCCGTCCGAGTTCAGAATCCCGGCAATGCCGCTCATCGTTCTTCCACAGCCACGGCAGCGATGTCGCGGTCAAACGGCGCGTAGTGCTGGTGTACGTCCTCTGTATCATTCAAGATCACACCGCCGAGCTGCACCCAAGCGTGAGCCTTCAGGCCGCCTCCTGCCTTGCGCACGCCGATGCGCAGGTCAACGGGAACGCCCCGGCGGAGCAGGAGCCACCAGAGGACCAGCGATTGCTCAAGACAGTTGGTTCGGCACAGGCTATACCGCGATGCGACTCGCAATATACTGGCGACGTTCTTGCCATGAGCGACGGAAGCTTCCGGGCAGCCGACCGGTCCGGCTTCTCCTCTAGGCGCAAGTCGCCGGAGCGCGCCCTGCCAGCGCCGGAAGCCCCCCAACCGCAACGCCACAGCTGTCACGGGAAGCAGAGCCATGCTCTGGACAAGCAGCCACCGCTCATCTCCGGATAATCGCCGAAACCGCCCCAGCCTACCCACCGTCAACCTCAATCAGTCCGTTCTCGACAAGCTTTTCAATCAAGACCTGGAGGTCCTGACGGAGTTGCTCGGGATCAACCTCGTACTCGCCCAACAGAGCTTCATATGCTGTCTGAATCGAATCGGCGCTTGTCAACGTCGCCCACATGCGCGTGCCAACTTTATCAAGGCCAAAATAGCGTTCGTTATTGATATTGAGGAGAACGGATTCGCCCTCGATCTGTCGGACGAGCACGTACTCGGGCACCGAGACCCGCATTGTGAAGGGGACGGTCAAGTTTTTCATCCGGAGCTCTTGGCTGGAGTCGGGCCCGGTTGTGGCGGGCTTGCAGAAACCCCCCGCGAGACGGATGATATCAAAAGATTGGGCCGGCGCAAGGGAAGCCCACACAACGCAGTCTAGAGCTTAGAAACGGACAGCTGCGGCCACGGCAACCAAATTGACCTAGAAAGAATGGGCGTCTCCCCTCGGATGCTCTTATATTAGCCAGCTGAATCTTATCCCCTCTGGGAAATAAGGAAAGAAACCCTTTGGCCGAGATCAGGCAAGGAACCCTAGGCAGCTGGACCATCCAGCACTTCGATGAGCCCTTCGGCCAGCAACCGCTCGAGCAGCGCCAGCAGATCGGTCTCGCAGCGTTGCGGCTCGACATCGTACTCTTTCAGGAGGGTTTCACGAACCTCGTTCACGCTCCGCGGCTGCTGAACCAGCTCCCAGACCCGCGCTCCAACCGAGTCGAGGCCGTAGTACACCCCACTCTTAATATTGAGGATCGCTGCCTCCCCTACCAGGTTGCAGGAGATCTGATCCTTGGCGACCCGGATGATTGAACCTGCTGAGAATATGCTTTTCTTGCCTTCAGCTTCTGGTGTTTCCGCATCGCACAATTGATCGCCTCTTTCGCCTCGACCGATTCTGTTGTACTTCTGGAAGCTCCGTTCCGCGCACTCGCTGCCTTACACGGAACGGCGCTTGATTATCGTGACGCTTCACAGGGAACCGCCAATGGATTCTAAATTTGGAGCTATAGTATCAAGCCCATCTAGCGGTAAGCACCCTCGATCTGCGTCCCGAGGGAAAAGACCGGAACAGCATAGATAACTCGGGGTCAGCTCTAGGCGCTTGCGGGAACAACATCGACAAAAAACTGTCGATCTGGTGCAAGCCCCTTGTTTTCAACCGCCCGAAGGGGCCACTCATTCGGGCGGGGTCCCCGAACGAGCGTAGACCGTTATGCGCCCCGAAACGAGAATTTTGTTCTCGTTAGGGTGGCAAGTCCCCTGAATGCTCTAAATTCCCGGTATTAGGAGCGTAGCCCCTGGCTAGTTAGGCTGGCAACGCAAAGGAAGGAAGCTGGAACTAGACAACCAGTGAGATGGACAGCGCAAACTGGATGAACTGCCTAACGCGAAAATCTTCGCCGCACGCTGGCAATTCCCAAAAGACCCGTGCCCAGCAGCAGGAGAGTCGCGGGCTCAGGGATGACGGCATTCGCCGTTCCTCCGCTAATCCCACCGGAATCGGAGACGCCCCCGCTGGTTGTGAACATGAAGAAGCTGTTTGTTGGGTCGATCGGAAAACTGCCCCCCAACAGCGTGGGACTGGAGGTGCTCCCGGAGAAGGCCTGTGGTCCGAAGAGCGACCACAGAAACTCATTTCCGCCGACCGTAGCGTGGACATCGAACAAACCGCCTGAATCCTCTGTGAAGAAGAAGATTAGGGACAATGGATCCGTAGTTGTGGTACCAGAAAACCCGACGGTGAGCGGAGCTGTGACCGCGAAGAAGCCGCCGTTGGAAAACAAGGGCGCCGGGGCGTCTGGCAAGCTGAATGACAGTGAAAAGGCTGAGTTGGGAGAGCTGAGAGGTGAAACAGGAACGTCCCCCGCGTATGTGCCGCTGATCAGGAAGTCAATCGTATCGGCGTGCGTCACCGGGCAACCCAAAGCCAGTAATATCAGCAGAAAGCCCACAGTCGATGACACCCTGCGCATGGCGCTTTCTCCTTTCATCCCTGTAGTGGGAGCAATCTCGTTGCCAATTGTTGCGTTGATTTCAAATGGCTTAACCGAACCCCTGCACCGGGAAAGACAATATTTTGCACACTTGGAGAAGTTGCCCTCCGGCTGGACGGCGATGCACGTCGGGGAGGCTGCTCTAGTCCAGTTTGGTTTCGCCTGAAGCGTCGATTTTGACTGTTGATTCTCAGGGATCGTTGTCATGTCGGACAGCCGTCCGTATTAAGATTAAGCCCCGTTCAAGCAAAGTGGATTCTCAAGGGGGTTCGGCGAGAAATAAAAAATGCTCGCATCCGTTTAGATTCGGTGGTAGGCTCTCCCGAGCCCTGCCCTAACTTCGGCGGTTTCGCGAAAGTTTTCATGGGTCCTCAACCACAATCTGTTCTCTCGAACAGTATTACTTCTAAGTGGCATCCGGATGGCCGTAGTACCAAAGTTCTATTCGGCTCCTTCGGGGGTATCGGTATTCTGGTAGCGGGCCAGCGCGCCTAGCAAAAAATTTCACTGATGGGAAGGTTCGGGCAACCGACTTTCCGTTCCAGGAATCTTCTCTAGGAGATTAGGGGATCAATGACAGCGTACGGCACGGGGGGCCTGCGGATAGCATTGAGGTCCGCGCAGCCTGCCTGGAATAAGAATGCGTGGAAGAACGTCATCGGCGGCAATGACGCTACCGCGCACTTCACTCTCCTGGCCCAACCGGAGCCTCGCTGGAGCGCGTTCGGGGCCAGTGTGGTCCTACAATTTGCGTGGGTGGGTCTGATGATTGCCGTGCCGATGCTCTTCCCGCAAAGGCTAATCCCGGTCATGCACTACGAAGTCATTTCGCTAGTGACGCCTCGGACCGAAGTGCCCCTGCCTCCGAAACCGCCCATGGTAAAGCCCAAGTTGCCGCCACCGCCGGCGCGGCCGATCGAGCCCCCGAAGGTCGCCAAGCTCGTCGCGCCGCCCCGGCCGTTGGCGCCCAAGCCCAAACCTGTCGAGGCCGTCGCGCCGGTGGTGACGCCGGTCTTCCAGGCGGGGAATCTGAACGTTCAGAAATCCGAGCCAGCGCGCCCGCGCGCAGAAGTCAAGACGGGCATGCTGAGCACGGGCAGCGCCGCTCCGGCCACTGTCAACAAGCCGATTAATCAGGTCCAGACTGGCGGCTTTGGTGACCCGAACGGCATCCCCGGCAAGGGGGATCCCAATAAGCGCGCGAACATCGCGCAGAAGGGTTCGTTCGACTTGCCCGGCGGACCCGGCTATGGAAATGGGACCGGCGGGGCCAACGGAGTCCGCGGGACGGTGGCCAGCGCGGGCTTCGGCAACGGGGTTGCCATCCCCGTGGGCGGCGGAAACGGCCGCGGACGCGGGTCGGTGAAGCAAGGCGGTTTCGCAGATGCCAGTACGCCGGCACCCGAAGCGCCGAAGGCTCGCTCCACCGCATCCGATGCGTCGGCCACGCAACCGGTAGAGATTCTCTTCAAGCCCGACCCGGTGTACAGCCAGGAAGCCCGCAACCTCAAGCTCGAGGGCGAGGTGCTGCTCGAAGTGGTCTTCCCAGCTAATGGCGGCCAAGTGCAAGTCGTCCGTGTCGCGCGCGGCCTGGGACATGGCCTGGATGAGGCAGCGGTGCGCGCCGCCCAACAGATCCGCTTCAAGCCCGCAAAGCGCGATGGTCAGTCCGTTGACTTTCCCGCCATGGTCCACATCGTTTTTCAACTGGCTTACTAGCGTTTGGTGTTACACAAGAGATTGTTTGTACAGAAGAGATCTGGGGGAGGAGTCATGCGTTCTCCGAAATTCGCCTTCTTAGTTACTGTCCTGGCGCCCGTCTGTAGCCTAGCTGCGCAGAGCCCGCCGACGAACCCACCGACCAGCCAGCCGACCACGATGGACCGGGTGGTTGACCGCATCGTGAGCCGCGAGAATGCTGAGGTGACTGCGCTGAAGCAGTACAACCCCCTGGTCGAGACTTACATTCAAAACACGCGCCAGGATAAAGAGCTGGGACTGGTGCCCGCGGGCGACAAATATTTCCTCAGCCGCGCGGACCTCGCTAAGGGCGTCGAGCTTCGCCCGATGACGGAGCAGGGCGGCAAACACCGCCTGCTGGGCCTCGGAGGCCTGTTCTCGTTCTCGATGCAGTACCTGCCGCGCGGCTTCCTGCAGATGATCTTCCCGGACAACACCGGCTTCGATCGCCAGCACTACAAGTTCGAGTACGTGCGCCGCGAGTTTCTGGGCGAGGTGCGCTGCCTGGTGTTTGACGTGATGCCCCTGCCAAAGGCCGGCAAAGGCCGCTTCATCGGCCGCATCTGGGTTGAGGACCAGGACTATGCCATCGTTCGCTTCAATGGCACCTATAGCCCCGGTTCGCGCTCCAGTTACTACTTCCATTTCGACAGTTGGCGCGTCAACGCCGGCCCCGGGCTCTGGCTGCCTGCCTACGTGTACAGCGAGGAAACCAATCCTCGCCACACTGTGTTCCAGCACCCGCAGTTCAAGTCGCAGACCCGCCTGTGGGGCTACAACCTCGGCGCCTCCAGCAAGGAACAGGAGTTGGGCAAGATCCTCGTGGAAGCGGCCACGCCCGTGCGCGACCAGTCGGACGCCTCCAAAGACCTGACGCCGCTCCAGGCCCAGCGCACCTGGGACCACCAGGCGGAAGACAACGTCGTCGAGCGGCTGGAACGCGTCGGCCTGCTCGCACCGCGCGGTGAAGTGGACAAGGTGCTCGACACCGTGGTCAACAACCTCGAGGTCACCAACAACCTGGACATCCAGCCCGAAGTGCGCTGCCGCGTCGTGCTGACCTCGACGCTGGAGTCCTTCACCATCGGCCACACCGTCGTGCTCAGTCGCGGCTTGATCGACGTGCTCCCCGATGAGGCCAGTCTGGCCACAATCATCGCGCACGAACTCGGCCACATTGTCCTGGGCCATCGCATCGATAGCCAGTACGCATTCAACGACCGCATGCTTTTCAAAGACGAGGAGACCTTCCAGCATTTTGGCTTCAGCCGAACACCGAGCGAGGAGGACGCGGCCAATCAGAAGGGCATCGAGCTGTTGAAGAATTCGCCGTACAAGGATCAGCTTGCGAACGCTGCCCTATTCGTCGAGGCACTGAAGGCTCGGGCCAAAGAGATCCCCAACCTGATCAGCCCGCACCTAGGCAACCAGGTCCCCATCAACGCCCAGATGCTGAACGTCACTGCTCCTTCCGATGCCTCAAAGAAATCCACCACGATCGCGGCGCTCCCGCTGGGCAGCCGCATCAAGCTCGATCCGTGGAGCGATACCACGGAGATGATTAAGGCCAAACCCCCGGGCAATATCTCCGAACGCGAGAAGATGCCCTTCGAGGTTACGCCGTTCATGCCCTACCTGATCCGGCAGGGCACCGCGCAGGCGCAGCAGCCCGCCGTGACGGCAGAATCAAAGACGGATCCGTCCAAAAAGCCCGAGTAATCCGCTTCTTCTTTTCCCGTCGAAACCGGCGGCTTCTCGGGAGCCGCTGGTTTTCCCCTCCCGGTTGTTTGCTTGCCGCTATCGAGAGACGGCCCAGGCCATGCCGTCTGGTTCGGTGCCGGTGGAGAA
>DATFXF010000151.1:0-4647 GCA_035258565.1 Candidatus Acidiferrales bacterium
CGGGGCCGGCTACGACATTCACCGGTTCCACTGACCGCGCCGAAGCCGCCGGAGGACTTCATTCCTTATATTTTCTCTCGCGCCGACCTCCAGCGGCTTCTTAAGGACTTGCCGCAATGTCAACGCCTTTCCGCATGCCGGATCACCGCCGCCACGTTCCGCGCACTGCTGTTGGTTCTCTACGGTGCCGGGATGAGACTCGGCGAAGCGCTGAGATTACGCGTCGCGGATGTGGACCTCGCACAAAACCTCATTCGGATTCGTGAGACCAAGTTTTACAAGACACGACTTGTGCCGATCGGTGACGATGTCCATCTCGTCATTGAGAACTACCTCTGATCTCCAAACCGAAAAACGGGGGCCGACTCTCCGCTATTCCAATCAAAAGCACGCGACCGAATCAAGGCAACCCTTGCAGAACGAACCTTTCGGCGATTACGGAACATGTGCGGGGTCAGCCGCCCGGACACTTTTTCCTTTCAACCTCGGATCCATGATCTTCGTCAGCATGCCGACTCCCCGATTATGCCGACTGCTCGCGGGAGACAGCGGCCGCAAGGGGCCTGCGTTGTGTCTAGAGTCGGCATAATCAGAGGCCTTCCAGGAAAGCCACCAGCTTGTCATCAGGGCGGAATCGTGCGGGTTTGACGCCGAGCGGCGCGGTGCGGGAGAGCGCTTTCTCCTTCAAGCGCATGTCCGCATGGAGGTACATCTGGGTTGTCTCCACCGATTCGTGCCCCAGCCAAAGGGCAATCACGGAGCGATCGACACCATGGTGAAGAAGGTCCATGGCCGCGGCGTGACGCAATACATGAGGAGAGACGTTCTTCCGATTGAGCGACGAGCAGGCCGGTTCGGCACGATGGACGTACTTGGTGATGAGACGCTCGATGGCATCGCGGCTGAGTCTACCGCCGCGGATGCTGGGAAAGACCGGGTCTTCGGGCGAACCCTGGCGTTCGCGTAGCCAGGCATCCAGCATCCTTGCGGTTTCCGGGCGGAGCGGTGTGGAACGCTCTTTCCTACCTTTCCCGAGGCAGCGCACGTGGGCGCCGGTTCCCAGCACAACATCCTGGCAGTTCAGCCCAATCAACTCAGAAACCCGCAGACCCGTCTGAACAGCGACCAGAAGAAGGGTTCGATCCCGACGCCCCAACCAGGTGGAAAGGTTCGGAACCGCCAGCAGCGCGTCGATCTCTTCCCGGTTGAGAAACTCGATCGGGCGTCGTTCGTGGCGTTTATTGGGCACCGCCAGGACCCGCTGGCAATGCAGCGCCAGCGCGGGCTCCTCTAAAGCCACGTACTGGAAGAAAGAATGGATCGCCCCCAGGCGGGCATTCCGCGTGCGAGCGCTGTTTTTACGAACGCTTTGCAGGTGTTCAAGGAAGAGACCAACAAAGGGCGCATCGAGATCTTCGATCAGGAGCTTAGAGGGCATTTTGCCGAGTCGTTCTTGGGCAAAATGCAGAAGCAAGCGGAAGCAATCGCGATACCCCGCTATCGTATGCGGGCTCGCTTGCCGTTGGTGAAGCAAGCGATCCGTAAAGAAGGATTGAAGGAGCGCGGCAAGGTCGGTGGCCATCACTGCTGCACCTTCCCCTCGATCAGCCGGTCCGTAGCCAGCTGAAGCAGTTCGGGCACGGCTTCCAGGTACCAGTACGTATCGTTTACGTGGACGTGCCCCAGATAGGTGGCCAGCTTGGGGAGTTCTCGTTCCACGTCGAGCCCGGCGCGATACCAGTGGACCAAGGTGCGAGCCGCGAATCGGTGCCGCATGTCATGCAGCCGGGGACCGTGACCGTGGCCCTTGGCGGGTAGGCGGAGGCCCAGTCGTTGAGACAGCTTGGCGAAGGTGTATCGCGCCATCCACTCGGTGATCCGGCGACCCCGCTCGGAGATGAAGAATGCCGGAGTGACAGATGCAGGAAAGATGCGATCTCGGGCTTGGGCGTATTGTTTCAGAGCGTCGACCGTGGAGGGATGAACCGGCACGTAACGTGATTTTCCAAACTTCGTCCGCCGGATGTAAAGGATTCCGCGCTCGAGGTCGACATCCGGTCGGTCCAGACCAAGGGCTTCGTTGACCCGCATTCCCGTCGCCACCAGCAGACCGAAAAGAGTCGTATAGGTGCGGGCGCGGAGTCCCTTGGGAGAGGGGAGCTGTCGGGTTCGGCGAAGGAGCCTTTCGATCTCCTCGTCGCCATAGATATGAGGCAGCTTGCGCCGGTAGCGATGAGGGAGGAGACCGGCGGGTGGAATCTCGGTGCGAGGTTCGAACGCGCTAAGCCAGAGGGCGAAGCGTCGGACCATACTCAAACGCCAAGCCCAGGTTGAAGGTTGAGCCTTCGTGGGCTGGATGGCCCAGCGAAGCGCGAGTTCGGTGGTGATGTACGAGGCTCTGTGGGCTTGGAGGAACGCCACAAAATTCCGTAAACAACTTGCCGGTTCCCGGAGTAGGAATCCCAGGCTCCGGCGGATGCGGAGGTAATCCTTCAATGTTTGTTCCAGTGGGTTCACTGTCCACCTCCCATCGGCCAGGGGTGAGCCAGGGAGCGCAGGCCCTCGAAGTCGACCTTGGCGTAGATTTGCGTAGTGTTGGGAGTTCGATGCCGAAGAACTTCTCCGATTTCTCCCAGCGTCGCCCCGGAGCCAAGCATGGAAGTCGCCAGACTGTGACGCAGCAGGTGGGCTCCCTTGAAGATGGGGTGTAAGTCCGCGCGGGCGAGGGCGCGGCGAACGATCGTCGTCAGAGTCCCGGGGCCCGCAAAGCCACGGGGTGGCGCCTTCATGCAAACGAAGACTCGACGCGTTTGACAGGCAGGACGATCTCGGCGCAGGTAGGACGCCAGGGCTTTGCCCACATCCGCAGGCAGGGGCATCCGGTCGTGAAACAACCCCTTGCCGCGAACGGTAATTTCGCCGGCTCTCCAGTTGATGTCATCGAGCTCGAGAGCAACGACCTCACCGGCGCGGAGGCCGAGACGGGCCAGCAAAAGAAGGACGGCATAGTCGCGGCGGCCGCTCGCTGTGGCACAGTTGCAGGCTTTGAGCACGCGTTCGACTTCCTCCGGAGTCAGGTGCTTGGGCACGGTGGACAACCGCCAAGCTGCGACCGTGGGTACCGAAGCGGCCAAGTCAGCATGCAGTTCTCCTTTCTGAAACAGGAACCGGAAGAAAGAACGGAAGGCGGTAGTCATCAGTTGTGCTCTTCGGACAGCCATGCTGCGGCCATGCTGCAAAACAAAATCCGAAATATCGGAGGGTTTTATTTCTCGAAGACGGAAGGGCCCTTCTCGGAAGCGCTCGAGGAGAAACTTACGAACGAAAGCCTGATAATTGAGGATCGTGACTGGGACGAGCCCGCGCTCCGAGCGCAAATAGGTTTCGTACCGGCTCAGGATGTTAGCCAAGGGCGATTTGTCACGAACCGCCTTCCGACCCGGAGCGGCGGCGAGCTTTCGGAGATGATCGAGAAACTGCTGGAGTGTTTTGGGTTCGCCCCTGCGAACCCGCCGCTTATGCTTGAGAAAGGCTTCCAGGAACCGCTCATCCAGATGGGTCACGGCGAGCTTGGTGCGTCGCAGCCACCGCTCCAAATCCCCGAGCAACCATAATTTCGAGTGGATGGTCCCATCTGTATAGCCGTACTCCAGCAGCGATGTTGCAAACGTCCCAAGATAGAAACCCAACGAGTTGCGTTGAAGGCGTTTATCTGCTTGCCGAGAATTTTCCCGCATACGTGTTCTCCTTTTGCTTTCGCCACCGCTAAGATGAACACTGCGGGATTATGCCGAATGTAATTGGTGAGCACGGCGCGGGATTCGGCGCCAAACGGGAGAAGGAAGAAGGCTATCGGGCTAGAGTCGGCATAATCGGGGAGTCGGCATGCTGGCGCTTATGCCGCGCGCGGCATAAACGGCACACATTCGCAGTCCACCTCAACGCTACCTGACCATAACACCAGAACTCCTCCAGCAGGCAAACAACCGCTTTGAGCGGTATGCGAAGGGAGGAGCACAATGACTGACCAAAGCGCCCTGGGTTTCTGGGTCAAGCGTTTCCTCTTGGAGCACTTACCCGGTGAACGCAACTTCACACGCAATACGCAGCAAAGTTATCGGGATGGGCTGCGGTTGCTGATCGTCTTCGCTGCCGGGAGCCTGCATAAGAAACCGGATCAACTCCTCGTGGAAGACATCGGTGCAGACTTGCTAAGGAAGTTTTTGCGTCACATCGAGGAGGTTCGAAAGTGCAGTGTTTCTACCCGAAATCAGCGACTGGCGGCAATCCATGCGCTAGCGGTTTTCATCGGGGAGCGGTGTCCCGAACACCTGCCTTGGTGTGCGGCGATCCGTGCGATCGTGTTCAAGCGTGGCGCCCGCGCTCCCGTCGGCTACCTGGAAAAGAATGAAATCGACGCCTTGCTTGACGCACCCGACGACGCCACCTGGCTCGGCTCCAGAGATCGTGCCTTGCTGCTGTTCCTGTACAACTCGGGAGCACGCGCCAGCGAGGCAGCTCGGCTCGCGGTCGGCGATCTCAGAATGCATTCCAGCGAGATAACGCAACCGTTTGTCGAGCTTCACGGGAAGGGAAACAAAATCCGCTTCTGCCCGCTGTGGGCCTCCACCGCGCGCGAACTGAAAC
>DATFXF010000152.1:0-2510 GCA_035258565.1 Candidatus Acidiferrales bacterium
CCCCAGGCCATCATCAACACGATTGACCTCTATCAGGGGGGCCGCCGACGAGCCCGGCTCGCGACCGAGTCGCTGGGCTTCATCGCCCGCTTCATCCCTCAGCCGGCGGTCCTCACCATGCTCACCGATGAGTCGCGCAAGCATGCGTCCTTTCAGCTCCGCCTAGGGACGACGGTCCGGGACCTCATCCTGGCGGGGGACCGCGTGGTCGGGGTGCGGGCCGATGGCCCGGACGGCACTCGTGAGTTCTCGGCGGACCTGGTCATCGGCACCGATGGCCGTTATTCGACGGTCCGCAAGCGGGGGACCTTCACCGAGCTGCCGTCGCCGCAGCACTTCGATGTCCTGAACTTCATCGTCCCCTTCCCTGACTTTTGGCCCGACCGCACGACCGTGCGCCTGGAACTGGGTCCGGGTTGCCTCACGGGCGGAATCCCGACGGCCGACGGTCGGCTGTGGGTGGGGATGACCATTCAGAAGGGGCAATACAAGGCGCTGCGCGCTGCCGGGCTTACCGAGGAACTGCTCCACCGCACCTCGCCCGATCTGGCCGCACACCTGCGGGCGAACGCCGAGGCACTCAAGCACCCGGTGCTACTGGATGTCATCGTCGGCCGCCTGGAGACCTGGACGGCCCCAGGCCTGCTGCTTCTGGGGGACGCGGCACACCCGATGGCGCCCAATGGGGGGCAAGGGATCAACATGGCGTTGCGGGATGCCCTGGTCGCCGCCAATCACCTGTGCCCGGTGCTCACGCGCGGCAACGACGCCGCTGCGATCGACGCCGCTGCCCGGCAGATCGCGGCAGAGCGGATGCCAGAGATCGTCGCCATCCAGGAACACCAGCGGAAACAGACCCAAACCTTCTTACGGTCGGACCGCCTCTCGTCCCGCCTGGCGATGTGGCTCCTCCCCCTGCTCGCCAAAAGCGCCCTGATCCGCCTGCTGCTTGGGAGGCGGCTCCGGGCCTTGCAACATGGTGTCGTGCCAGTCCAGTTGACAGCCTGAGGCGGGGCGTGCGTCGTCGGGTTGTCGAGAGCCGCCGGTTTTGCTACCCGGTGGGAATTCAGGAGTCGGGCCGAACCAGGCGCTGCAGCAGCCGGCGGCCGCGACACTGATCCCTCGGAGTGGACGGGTTCTGATGCACGATGCCTGGGCGATCGATCTTCGAGCGGGTCCGGGCCGCACGATTGTCAACGTTCGGGCCCTTCTGTCGGAAGAGAAGCCCAGGGCTGCAAATCCCGCTGTCGACTTCTTCTTCGGCCACCGTTGGTGGCTGGGCCGCGTCTTCGGCTTGGATCGCGAGCCTCTCCTCGAGCTTCCGAGGAAACTTTCCTTCGCAGTACGAAGCACAATTGCGGCCAACCTCGCTTCAGTAGTCGAGCACTTTTAATTCGAGCTGGTCCGCGCGCGATCCTCTTCGCAAACTCGGCTTGGTAACCCCTACAGTTCTTCGGAACCTGATCGCCGCGCTAATCGTTAGCGGTGGAAACCGGTAGCGCGTTACAATCAACGAGCGCTCCAGCAATTCGCCGGACCGGAGCGGCCACTAGCTTCTCGCAGCAAACTTGATCCGGCGGAGAGTGCCTTTGACTGGTGCCCCCCACGTCAACTAAACCGTTTGAGCACACTGTGATGAACCATGCTCGATAGAGACGTACTTATTAGGCTTTGCCACGCGAGGGACCTGCTACGAGAGGGCGTGCATTCTCAATCCGGCAGGTGGCAAGAGAAATAGGGATGTCGCCGTATCATTTCATTCGCTTGTTCAAGGCACTCTTCGGCGAGACCCCCAAGCAAAGCCAACTCCATGCGCGGTTGGAGAAGGCCAAACATCTCTTGCTCGTGACAGATTCTTCAGTAACCGACGCTTGTCTGGAGGCTGGATTTTCCAGTCTTGGAACCTTCAGTTACGTCTTTGCGCGTCGCGTGGGTATGGCTCCGACAAGCTACAGGCAAAAGGTTCATTCGCTGATGAGCTTTCCCGGCGAAATTCCCCACCAACTCATTCCGGGGTGCTTCTCCTTGATGTGTGGCCACCAGGATAAATTCCGCAACTTTTGAGAAGCATCAAACCTTGAGGTTGGCTAGACTATGCAGGTACAGGACCAGAGATACATTGCCAGTCAAGAGGAGGGCTTATGAGAATCAAACTGAATAGCATCTTTGTCGACAATCAGGACAAAGCACTGAAGTTCCACCCTGGGATTCAAGAAAAGCAAAGAAATTCCCGTCGGGGAATTCAAATGGCTGACGGTCTCCTCACCAGAGGGTCCCGATGACCTCGAACTCGTCCTTGAGCCAAATGCCAACCCGGCCGCCAAAGAGTTCCAGGAAGCGATCTTCAACCAAGGTATCCCGATAACAGCATTTGAAGCAGACGATATTCAAACTGAGTATGAGAGACTCAAAAGTCGGGGCGTAATCTTTACCATGGCGCCTACCAATACGGGTGGTCGCGATTTTTTCGGACACCTGCGTGAATCTCATCCAGCTATATCAGCCAAGAC
>DATFXF010000153.1:0-2754 GCA_035258565.1 Candidatus Acidiferrales bacterium
GCTCGCGCTCCAGCCGCGCCCGCAGAGTGGCCGCCGCCGCCTTCACGTCCGCCGCGTCGGTCAGCCGCGCCACCATGGCCGCGTAGGCCCGCGCGAGCTCGCCCGCGGTCCAGGGATCCTGCTCGCGCTCCAGCCGCGCCCGCAGAGTGGCCGCCGCCGCCTTCACGTCCGCTGCGTCGGTCAGCCGCGCCGCCACGGTCGCGTAGGTCCACGCGAGCTTGCCCGCCATCCCGGGTTCCTGCTCTCGCTCCAGCCGCGCGCGCACGGCCGCCGCCGCCTCTCGTACACGAGGAGATTCAAGGCCAGCGTGCGCAAAAGGCCAATTGCTTCGTACGGCACGCTCGAGCAGAGCCTCGTCCGCGCGCACCAGGTCATGCACGCGCTGTCGTAGCCGCGCGGGCGAGCGCCAAACGAGCCACACCGCATCCACTTCGTCGCTGCCGCCAAATCGCTCGGCGAGCCGCCGGGCCTGCACCGTCAAAACCAGATCGTGGGTCCAAGGGCTAGCTGCGGCGCCGAGTAGGGCGAGGCACAACACGACAACTGCCGGCCTGATTGCGCTCACGCGCACGTAGCTCCCCTTGTCGCCAACTGCGAGATCTCCCGGACACGCTTTCCATAACCAAGCATCTCTGAATCCCCCGCGGCTAAACGTCGGAGACTTCGGCAAAAACCTACGAGAAAACGTCCTCGTTGTTCCGGAGAACTCGAAACCAGTCTTTCAAGCGTGCCGGATCGAAGCCCGGAATATCAAGGTTTTTCAAGGGGAAGAGGTTTCTGGTCGCGTCTCAGGGGCCGCTCGTCTAGCTTATCTATGCTGATCAGGGCATTCCGCCGGGGTCATCAACGCCATGCTCTACACTGGCTTCGGAACGGGCAGGTCCTGCATTGCCACTCAGAATTCGGCCCGAACATGCCCGCCTCGATGGGCCGCAGCACCTCCGCCAGGCGGAAGAGCTGCACGCGGGTCCTCGGTCCCGCTGCGTCCAGTAGCGGCAGAGCGCAGGCGGCTTCGTCTTCGTGAGCACATCGAATCGCAGCCGTAGATCTTCGTGGTAGGCGCGCCCATGTACTACGGTGTCGAGGTCTTGAAGCGCGTAGCTGCGCATACCGCAGGATCAGCGCTGTTGACAACCCCTGATTCGGCCGCTACAAGAGCCTGTGCATGGGACCCAACGCGAGGAGACTTCCCGTGGCGACACCGAGTCATAGCCTGCCCATGATCGACCGCCAGTATCCGGAGCCCTTTGCGTTCATCGCCTGGGACAGTCACGGAAAGACCTACGTGGCCTTTCGGGGATGCGAAACGTCGGCGGATTTCTGGGAGGACGCGGCCGTCGACCAAGTGTCCTACGACCCCATCGTCCCGGGCTTCGGCCTGGTTCATGACGGCTTCCACGACGTGTACACGAGCTCGTGCAGGGGCTCCGTGCCGGCCTTGCGCTCGACGATCCAGGCCGCGCTGGAAAATCTGAGCTACACGCCCACGATGCTTTGAATGTCCCATCTTCACCGCTGGACAGATAGGTCATGTTCAAGGCATTCGTCTGGGGCCTGATTGCTACCTCATCGCTTGCCATTGGCGGCTTGCTGGGGGCATCCGTAGCCATCAGTAAGAAATGGCTCGGCGTGATCATGGCGTTTGGCGCAGGCGTGTTGCTTTCTGCAGTGGCCTACGAACTTGTGTTCGAATCCATCAAGCTGGCGGCGGGCAGCGGGTTTCCAGCTTTCGGATTCTTTGCCGGTGCATTGGTATTTTTTGGCAGCGATGAGCTGATCGGAAGCTTAGGCGCGGCCAAGCGGAAATCCATCAATGCATCGCACGGCGCGAATCTCGTCGTGCCCATGATTCTGGCAATAATCTTGGACGGTGTTCCCGAATCTCTGGTGATCGGACTAGGAATACTCGAAACAGGCGCGGTGAGTCTTGCCATGCTGATCGCCGTCTTTATTTCGAATCTCCCGGAAGCCATTGCTGGCACATCGGGCATGGTGTCTGGCGGATGGTCAAAGACACGCATTCTGACATTGTGGTTCTCGATCGCGCTGTTGTGCGCGGTGTTTACCGCGGTCGGCTACGTTGGGTTCGAGCATGTTCCGGATTCGTGGCTGGGGTTTGTGCAGGCGTTCGCCGGCGGCGCCATCCTGATGATGCTGGCCAATACGATGATTCCCGAAGCGTATGAACATGGACGAAAGCTCGCCGGCGTGTTCACCGTGCTGGGTTTTGCTGTGTCTGTTGGTGTGATTCTGATTGAAAGAATGGATCAGGTGCACAAGGTATTGAGCAAATGAGGGAGAGGAGAAGACCACAGATGGCCATCAATCGACGCCAGCAGATCCAGCTCAGCCCCGAGGAGCAGACCGCGTTCTTCCGGGAACGCAAGAAGGCTGCCCTCGCGACGATCGACGGGGACGGCTTCCCCCACGTGGTGGCCATGAACTATTTCGCCCGCGACGGCGTCTTTTACATGACCTCGTACGGCAAGGCCCAGAAGGTCGTCAACATCCGGCGCAACCCCAAGGTGGCGCTCATGGTGGAGGCCGGCGACGAGTACGCTGAGCTGCGGGGAGTCATGATTCGCGGCCGCTGCGAGATCCTCGAAGGCGAGACCGCGGTGCGGGCGGCGTTCGAGGGACGGGCGGTCGCGCAGACGAATCCGGCGCCGGTCAACCCGGGGGCCGCGGCCAGCGCGTCCAAGCGCGTCGTGCTCAAGATCGTCCCCGAAAAGATCGTGAGCTGGGACCACCGCA
>DATFXF010000154.1:0-9371 GCA_035258565.1 Candidatus Acidiferrales bacterium
GTACCCGCCGCGGACTGAGGTCTTCCCCTTCCTGAACGGGTCCCAGGCAAACCCGAAGCGCGGCTCCCAATTCCTGAACCCTCTCAGATCGCTTTCGTAGAGACCTACGCCCGTCGCTGGGCCAACGATGGTGAAGGTGAAGGGGGCTGGACCGCTGGGATTCGCGAATAGGTTGGAGAAGTTCGAGTGGGTCTCAAACGGCACCCCGTAATGCTCCCACCGCACTCCTAAGGTCAGCGTGAGGTTTGGTAACGCCTTGAAGGTGTCCTGAACAAACCAGGCCACTTCGCGCTGCCGGAAACCGCGTAGGTCGTCTGCCGTCCGGTTGCCAGCCTTGTCGAAGAACTGATTCTGCGCCTGAGTGGACACGGCCCCAAACAACATCCAGCCCATGTCCTGTAGCGTCCGGCTGCCGCATTTCGCCGCAAATAGGGCGGGACGGGGACCTTCATCAAGGGGATTGCACGCCCCAAGCGCTGGGTTGAGGTTTATCGACGGGAGCAAGAAAAACGAATAAAAGTTGAATGCATAGGCTGTGCGGGCACCGAAATCGTCGAAGCTGTTGGAATAGATCGGACGGAACTCGGCTCCCGCCTTAAAGGTGTGGCGCCCCAAAATCTTGGTCAGAGTATCCTTGTACGTATACGTGCCGGCGTAACGCGCTTGTGCATTGCTGTCTCCGAGCGCCAAGCAGCCGAAGCCCGCGATACTCGCTGGCATCCCGAAATCGCTGCCACGGCCCAGAGGATCCTTGAACCCAAAGCTATCAAAGACGCCCTGACCTATACAATTGAACGGCGATCGGGTCCGATTGGCCCCTAAGCGCAACTCGTTGATCACAGAGGGCTTGAGGGTGGAGGTAAGGCCGATCGAGAGGCTTTGCGTGCGCTGGTCCGAGCTCACAGCGCCCAAGCTACCCGGTAGAAAGTCGTTGTGGTCTGTGGAGGAGGACTGATTGAAAGTATAGCGGACGGACAAGACTTCATTGCTGGTGAAATTATGGTCCACTTTGATTGTAAAGAGGTCCGCATTGAATTTTGACGGACTCGGGAAGAATAACTTGCCGCGGACATCATCCGTTGCCGGGCCATTGGGGGATGGGTACAGCGCAAGAATCTTCTGAATCGTGGGGTCCAGCGACAAATTGGCGGTACCCAGCGATGAACCAGAAGCGTTATTCGGTGATGTCGGTGACAGGTCCACCGCTTGACCGTTGAATGTGAACTTGCCGGTTTTGAAAGCGGCCGTGGGTACGGTGCTGGTATTGGTCAAAGTCGTAGGGAACCGTTGGCCCTCATAGTTGCCAAACCAGAAGGTCTTGTTCTTGATGATCGGGCCGCCAGCCGAAGCGCCGAAATCGTTCCTGACATATGGATCCTGCCGGGCCACCTGACCCGTCACAGGATCGATCTGGTGATTGAAGAAGTCGCGGGCACCAACAGCCGAGTACCGACCGAACCAATAAGCGTTGCCCCGAATCTCATTGGTACCGCTCTTGGTAACGATGTCCACGATAGCGCCACTGTTGCGGCCATACTCGGGCGCAAAGCTATTAGTGATCAACCGGAATTCCTGTGTGGACTCGGGCGTGATCGCGCTGAAACCGCTTGGGTTGCCAGGGACTTCTGTGTCGTTGTTATCCACCCCATCGAGCATGAAGTTATTGTGCTTTTCGCTTTGGCCGTTGACTGCAAATCCGCCGAAGCGCGTGGCGCTCACAGCGGTTCCAGGCGAGAGTTCAATGAGTGCGTAAGGATCGCGCAGAATCAGGGGCAGGTCGGTAATGCGGCGCGAGTCCACCACGTTGCTGATCTGCGCGTTTTCAAGTTCGATCGGCGTCACATTCTCCCCCCTCACCTCCACAGTCTGGGCGACCGCAGACACTTCCAGTTTCGCGTCCAGGGTCAGGAACTGGTCCACAGCCAAGACTACGTTGGAATAGTGCAACGTCTTAAAGCCGGTCTTCTCAAACGAGATCTCGTAGGTCGATGGAACCAACGTCGAAATCCGGTAGTAGCCCGTGTCGTTCGTTTCAGTGGTCCGGCTCGCGTTCGTCTGCGTATTCCTCACCGTCACGTTCGCTCCGGCAACTACCGCCCCGACTGGGTCCGTCACCGTCCCTGAAATAGCGGCTGTCTGCGCTTGTAGCGCAGCTGGAACTACAACCAACACACAACTCAAAACGAAAGGCCCCACAACAAGGCCCTTGCGATTTGTCATGACCTTCCGCCTCCAAGATTGATTCTTACCCTGGAAATAGACGAGAACGCTGCTCGAAGGTGGCAAGCAATAACCTGACCAGATAGCTAGAAAAAGTATCGCAGAGACTTAACTGATTTAGAGTAAACGTACTAACTGGACTTGTTAGGTTCTTTCAGGAATGTTGCCTCTGCAAGCCTGTTACGAAAACCTGTAGAAGGGTCTGCCCCATATTCCGAAATGCATAGAAAAGTCGGGTAGTAGTCTTCTCAAGCCTGACATGCAAGCGCAGGAAACCGCGGTGTCCTGGCGCGCTTTCGAAAAGCGACTTGAAGGAGGCCGCCGAAGCCGCCCGCGGTTGCGGCGACACGGGCCTATGGGATTAGAATCAGAATCACCGAACTAATCCGGAAAGTGCATTAAGCAGAGTCGAGCGCAGGTAGCCGAACATAAGGAAGCGGCAAAGTTTGTCTTCTAACCTCGTTGGCGACTGCGGACACTGCGGGAATAAGGCATGGGTCCAACGCGATGCTGAAGCGATGGCGGCTTTGAAGCAGGTGTTTGCTTGTACCAGGCTCACTAGAACTAGTCTTGCTTCGGCTGGCCCAGGGAGTCCCGGACCACCCCGTACTTGCCGCCCCACTCGTCTGTCATCTTATTGCGGATCTCCCAGAGCTCCGGGAAGAACTGCGTCTTCAGGCCCTCGTTCAGTAGCTCCACCGACCGGCCCTTCAACGATTTGGCCCCCAACCCGATGGTGCGGTGGATGAGTTGCAAGTGGTGGTAGCGGAACTTTTGAAAGAGCTCGTCAAATTCAGCGAGCGCCTCAGCCACGATGTAGGCGTCCGAGTGCGAGTACTCGGAATGGTAGATCTTCTCTACCGTCAGGCGGTGCCGCTCAAGATAGCAAGTCTTGAAGGAATGCCAGAGCTGCGGATGCATCCGCAGGAGGGTGCGAAACCCCGGCGACTCCTGGCCGCTGCCGTTTCCCAATCCCAGCCGAATCTCCTGATATTCCTTGGGCGACATCGTCTCCAGTAAGGCAAGCTGATCGATCATCAGCCGTTGGGCAAGGTGCACCCGGCGAAACAGCGTGATCACCCGGTTGGTGTTCTCTTGCTGGATGTAGTCGTCAATGTCGAGCAAGGTGTAGGCGATCAGCTTCATCCACAACTCTTCTGCCTGATGGACGATCTGGAACTGCAGCTCGTCCGCGTTGCAAAACTCGTGGAAATCTTTCTGACAGGAGAGCAACTTCTTGGTATTCAGGTAGAGTTCGTAGTCCAGCGTCCCTTCGCCGTTCATCATCGAGTAGAAATGACTCCGGTCCACGGCGGACCTCCTGACTGCACGCTCCCCCGGTAAGGTGAATCTACCGGGAGCATAACTGCTCAACAATTTGGGCGAACTCCGCGTCGGTCACCAGCCCCCGCTTTTCCATTCCCTTGCGCTTTACCGCCTCCAGCACCGCCCCGCGCCGCTCGTCCGGGATCTCCAAACCGAGTTCCTTGGATTTCAGAGCGATGCTGTCCAGCCCACTCTTTTTCCCTAGGACAATGGCCCGGCGCGCACCGACCAGTTCCGCCGAGAACGGCTCGATGGCTTCTGGGGTGTGGAACTGGCTGGCCACTGCGCCGCTCTCGCGGACGAATAGATTCTCACCAACCACCGGCTTCCACGCCTCCACTTCGTACCCCGCGGCACGCCGCACAAGTTCCGATACTTTTCGGATCTTCCCCAGGTTGAGCGCCACCGGAACGCCGTAGAGGCAGTGCAAGGCCAGTGCGATCTCGCCCAAGTCGGCGTTGCCTGCGCGCTCGCCCATGCCGTTGATGGTCCCCTGAACCCACTCGGCCCCGGCCCGCACCGCGGCAATGGCAGAAGCGGTCGCCAAGCCGAAGTCGTTGTGCCCATGAAAGTGGAGTGGAATGTCTCCGCCCACCCATTCCCTCACGCGGCGCACCAGAAACTCAACCGCTTCCGGGCTGCACACCCCAATCGTATCCACCACGACCGCCTCCTCGGCCCCTGCTTCCATGGCGGCCTGGTACACCTTCTTGAGGAAATGGAGATCGGTGCGCGTGCCATCTACGGCAAAGAAAGCAACGGTGATCCCGTGCAGCTTGGCGTGGGAGATCGCTTCCATCACCCGGCGCAGGACTTCATCGCGACTGAGGCCGTAAGCCCGGAGCTTGATGTCGCTGGTGGGAGCCTCGATGATGGTGGCGCGAACACCCAGACGGATCAACTCATCTAGGTCACCCTTGACCGCCCGTGAAAATCCCCAAACCTCCGCTTTGAGTTTGGCTTCCAGGATCAGCCGAATCGATTCCGCATCCTCAGCGGACACCCGTGGAAATCCCGCCTCGATGCGAGCCACCCCTAGTTCGTCGAGTTGGCGGGCGATCTCTAACTTCTGGCGGGGGTCGAGCACGACGCCGACCGTCTGCTCGCCATCGCGAAGAGTGGTGTCGTAAAAGCGCACTCGGGCGGAGCGCGCAAGCCCAGTGCCGCTTTCCGCCTGGGCATTGAGATCACTGACCCAGATCTTTGCTCTGCTCGGGCTTTCCGACATCTGGTTCACCTCAAGCCACTCGGCGGGATGGGGGTTTCCGCCCGTGCGCCTGCTCCCAGGAGATCACCGGGTTGCGGAGGATGCCGATACCTTCGATTTCGCATTCCATCACGTCGCCCGGCTTCAGGTACCAGGCCTTGGGATCTCCGCTGAACGCCGCGACCCCGGAGACCGTACCGGTCGAGAGGACGTCACCCGCGCTATATCCCATCGGAGAATAATTGGCCAAAATCTCGGGAATGGTCACCGACATCTTGCTCGAATGGGACCGTTGGCGCGTTTGACCATTCACTCGCAGTTCCATCGCCAAGTTGTGGGGATCTTTGATCTCGTCGGCAGTTACGATGTGCGGTCCCAAGGGACAGAAAGTGTCAATGCCCTTGCAGAAGGAGAAGACTCCGGACTTCATCTCCCGCCTTTGGATGTCCCGCGCTGTCACATCGTTGAAGATGACGTATCCGCCGATGTATTCCCATCCTTGCTCCGGCGTGAAGTGTTTGCCCGCCTTTTTCAGAACCACCGCAAGCTCGAGCTCGTAGTCGAGCTCCTGGGTGAGGTGTTCCGGGTAAACTACCGGCTCCTCGTGGCCGATGATGGCGTCCACATTTTGAAAAAACACAATCCACGGCAGAACCGGATGGGAGAAGCCTGCCTTCTGGGCTTCCTCATGGTGCTCACGGAAATTACCCGCCGTATGGAAGAACTTCTTAGGTTTGATGGGAGCTCGAAGAGTGATCTCTTCGCGGCGGTACACCAAGGGTTCACCCGAGGGGCCGGTGGCCCTCGCTCCTTGTTCTTGCGCATGTTCGAAGGCCCTCCGGGCTGCTGCTAGACTCTTCTCTCCGCCTTCGAAGAGGAGCCGCATCTCCGGAGGTACCCGTGCATCCGCCAGACGCAGAAAGGCGCTCTCTTGTTCGACGTCACGGAGGTACGATGCGTAGGCGGTGTTCAAATCAATAATTGAGCCCTGCGGGGTGAGTGCACCGATTCGGCCTCGATGGCAGCGATCTTCAAAGGTTAGGAGTCGCATGGACTTCTCTCACCTGCCTGCGGGGAGTGGACGGGCCATCCTTCAATGTGCGTGGTCGTGCTCAATTCGGCAGTGTAGTGAGAACTTCACGGCATTGTCAACTTGGCTTGGCGGGGGCCTGAAGCGAAGAGAAACCGAGGCCACTCAGCATGTACTCGACCTAGAAGGCGCAGTGGGACTAAACTGACGTGCATGTCAGTTGGGCTGGCCCCCGTCTTCAGTGGGGGCAAGTGTGATTCCTGAGGGGCGCAAGGGCGCCGGGGGGCAAAGATGCTGGCTTCAGGGAAGATAGTTGGCTTTGTCCCCACCAGGGATTACGACAAGGCGCGGGCTTTCTATGAAGGCAAGCTTGGATTTGAGTTTGTGAGCATGGATCAATATGCGCTGGTCATGCGCGTCGGCGGGCACAAGATAAGGATTGCAAAGGCCCAGAATTTCACTCCCGCCCAGGGCACGATTCTGGGCTGGGAAGTAGAAGACATCAAGACGGTCGTCACTTGGCTCGGCGAACGAGGCGTTACCCTCGAAAAATATCCTTTTGTTCAAGATCGTGAACTTGGAATTTGGACAACACCCACAGGGGATAAGGTGGCGTGGTTCAAAGATCCAGATGGCAATATTCTTTCCGTAAGTCAGCATCCTCAGTGAAGAGAAGCTGCAGGGAGCGAGAGTCGCCTAACTGAGGAGCTCGGACGAGCAGTCGTCTTCCGCCAACTCCTCGTAAGCCTCACGGAAAACGACGCACTATGAATGTGCCCTCACGTTTGGATCAGGACACAGGCGATTCGAAGAGAGAGGTTGGAGCGCCTGGGCTAAAAACATCACAAGCAAGATCATCAAGGGTAGGGAAGCGTAAGACGGACGAAACTAGCGAGCGCCGCAGAGCTCGGCAATGGTGAGAGCGTAGACCTTCGTGACATCCACCAGCGTTTGGGTTCTTACTTTCTCACCCTGGGCGTCCCGCGGCCCGCTGGACGGGCCATAGTTGACGGTCTCAATGCCGTAGCGGGTCAGCACGGAGGCGTCGGAGCACCACAACACCGTGTCACGGGTCGGTCGAGTGCCCAAGACGCGGCGGTGACTTGACTCGATGGCTTTCACCATCGGGTGGTCCTCGCGGATCTCGGCACCCGGCACCGACACCATGGTCTCAAACTCGATCCCATAGTCCGGGTAGCGCTGGCGCAACTGGTCGACCAACTCCAGGGCCGCTCGCCGCGCCTCGCTGAGCGGCATGGTCGGCGGAACGCGGATGTCGAGAAAAACCTCGGTACGCTCCGGCGTCCGGCTCGCGCGCCACGGGTGCCCGGCCCGAATCGCTCCCGGGTTGACGACGCCCTTCTTTCCACCGTATGCGGCTCGCCCCTCCCACGAAGGAATCCACTTCCAAATTGCGCCTAGCACGTCGTGCATACGCCGGATGGAGTTCTCCCCCAGGCGCCCGGCGGTGAAACCGCTGTGCACGTAGGGCCCCTGGGTCGCGACCCGGACCCACAGCGAGCCGTAGTGCCCGAGCACGAGCTTCATGTCCGTCGGCTCTCCGAGGATGCACATATCCGGTAGAACGCCGTGGTTCACTAGGTAATGACTTCCAACCCCGTACCCTCGATACTCCTTTCCCACAAATTCTTCGTTCCATTGCGTTTTCTCGATTTCTCCGACCACCGCCGCAATGATCACGTCCCCGGCCAGCTTCACGCCCGCCCGCTTGATGGCCTGGACCGCCTGTGCGTAGCAGACCAGCGCTCCTTTCATGTTATAGATGCCCAGGCCATAGATCATCCCGTCTTTGATCACCGCGTTCGGCTTATACCCGATCCCGGTTAGGAAGGGCTCCCGACCCGTGTTGGAAGTATCCATGTGTCCGTTGAACATTAGGTTCTTGCCATGTCCCTGGCCCTCAAGGCGGCCGATGACGTTGGGACGCCCGTCTTCAACTTCCTGCCAACTCACCTGCAACCCTATCTGCTCAAAGGACCGCTTCATATAGCGGGCCATTTCGAGTTCAGCGCCGGTAGGGCTGGGGATATTGATGACCTCCTGGGCCATGGCGACAATCTGTTCCTCGCTGACTTGGGCGAGGATGGCCTCGGCTAGATCGGAATCATGCATCTGCTGAGCCTCCTGGAGTTGAGGGCCAGATCGGTGACTCACTCGTGCCGGAAGTCATCCGGAAAGGAGCAGAGCTTCTCGCTCCGGTCATCCGTAATCAGGTAATTGTCCTCGAGCCGCAGTCCCCCACCACCCTCCCAATAGACTCCGGGCTCAATCGCCAGCACCATGCCCTTGCGGATCTTCCCCGGCGCCGCCTGATGAGCAAAGGGCGGCTCGTGCGCCCGCGCGCCGACACCGTGGGCCACCGGGTGTGAGGGTTGGCCCGGGTAGCCAGCTTCAGCGATGCCTTTCCGAATCAGCCGATCAAGCTCCCCAAGCGGGGCCCCATCCCGCGCGGAGCTGCTGGCTTGGTGAAGAATCCCCAGAAGCGATTCCAGTAAACGATCGTATCTCGAGGTAAGTTTGCCCGGACACAGATTCTTGGTCAGGTCGGTCCAATAGCCGTCGGCGCATACCCAGATTTCCACCAGGGTTGGCTCATGTTCCTGGATCGGACGATGTGAGGTGGCGGTGAACGTGGCGATGCCGGGACCGGACCAGACCAGCGTGAAGGCTCTGGCCATCTCCACCTTGCCTTTGTAGCCTACACCCTGGGCATGGATGTGGCCTTCGATCATGGCCCCGACTTCGCTTTCTGTCATTCCCGGGCGGATCTGCTCGCGAGCGTACTCCATGCCCAGCGCGGCAAGCTCGTTGGCAAGGCGCATCCGTGCAATCTCCTGCGCCGTTTTGATCATGCGCGCCTCAGCCAGCAAACCGGTGGCGTCCACCACCTGCTTCGCCACCGCGCGAAAGGCATCGAAATAGCCCTGAGTGTAGACGGTTGGCTCTCCCACCATGCGGTCGCAGATCTGGGAGCCTTGGGAGAGTTCCACGCCAATCCGCTCCGTCAGGCCTCGCTCGCGCAGCACTTCCAGGCAGAGATCCATTGAGCGCGCCGTAGGTGGACGTGGATCGCTCGGATGGTAGAACCGAAACGCACGGACGTCACTGGTCCAGGCGGTGTGTTGCGCCTCGCGGAGCTGTGGCTCGATCACCAGAAGCGTGGCTTCGCCCTCGCGGGGGAAAACAGCGATGTCATACCCTTTCATGCACCAGTAATCAGTGAGATAGAGGATGTTGTCCGGGGCACGCACCACAATCGCGCTCAGCTCCTGTTCGATCATCCGCTGGCGCACTCGCTCGAGCTTCTGTTGATCGATCGGGTGGTTCATAGCTTCTCTCCGACCCCTAGCAGGCTCGGAGCCGCCGCGCTCGGAGGATCTTCTCCGTTTCGCTCGAAATCCTCATGTCCCGAGCGTGCTGCCCCCAGAAGGTCTATCCCTGAGCGTGCGTCTTTGCTCCCCAAATCCAGGATGCTTCCTTGCCTTTGATCAGCCGATAGAGTGCGGTGTGCAGCGGAGCGCTCACGCCGACGCGGGCTGCCTCACGAGCGATAGCGCCTCCCAAGAA
>DATFXF010000155.1:0-14038 GCA_035258565.1 Candidatus Acidiferrales bacterium
CGCGAAACGACATTATCGCACCGCCCCTCGGGCCCGGCAACTCGCCCAGACGACTTACCGCTTCTCTGCCCGGCCGAGCGCTGCCCATACCAATTCCTTCGCCCTCCAACAACAGACGTCAATGCTTCCCGCCTGCGACAGGCCACGCAGACTCCGATGCCCACCGATCGTGGCTTTCGGGAGATCAGTCGATCGAGTCGCGGCCTGGCAGCAGTTCTCGACTGGCGCGATTCGGGCTTCCATCCCTCCACCTGAGCTCAAACAACAGCCGCAGGACGGTTCGTGCCCACTAGCCGCGGCGGAGAACCAACAGCGTGATTTCGGGCGGGACCCCGATGCGCACTGGCGCACCGATCGTGCCCAGACCGCGATTCACGTAGAGAAAAGCAGAGGCTACCGCTGGGGGGCGAGCGGCGGGAGGGGAAACGTCTACCGGGGTACGTTCCGAGGCGGAGGAGCAGAACGGACGGCAGTAGAGGCCGGCGATATACGGGGTAAAGAACCGCGCCGGGCTCCAGCGATGATCGAGGATTTCCACCCGCACCTGGCCGCCGTGCGTGTGACCAGCAAGGGTCAGCGCGATGCCCAGCTCGGCGGCACGTGGAAACACATTGGGATTATGCGAAAGCAGAATGTTCGGCGCGTCGCGTCGCACGAGTCGTTCGACGCCCACCAGCTTGAGAAGGCGCCGGCCATCGCGGCCGCGCTCGCGCTGGTAATCCACCCCAATCAGGTTGAACGGCTGGCCGCGCCAAACCAGCTCGGTGTTCTCCTGGCGCAAGATGTGCATGCCGGCTTGGTGAAAAAGCTCCGCCGTATACTCCTCGGCATCGGCGTAGATTTCGTGGTTGCCGTTCGAGCCCCAGACGCCGAGCGGCGCGCGAAGCCGCGCAAGCTCTTCGACGCAGGCTTCCAGAGGATCGCTGGGACCAGTGATGAAGTCGCCGGTGACGACCGCGAGGTCCGCGCACAGCTCATTGGCCATTTCGACTGCGCGGCGCACCTGTTCGCGCGGCATGTAGCCGCCGATATGGATGTCGCTCAACTGCGCGATGCGCAGGCCATCGAGCGCCCGAGGCAGCGCGGGGATCGGCACTTCGACGCGCTCGGAGCAGTAGCGCAGCCGCTCGGCGGCAAAGCCGTAGAGGGCGCCGATAAACGGCACAGCCCCGGCCAGATACGTGGCCGTCTCGAAGAAATACCGCCGCGACGGATTCTGGAGCGCCGGCTGGGCGGGGGCGGGCCACAAGCGGCCTCGGATGCGCCGTACCCGGCCCCACATCCACTCGGCGACGGCAACACAGTGAACGGCAACGAAGGCCAGAAAAGCGCTCGAGAGCCACAGGCTGACGAGTGCAGTGATTCCCCTTTCGTGCAGGAAGTCGCGGTAATACCCCGGCGCCACTCCACCCAAGGCGCCGAGCACAACCAGCAGCAACGCAACCACCCAGGCTGCCCGAAGCAAGCGCCCGAGCACCGGGCGCCTCACACCTCCGATGAGTTTCCACGCACGGCGAAACCAGTAGCGTTGCGAGAGATAGAGAAGCAACAGAATCACCGAGAAAAAGACGGTCCGATAGGAGAAGAAGGCCCCGTGAGCAGCCAAAAGCGTCACCTCATGTGCAACACAAAATCTTACCACGACCGCGGCGCCCTACTTGGTCGTGGACTCTGGCGAGGTGCCGTGGTAGGCTCCCCCCGCCTCAAACCACGCCAGGGAGCCGATTATGACCAAGAGCCTCTTTTGGGTGACGCTGGTTGCAGTGCTGGTGTGCTTGGCCGCTCCTGCACTTGCGCCACAAGGCAAGGTCCCCGAAAAGCCGCCGCAACCTGCGCAAGGCCCCTCCGCCGAAGTGCTGAGGGCGTGGAACGGCATCGGACGAAAGCTGATCACCATGGCCGAGGATTTTCCCGAGGACAAGTATGACTTCAAGCCCCAGCCCCCGATGCGCACCTTTGCCGAGCAAGTGCTGCACGTCGCAGGTACGAACTACGTGCTGCTGAGCGCCGTGAAGGGAAGCCAGATGGGGCCAGGCACAGAAGATCCTGACCGCAAGACCTACAAGACCAAAGCCGATGTTCTTGCGCTGCTAAAAAAGTCCGTGGACGATGGGGCGACCGTGATCCAGGAGATCGGCGACGCCGGAATGTCGAAGACAGTAAAATACCCGTATGGCAATCGCTTGGTCAGCGCGAACTTTGTTTTCATGGAAACCGCTGAGCATGCCGGCGAGCACTACGGCCAGTTGGTCGTCTATTACCGCTTGAACGGAATCGTCCCACCGGCGTCGCGGCCGCGGCAGTAGTTTCCTGGCCCGCGCCTGCGCGCAGCTTAAATTTCAGTACCCAGGCTGAGGATAGCACTCGACCGGGGACGACACTTCGTTTAGCATGACCGTATGAGAGGCCTCAGCAGGCCACTGGTAGCCGCCGAGGCAAAGCGCATCAGCTACGCGCTGTTCGCCGCGGAGGCCCTGGGCGATTACTTCACGACAGCGAGCATCGTGCCCAGCTCGCGCCACCTGGCTCGAGCCATGCTCGAGCCGCTGCCGCTTGCCAACGCTCGCGTGGTTGTGGAGCTGGGTCCAGGCACAGGTGCCATCACACGAGCCCTGCTCGAGTTCTTGCCGCGACGAGCGAGGCTACTGGCCTTGGAGTTGAATCCCCGTTTTTGCCATTACCTCGAGCGAAGGCTCCCCGATCCGCGCTTGCTGGTGATCAACGCAAGCGCCGAGACGGTTGGGGGGTACCTCGATCAACTTGGTTGCCAGCGAGTGGACGCAGTCGTATCGTCGCTGGGCCTGAGCTTCATGTCCGATTTGCAACGCAAGACCATCCTGCGCGAGTTGCTTTCCTACTTGGACGAGAAAAGCATGTTCACCCAATACCACTATCTCGGGGCCCGACTGGGCAACGTTTTCTCGCCGGCATGGGAGCCTGGGCGGAGCAGCGTTGCGGGGCTGCTGCGCCAGCATTTTCGCTCGATCCACACCCGCACGGTCTGGCGTAACTTTCCCCCCGCCGTTGTTTTCGCCTGTAAGAAGTAGCTGGGTCTCGCCGAACAAGCGAACACAGACTAGCGCGCAGCCACGCTGGAGGCGATTCCTACCAGCATCTCCTTCAATTTCTCGGGGTCACTGACGGGCGGCAGGCACGTACTCTCCACGCAGACCACGGCCTGCGCGACCTCCGCCGGGAGATGCGGGATGGTCTCTTTCCAGGCCGGGGGGAGGCCATTGCTCGAGATGCGTTCCGGCGTGGCGCGCAGGACCGCTTTTCCGAAGCGATAAACACCGTGCGCCGCCTGCTCGAGCTCGAGCGCCTGCTGATCGGCTCCGCGGCCGGTGACGATCACCTGGAGCGGATGGCGTGCGTGCAGCACGGCTGCCAGGCCGTAGGTGGCGGCAAAGATGCCGTACTGCGGCGCGATGCCGGCAAACGCTTCGAGTGTCCGCTCGGCGTGCTCGCGGTAAAGCGCATTGCCGGTGTAGGCATGCAGGCGGTCGAGCAGCATGGCCGCCACAGCGTTTGAGCCAGGGGTGGGCGAATCCTGCAGCGGCTTGCGGCGCACGTCGAGGCCGCCTATCGGCGCGGCGTCAGTGGGGCGATCGAAGAAACCGCCCGATTCAGAGTCGAAGTACCCGGCCAGGGTACGCTGCACGGCCGCCTCGGCCGCTCGGAAATAGCGGCGATCAAGCGTGTCCTCGTAGGCGTCGAGCAGGGCCGTGGCCGTAAATACCTGGTCGTCGAGCACGCCGTCGAGCCATGCCGCCCGGGCGGGACTGACGCGATGGGCAAAACCCCGCTCGGGATGCCAAGCCTCGGCCAGGATACGGTCGAGCGTCTTGAGCGCGAAGCCGCGGCAGCTCTCCCCGAGCGCACCGCCGAGCGCACGGTAGGCTTCTAGATATGCCGAAACGAACATGGCGTTCCAGGCCACGTAGAGCGTGGTATCCACATAAGGCGTAGGGCGCTCAAGGCGGGCGGCAAGCAGCTTGCCCTTGGCGCCAGCGATGAGCAGGCGCACAGCAGATTCGGTAATGCCCAGGCTGCTGGCGATTTCGTTCGGCTCGCGGGCCATCCATAGGACATTTTTTGCCGGGTTGTGGTGCATCTCGCCGTGCGCCTCGACGTCGTAGAAGAGCTCCATCACCCTTGCTTCCTCCGGCGTGAGCGCGGCGCGTAGCTCGTCGAGCGACCAGGTGAAATAGTCGCCGTCGTCCTCCAGCGAATAATCAGCGTCCTGGCTCGCGTAGAAGCCGCCGTGTGACTGGTCGGAGAGCACGCGGTTCACCCAGCCGATGATGCCTTCAGCCACTTCGCGGAAGAAGGCCCCCCCCGTCACCTGATAGCCGTGCAGGTAATTTTTCAGCAGTTCCGAATTGTCGTACGACATCTTCTCGAAGTGCGGCACGAGCCACTGCGCGTCCACCGAATAACGGTGGAAGCCGCCAGCGAGCTGATCGTACACCCCGCCGCGGCCCATCCTCTCGAGTGTGCTCTCCACCACGGTGAGCAGATGCTTTTCGCGGCTGACCTGGTAGCGCTCGAGCAGTAAGTCGATGGCCGATGCGTGTGGGAACTTGGGGGCCTGGCCGAAGCCCCCGTGGCGAAGGTCGAACATGCGCACGATCGAGTCCGCCAGGTCATCCACCACCCCTCGATCGAAGCCGGAGCGCCCTCCGGTAAACGCCTCTGCCTTCGCCACTGCTTCGGCGAGCGCGCCAGCGGCTCGGTCGACTTCAGCACGGCGGTTTCTGTAGGCATCGGCAATCGTCAGCAGGATGCGCTTGAAGCCCGGGCGGCCCATAGCGTCTTGGGGAGGAAAATAGGTTCCGCCAAAGAAGGGCTTGCCATCGGGTGTGAGGAAGCCGGTGAGCGGCCAGCCACCCTGGCCGGAGATGGCGCTGACAGCGGCCTGGTAGCGGGCGTCCACGTCGGGCCGTTCGTCGCGATCCACCTTCACGGGAATGAAGAACTGGTTAATGATCTCGGCGATTTCCGGGTTCTCGTAGCTTTCGCGATCAATGACGTGGCACCAGTGACACCATACGGCCCCGATATCGAGCAGGATGGGTTTGTCTTCTCGGCGAGCGCGCGCGAAGGCCTCCTCTCCCCACTCGTACCAGGCCACCGGCTGGTGCGCCGCGGAGCGAAGATAGGGACTTAAGGAGTTCTTGAGACGGCTTTCGGTTTGCTCGGTCACGTCTGCGCCCTTTCTGTTGCCGCCCTCGGACGGCGTTCCCGCGGAGTGGAGGAAGAGGCTAGGGTCAGCGCGATCAACGGTCGAGCCGAACTCAGGTTGCTTCCGGCCGCTACTGAATGGGCGAGCCAGGCCCTCCATCGCGTGGATCGAGCAGCTTGCGCCCGGCGAACCCCTCGTCCTGGCGGTGCCAGAAGCGGATGCGATCTTCGCCGAGCCGCCAACACAGGTACACCTCCTCGTTGTCGATCAGCGCCGGGAAATCGAGCAGGCCTACATCGAGGTCCTTGACGACACAGCCGGTGGCTTCGATGCGTTCGAGCGCACTCTTGATCGCTTCGGCCAGCTGGTCGCGTTCCAGGCGGACCTTCGCGGTGCTCTCATAGGGCACCAGCACACCGCCCATCAGCATGATGCGGTTGGCTATCTGCGATAGCTTCTTGTCGAGCTCCCCCATCTTTCGACGGCAGTCGATGGCCTCGAGCAGGAGAGGCTCAACCTCGCGGCGCGTGCGCTCGGCTTCGGTCAGCGTGAAAAGCTTCGGTTCGCGTTCTTCTTCACCCATGTGCGTGGCATGCTCGCTAACCCGCCTGAAAAGGCGGGATTGCGCCCGCCTTCCAGTTCAGTGCAGACTCAACATCCGCTCGAGCGCCACCTGCGCCCACTGGCGGGTCTGGTCTTCCACGACAATGCGATTGACCACTTGGCCCGCACCCAGGTTCTCGAGCGCCCAGAGCAGGTGCCGCGGCGAAATGCGGAACATCGTCGTGCAGACACAAACGCTGGGATCGAGCGACATCACCCGGCGGTCCGGCCACTCTTTGCTCAGGCGGTTGACCAGATGAATCTCCGTGCCCACCGCCCAGGTCGTGCCGGGCTCGGCTTCCGTGACTCGGCGGATGATCTGCTCGGTCGACCCGGCCTCATCGGCCATTTGTACGACTTCCCAGCGGCACTCCGGGTGAACGATCACGCGGACGCCGGGCTCGGCGCGGCGCACGCGCTCGACGTGCTCGGGCCGAAACCGCTGGTGCACGGAACAATAGCCCTTCCAAAGAATGACGCGCGCGGCGCGAATCGCTTCAGGAGTGTTGCCGCCGAGCTCTTCGCGAGGATCCCAAACGATCATCTGCTCGAGCGGGATGCCCATCGCGTAGGCTGTGTTGCGCCCCAGGTGCTCGTCGGGCAGGAAAAGCACGCGCTCGCCTCCGGCACCCTTGCGATCGCCATTACCCGGCGAAAACGCCCAGCGCATCACGGCGGCGGCGTTCGAACTGGTCGTGACCGCACCCCCGTGCTCACCCGTGAATGCCTTGATGGCGGCGGAAGAATTCATGTAGGTGAGGGGGACGACGCGCAGGTCGCCCAATGACTCGAGCTCTGACCAGCAGGTCTCGACCTGGCCAATTTCAGCCATGTCGGCCATCGAGCAGCCCGCGGCGAGATCGGGCAGGATCACTTGCTGGTGCGGCCGGCGCAGGATGTCCGCGCTCTCCGCCATGAAATGGACGCCGCAAAAGACGATGGAGCGTGCCTCGGCGGTCGCAGCCTGCTGAGAAAGCTTGAGCGAGTCTCCGCGGAAGTCGGCGAATTTGATGACCTCATCGCGCTGGTAGTGATGCCCCAGAATGACCACGTCGCTGCCCAAGCGGGCTTTGGCGCGGGCGATGCGTTCGTCGAGCGAATGGTCCGGGGTAAGCAGGTAGCTATCGAAGTCGCAGCCCACTCCCGGCTCGATTTCCGGCGCGCGGATGGTGGCCGGCGGGGGGCTTCCCGCTAGCGGGGAAGCGCTCAGGATCTCTACCAGGTTGTCCATCATCTCTTCTTCTTCCGGAAGTTGTCCTGCTCTCTATTCTCCCTCTTATGATGCTCCGAATCCAGTGCTGGGCTCCGGACGCTCCGGGCGGGGCAGCCCTGGAGCCGACCGCTGAGGGAGTAGCTCGGAAGCCGAAGCCTGAGGGCACAAGTTGTGCTAGAGTGCCCCCTCGATGCGCATCTTCCTGCTCGGGGCCGGGGCCACCGGCTCGCTGCTCGCTCAACTCCTTGCGCGACAGGGACATAGCGTTACCTGTGGGGATAAGGACCCCGAGCGCGCGCGCCGTTTTCTGGGCAAGAAGAGCACCCTGCCGGTTGTGGCCGTGAACGCACGCAACCTTTGGGGCATTGTCCGCGCCGCGCGAGGGTGCCATCTTTTGGTGAACGCCTCTCCGGCAGTCTTCAACGAAATCGTGATGCGGGCAGCGCTGTGGCTGCGCGCACACTACCTTGACCTGGCCGCTCACCTGGTACGCCACCCGTTTCGCGCCGAACAGCTTCGCTTCCACGAACGCTTTTGGCAGAAGAATCGTGCCGCAGTGATTACCGCAGGGGTTGCCCCCGGCCTGACTAACCTACTGGCCAAGCGCGGCGCGGAACTGCTGGACTCCGTCCAGGCCGTTTACATCCGCCTTTACGAAAGCACGGAAAGTGAGGACCCGCTCTCGCAGTGGTCCGCAGAAGGCTCCTTCGATGAGGCGGTGTCCCGCCCGCGCGTCTATCGTGCCGGCCGCTTCCACCTGGCGAAGCGCTTCAGCGAGCGCGAGAAGTTTCGCTTTCCCGCGCCCATCGGCGAAGTCCCCGTCGTTCTGGCAGCGCAGGATGAGGTGGGGACGCTGCCGCACTTCTTGAAGCTGCGGGAGATGGAGGTCAAAATCGGCGGCAACGAGATTGATCGGCTGCGGCGATGGTACCGCCAGGGCAAGCTGAGCCCTTCGCGCGGGGCGGTGGCCAAGCGTTTCCCGAAAACCCCCACGCCGCGGCAGGTGGCCCGGCTGATCCGCCGGGGTGTGCTCCAGAACGCGCGCTTCGCCGCCGCGGTTCTGGTCCGCGGCGTGAAGAAGGAACAGCCCAGGATCATCCGCTGGGACGCAACTTTTCCCACCCTCTATCAGATCCGCCTGCGCGGCATATGGACCACGCCCATTGCCTACGCCACGGCACATATGGCTGCGCTTTTCGCCAAACATTTCCCCCGCGACATCGCCGGAGTGTATCCTCCCGAAGCCCTTCCCGCAGAAACGCGCCAGGCAATTCTCGCCGACGTTCGCGCGCGTGACATCCGCATCACCATGAGAGTGATTCGACTGAAGAAAACAGAGGACGAAGAGGAATTCTGAGGGTCTGGCACGGACGCCCAGCGGAGGAATGAACCGGCCGGGGGGCTTTCCGGAGTAGTATTTTCTTCCTGTTCCGGCGGTACTGAAGTCCTATTTCGGCTCCGCAAGGACTCTGTAAACTTTGCCCTTATGAACAATCGATCCATTTCTTCCCTTGTCGCGGGATTTCGCGAAGCCACGGAAAACGAGCCTCGACTCTCTGCCCCGAGGCAGTCGACAGCTTTGAAGACAGTTGTCTTCAGCGCAGATCAATCAAGCCGAACCCAGTTGGGCACCTGGCTAGAGCAAACAGGGGTGGTGCACTCACTCTACGAATGGAGCTCGCCGGCCGATGTTTACATGAACCCGGTCGAGGGCACGCTGGACGTGGCCCTGTTAGACCTCTCGCCGGACAAGGCAGTCTCTCTGAATCTTGCCTCAACCCTGCGCCAGCTCCATCCTGGCTGTCTTATCATTGCTTGCTCGCCAGTGAGCCTGCCGGATCCGGAGTTGCTGTTGCAAGCCCTGCGCGCCGGGGTGCAGGAGTTCCTCTCGACCCCTCTCGATCCAAAGGCTTTGGGAGACACCTTAAACCGCTTCCTCGAAGAGCGGAAGATGCCGGTAAAAGACCCGTCCAAAAAGGTGTTGCTGGTAATGGGATCGAAGGGGGGTGTGGGAACCAGCACGGTGGCCGTCAATTTGGCCGTCCAGTTGACCGAGATCACCGAGAAGCGCGTAGGCCTTCTTGATTTTGTCAGTCCCTTGGGTAGCGTGGCCTTGCTGCTCGATCTGCAGCCCCGTTATACGGTTTGCGACGCAGTGGAAAACGTGGAGCGCATGGATGACCACTTCTTGGGAAGCCTGTTGACCCCCCACCCGAGTGGCCTCCAGGTTTTGGCAGGAACCCCTGCTCCGGATGAGCGGTTGCTCTCCGCCGGGCGAGCGCTAGCCAAAGTTGTCAGGGTCGCTCAAACTGCATTGGACTACCTCGTCATCGATGGCGGGACCTACTCGTCTCACTGGACCCGATTCGCGGAGCCGACTCCCCTAATTCTCCTGATCGCGGAAGCGCGCGAGCCAAGCCTGTGGTCGCTCGAGCGGCAGCTCTCGTCTCTTGCTGCTGCTGGGATCCGGAACGGGAATGTTCGAGTGGTCATCAATCGCTGGCACCGCAAGTTTCAGGAAACCCTGCAAAGCGCAGAGAAGGCTCTCGAACACCCTATCTTTGCTCGTCTGCCCAACGATTATCGCAAGGTCAGCGAAGCCACCAACCTGGGGACGCCCCTGTCAAAGAACCCCGGCGATCCGCTGACGGTGAGGTTTCGGGAACTGGCTTGCCAATTGGCCGGTGTCCCCGATCCTGCCCGGACAAAACAGGGGCTCTGCGCCCAACTTTCTTTCCTGACCAAGGCAGCGCCGTCGACCCAGGGAATCTCCCCGCTCGCCAGATCTGGTGCCGACCGTTTGTTGCCGGAGTCCGCCGGCCGATAGAAAACTGGAGTGCACGCCGAGGGAGAACTCTGCCGATTGGACGGAGGCAAAAACCGCCCATGAAACTGAATCTCGATCTGCGGCCGGAAGAGCTGCAAAGAAATATTGCCAAGCTAGACTGGCGGGAGTACCTGCTCCTGATCAGTTCTGTGCTTTTCGTCTTCCTTCTGGGAGTGGCATTGTTTGCAGCGCTATCGTTAGGCAACTTCGCTGAGCAGGCCATGGGCCGGGGGATTGATCGCCGCCTTTACCTCATTTGTGGTTCCTCGATCGGACTTGGTCTCGCAGCTGCTCACTTCGTCCGCAAAGGGCGGAGGGCCCTGCACAATGCCCGCGAAAATTTGGTCCGCACAGCCCTTGGTGTCGACGGAGTCGAGAACCTCCGCCTTCTTGATCCCCTGACCGGATTGTTCAACCGGCTCTACCTCGAGAAGTTCGTCTCCAAGGAAACAGCCGTAGCCAAACGCATGGGCATCAATCTGACCTTCTTAATGATTCAAGCGCGTGAGAACGGCCGGTCGAAGGGTCGCCGCTCTGGCGCGATCAGCGACCGCTCGGTCACCAAGGTTGGACAATTGCTGCGCACAATTTTCCGCAATTCCGATACCCTGGTTCGCTTCAGTGAGAACGAGTTTCTCGTGTTACTGCTCGGCTGCAAGGAGCCGAACGCGCAAGAAGCGGCCGAGGGCTTCCTTGCGCAAATGGATCGCTGGAACCAGGAAGCAACAGAGGGTAATTCCAAAATCTTCCTTCGGTACAGCACGGCCGCCTATGCGGGCGATGACAATCTCGCCGCTCTCCTCGGAACCCTAAGGGAGAAAATGCGTGCCTCCGAGCGCGAGCCCGAACCGCAAGGCTGTGAAGCATAGGGAGCCACCTCCAGGCTCCCCGCGTTGACCGATTGCGCAGCCGGTCCCGTACGATTTAACTCACCACCCACGGGCCATCCCATCCCTCTCGCCTATAGCCCTTCGACCGCGGACTAGGCCGCCAGGTCGAGAAAGAGCAAGAGAAACAGAATGGAAAAGACGAGTTAACCCGGTGGTTTCGTATCAGAAATTGCGTAGCGCAACTTCGATGTCGTCAAAACACTCGATGACCTTTTGGAGGCCAGCAATCTTTAGGACCTCGCGCATTCGGACCGAGGGACTCAGCAGCTTCAGCCTGCCACCCTGGCTCTTGAGTGACAGCCAGTTGCTCACCAAGCCCCCGATCCCCTGGCTGTCCACCGCACTGATCTGGCTGCAGTCCAGCAGCAGGGAACGACGTCCTTGGATGGCCAGGTCCTGAACTCTGTCTCGGAGCTCCGGCACGTTCTCGATGGTCAGTCGCTCACCCAACTCCATCAAGGTGATCGGTCCAACATTCCGCTCGTTCAGGACCAGCCCCATCTCGAATGAACTCCAGGTGCGGAACGCACCGTGCGTTCTCAGAAAGTGCGCAAAGGAGCCACGCAACCCCTTCTGCGCCCGAATGGTTTGCTCGGGAGGGCGGGGGAGGGCCGGCGAAGGGTGATCGCTGGCCGCCGCACTCCCGAGCGAAACGGCCTAGTCAGCAGCGGCTTGCTTGGCCTGACCAGCGAAGTGAATGGTGATCAGGAAGCCGTTAGTGCCATCATAGGAGAACTTGTGGCCTTGTCCTTCGAAAGCTTCGTGCTTGCTCTTCCACATGTGGAAGCCGTTGTTCGATTGCGCCATCCAGTACTTCAGGTTCTGAATCACGATATCCCGATCGGGGCTGTTCCCTTTGACCCGTTCGAGAACGACTTCCCCCTTGCCGTCGCTCATTTTCGCGTGAGCTATGCCCGCCTTGGTATCCACATTCCAGGTGAACGCCGCTGTGGCGACGTCCATCTTTTGCCACTGGAACGGATAGAGCTGACCGATGATGTCATTGAGGGCTGCCTTTTGCGCTGGGGTGACACTGGGGTGATAGTTCAGCACGACCCAGGAGTTCTTGCCGGTGCTCCAATCGCTGCCCAGGTCCGTGGCAATCCAAACCTTTGCGCCATCCAGCTTGACATCTTTGTAGTTGCCCTTATCCACGCGCATCACCAGATTGGCTCTGCAGTAGTGCTCGTTGCCGTGGGTTGTGGAGTGGTCATTGAAATAGCAGGGACAGAACATGTCACAGCTGCAGGCTTCGATGTAGGAGGCAGTAATATCGAAATCGGGTTTCGCCGCCGCGGGCGCCGCCGGCTTCTGCTGGGCGGGCTGGCCATACTGCGCGACGGCCACTCCCGCTACGATGCACAGAACAATCATGAGCCAAGAGACTCGCCGCATATCTTGTTTCCTCCTCTGATGTCCGGTGAGACCTAGACACCCATCCGGGTTAGCGGGATTCTATGCCAGCTCGTTGGCACTCGCAACAGGGGTAGTGTCCAAAAGTGTCCAGCAGGAATTTCAGGATTTCCCATGAAATTCCCCCATGGCTTCGCCCCTAGGAGATTCGGCTCAAGCCCATGGTCAGACAGAAGCACGCGCTCGATTCGATGCTCTCGAATCCTGCCGAAGAAACTGTCCGACCGATGGCATCGCCATGCACCATCGCGACTTGACAGTACCCGACAGACCTACTTCTCACGCTTGGTGGCGTCCTCGGGAACACCGAGCACTTGAATCTGGACCGCGCGCTCGCGGGGACCGTCAAGCTCGGCCAGGATGACGGATTGCCAGTTGCCAAGCGCCAGCGCACCGTTGCGTACGGGCAGAGAAATTGTGTGCCCCAGGACCATGGCGCGCAGGTGGGAATCGGCATTCTTGCGATCGCACTCCGAGAGACGGGGATCGTTGTGCCGCCAGTACTCGATCCGCCCGACGAGTTTTTCGAGGAACGCCTTGATGTCGTCCAGCAACGCCTGTTGGAACTCGTTGATGAATACTGCCGTCGTGGTATGCAGCGATTGCACAATGACAAAACCAGCCTTGAGGCCGTGCTTGCGCACAATCTCGTTCAAGTCTCGGGTGATGTTGATCAGCTCTAGCCGCTCGCGCGTCCGGTAGATAATCGTCTCGAGATAGAGCTGCAGCGCGGCGGTGGGCCGGACTTCCGGCGTCAGACGCGGGGTCTTCACTGGCGCAGGCGTCATTTGCATCTCCGGGCCGCCAATGCTTCGGGCGGGACCTGAAATCCCAAGATGAGAAGCCTATGAACGATTATAGGTTGCCGCAGACGGAATCGTCTATCGCAATCTTTCCGCTGACCCCGTTAAGACAAACTGGCTAACAACACCGGTTTGCGCGGGAGTACTTGCGCTTTAGTTGACCCAGGAAGAACTGTTCGGCGGAGAGCACGTCGGGTGTGTCTGAGGCCCTCCGCAGGTAGTTTTCGTAGGCAGCGTCGCCACTCACCTGCCGCAGCCACCACCAGACGCGAGCGAGCGCATGGCCTGCGTTTTGGACGACCCAGGTCATCAGTCGCCCTCCGCAAAACGCGTGGCCACGTAAGGAGCTTCGTGCAGGACCGCCGCCTTGCGCCGGCTCAGGATCGCATACCACTCCCAAACCGCCTCCAGAAGAAGGATGAGAATGAGGATGGCAAACAGCCCGGTGACCGCGGCGTCCAAGCGGTGGTTGAAGATCAGCCTGTGCGTGTCGCTGATCCTGGCAGGCGGAATGGCGCCGGTGGCAAGCGCCCAAGCCAGCTGGTTCGCATAGGCAAGAAGCCCGATGCGCGGGTTGGGATGAAAGATTTTCTGGTAGCTGGCCGTGAGCGTTACCGACACCAGCCAGGCCATCGGTGCGAGCGTCACCCAGACCCAGCGCAGCCGTCCCATCTTCAGCAGGATGGAGGTCGCGACGACGAGCGCCACCCCGGCCAACAGCTGGTTGGCGATGCCAAATAGCGGCCACAGCGTATTGATCCCGCCGAGCGGGTCGAGCACCCCCTGGTAGAGGAAATAACCCCACGCACCCACAATCAGCGCGCTATTGAGCAGGATGCTCGGATACCAACTGGTCCGTCCGAGTGGCTTCCAAACGTGCCCGAGCACCTCTTGCATCATGAAGCGGCCCACGCGTGTCCCCGCATCGAGCACGGTCAAGATGAACAGCGCCTCGAACATCAGCGCGAAGTGGTACCAGATGCCCAGCAGGCGCGGCCCGCCAATGGTGCGGCTGAAGACCTGCGCCATGCCCACGGCCAGCGACGGCGCACCGCCCGCGCGGTTCAGCAGCGTCTGCTCGCCTACCTGCTCCGCCAGGTGGCG
>DATFXF010000156.1:0-41965 GCA_035258565.1 Candidatus Acidiferrales bacterium
CTCCATCAGCGGCAACGTGCGGCTCGTCGAGCCACAACTGACGAGCGTCCGCGTGCAGACTTCTTCGGGCAACATCTTCTTCGACGGGAACTTTCTTTCGCAGGGAATTTACATCCTGAAGAACTACAGCGGCTTGATTGAGGTTCGCTTCGCCGATACCGATTCGTTCGATCTGAGCGCCAATTCCCTCTACGGGCATGTCGAGAACCAAGCCAAGGTCAAGCCGGATACGCACGGCCTGCACCGCCCGCCCGCGCGCTTCGCCAAGGGGCTATTCGGCACGGTGAACGAGGGACACGCGAAGGTCGAGCTCTCCTCCTTTAATGGTACAATCAAGATCCTCAAGCGTGACTAGCGCCCCCATCCTGAACTCCGGAACCATACGAATCGAATGGCGCCTACCGGCCCGACACCGCGTCGCAAACTGATTTGCCTGACCGGCTTCATGGGCAGCGGCAAGACCACCATCGGCCGGCACCTGGCGCGGCAGCTCGCCTGGAATTTTGTGGACCTCGACACGCGCATCGAAGAACACGCCGGTCTGCGCATCTCGGAAATCTTTGAGCGTCTCGGCGAGCCGGCCTTCCGCGAAATCGAGCACGAGTTGCTGATCGACGTGCTGGCCCAAGCTGCTGAGCAGGCCAAGCCCATGGTGCTCGCGCTCGGCGGCGGCACCTTCGCACAGCACCGCAACGTCGAACTGCTGCGCACGAACGGCGGGGCCGTTATCTGGCTCGATTGCCCCATCGAAAAGCTCCTGCTGCGCTGCGCGACCATCGCCAACCGCCCCCTGTTCCGCGACGAAGAGAGTTTCCGCAAGCTCTACGAAGAACGCCGTGCCTATTACCAGCTGGCCGACTTCCGCGTGGAGAGCAGCGTCGAGCCACAGGGGGTCATCGAGCAGATCCTCGCCCTCGGCATCTTTGAGCGTGTGGCCGGCATCCCGAACGCCTCCCCGCGGGGAGCGAACGTATGAGCGCCTCCCGAGCTGCTCGCCGAGGTGGGCTCGGAAGCTCCCTGGCGGTCCTGGCCCTGTTGGGCCTGCTCGCTCAAGGGACGGGCAGCGGGGGTGAGTCGCCATCTCGGGGGGCTCGGTCCCTCGATGCGCAGAGCCAAGCGGACCCCGCCCAAAAGCCGGCCATACCTCCAGCGGCCCCGCCTGTGCTGGCGGTGGAAAAGGGGAAATTCCGCATCGTGGTCGACGGCCAGCGGGTGGGCACCGAGGAATTTGAGATTGCGCCCAGCGGCAAAGACTGGCTGGCGCGTGGCTCGACTGAGATCCGCCCATCCGGCGCTCCCACGTCGCAGGTCAGCTCGCGGCTGACCCTCCGGCCCGACGGTACGCCGGTACACTACGAATGGACGGCCGAAGGACAGAAGAAGGCTTCGGCGGCGGTGGACTTCGAGGGTGGCACAGCGAAAATCGCCCTACGCATTGAGAACGCACAGCCGTTCATCCAGGAGCTTGCCTTCGGCTCGCCGCACATCCTGGTGCTCGACAACAACGTGTATCACCACTACGCCATTCTGGCCCGTCTCTACGACTGGAATGCCAAGGGCTCACAGACATTCCCGGTGCTGATTCCGCAGGACATGACTCCCGGAAACATCACCGTGGAAGATGCCGGTCCCGAGAACGTGGGGGGCACCACACTCGAGCTCTTGCGCGCGCGCACGCCAGACCTCGAGCTCAATCTTTATCTGGACAGTAACCACCGCCTTATCCGTCTCAGCGCCCCCGCCTCGAAGGCCGAAGTCCGCCGCGAATAGACCGCCCGCCTGGACACACCGAAGAGCTTGGCCCGCCGCGGTCGCAATGATTAGATCGTGATGCGGCGGCTGATGACCTTCTTGCGCTCAGGAGCCTGGGGCTGCTCGACTTCAACGTTGAGGGATGTCTCCGCGCCTTTGCGCAGGAGGGTGAGACTCACGGTCTTCTGACCGCGCTTCTCGCGCATCTTCTCGCGCAACTCACTAACGTTCCGCACGCGCTCGCCGTCGAGTTTGGTAATCACGTCGCCAGCCTTCAGCCCCGCTTTTTCCGCCGGTGTGCCGGGCAACACCTCGCGCACCAGGACCGCTTCCCCGTCGGGCGCACCGAAGTAGTTGCCGAGCTGTCCGCTCAGGTCTTCCGCGGAAACGCCGAGCCTGGGCGAGGACATCGCGAAGAAGTTGCCCGGTATGTCCGGCATCTCAAAGTGAAAATCGAAGTCCCTCGGGAGCCTCTCTGCGCGGATGTGATGCTCCAGATGATCGCGGAGATTGCCAAGCTGGGCGGAAACCTTCTGCGATCGGCCATCTCGCCAGATGGTGAGTTCGACGGTGCGACCGGCGGGAGTTTCACGGATCAGTCGGCGGAATTGTGCGGCCCCTTCGACGCGCTCGCCGTTGTATTCGGTGATGACGTCGTTCGCTTTGAGTCCCGCGTTGACAGCCGGGCCGCCGGTCCCGACGTCCGTGACAATCACGCCGCGCTCGGCAGGCAGTTTGAGTTCCTTCGCTTTTTCCGCAGTGACCTCCGCAACCGTCACGCCCAGCCACCCGCCGCCGCCCTCGCCCATCACGTCCAGCTCGCCAGGAGTCAGGACGATAGCTGCCTGAGCAGCGGCCAGCCGGCCCGGGAGCCCCAGTAGCGCGACGGCTACGAAAACGGTGCCCACCAGAATCGGATACGATTGTTTCCTCATGGTCTCTTTCCTCCACCGTGGTTCGACGGCCCTCGGCACACGTCGTTAGCAGCCCCTGGAGGCCACTCTTGCTGCGCCCCAGAGCGCAGCGCACGCTCAGACGTCCGGCCGGATGGATAGCACGTGGATCGCGCCATTGACCGTCCGAATGCGAATCGGACTGCCGCCGGCGCCGAGACGCGCGTGAAACTCGCGCCAGCCGAGCGAACTCCCCAGTGTCGCCGGCAGCTCCGAGTGAAGTTCTCCATTCACGCTGCGCGCGTCGAGCATGGCATCGGCGTCGGACGGCAGCACCAGGACAACCGAGCCGTTCATGGTGTCGAGGCTGACTAGCCCGCCGGGCTCGAGCTGGCGCAGCTCCACCCGCACATTGCCATTCGTCGTGTGCGCGCTTAGGCGCCCGCTGCTGTCTGACACCTCGATGTTGCCGTTCACCGAGCGCAGCTCACCGGTGGCTTCTACGCCGGTTACACGCACCGAGCCGTTCACCGTCGCGATCCGGCGGAGCGCAACATGCCGCGGCACGCGCACGCGATACTCCACTTGCACGTCGACGCTCTCATCCCTTGGGTAACGCGTTTCCACTCGAACCGAGTTCAGTAGGGCCTCGACTTCGATCTGCACACGCTCGAGGTCCGCCCGGTTGCGCCGCGCCGATTTTACCGCGCGCACTTCAACCTCCTGGCGATCCCAACTGGTGACCTCAACGGAGCCATTTACGTTCTGGAGCTGGAAGCGGCCACCCGGTTCAAGCGGGTAGGTTCGCTGGAAGACCTCGTCGAACGCGAAGGCCGGCGCAGCCAGAATCGCTGCCGCGACCACCATCGCCAGGGACAAAACCACTCTGCGCATTTCCACACCCCCCTCGAAGCTGCGCTCTCCGCGCCGGAGGACTCTCCGCGCGGTTCACGTCTTGTCCAGACCGATGGGCCCAGTTACTTCAGACGAAAATCCACCGTCACCGTCGTAATCACGTTCATCGGCTTGCCATCGACGAGTGTGGGCTGGTAGCGCCACTGGCGCACGGCTTCGGCGGCCGCATCCACCAGCGCAGGCGGGCCGGAGACCACTTTGAGGCTCTCCACCTTGCCGTCCTTGCCAATATAGGCTTTCAATCGCACGCTGCCTTCCATGCCGGCCTGCTTGGCGACATCGGGATAAACGGGCGAAACCGATTCGACCAGCCGGCGCTGCTGTGTATCGGGATCCACGCGGATGGCGCCCGACCAGAACTCCTCGAGCTTCCAGCTCCACGCTTCCCAGCGTGTCGCCTCGCGCTCCTCAGTTTTCAGGCGCTTTTCTCTTGCCTTTTCCCTCTGTTCCAGCCGCTCTTGTTGGTGCTGGTGGACCTGGAACCGCTGTTCGAGTTGCTCGATCTGTTGCTTCATGCGGTTCTGCACATCCGGGTCGTTGAATTTCAGGCGAATGTTTCCCACAGCAGTCTTCAATCGCAGCATTTCCCCGCCGCCGTTCAACGCGCATTCGGCGCGGACCGCGCGCCCGCCGGGGAAAACGAACTTGAGCGGAAGCGATGGATCGGCTTCGATGCGGTGCTCTCCGCCGGTCTCGACGGTGGCCTGGATCGTGATCGCCAGTTCGTGCGGAATATAGACAATGATATCGCCGGCGCCCGACTCGAGTTCAGATGCCCCGGCCAGCTTGGCGAGTTTACCGTCGCCACCAAACCACGCGGTAATAGTGCCGGCGCCGGTCGAGGCGCGCACCGGGCCACGCACCTGCGTCAGGAAGATGCTGCCGCCGCCGGTCTCGAGGTGCGTCGGCCCCGTCACGCGCAGGATGCGGATGCCGCCCCCGCCGGTTCGGGCTTTGATGGAGCCCGCCGCCTCGC
Organism: Candidatus Acidiferrales bacterium; assembly: GCA_035258565.1. Classification (GTDB taxonomy): domain Bacteria; phylum Acidobacteriota; class Terriglobia; order Acidiferrales; family UBA7541; genus DATFXF01. Next base: position 4,537 of record DATFXF010000156.1, read on the forward strand.
CGCAATCAATCTGTCCGCCCCCGGTGGTGGCCAGGAGGTCCGCACCCGCGCGTTCGACCGTGATGTTTCCACCGCCGGTCTCGAGTTGCGCCGTGCCCGAGATGCTGCCCACGCGGATGTGTCCCCCGCCACTGCGCAAGACCGCGTCGCCCCGCACGTTGGCGGCGCGGATATGGCCGCCGGCGGTCGAGGCGCGCAACTCGCCGTTCACGTCTTCGACGGTGATGTGCCCACCCTGCGTCTCGAGCCGCGCGCCCGCCGCTTCAGGCCCGCCCAGTTTTCCGGCGCTGATATTCCCGCCCTGCGTGGCCAACACGGCGCGCCCGTCCAGATCCTGCGTCTCGATGTTGCCGGCGTTGGTGGCCACGTCCAGGCTGTAGTTGCGCGGCACGTCGACCTCGAAATTCACCCACAGGCCGCCGTGGAGGCCATGACCCTTGCGCCTGCCCGCCTCCATCGGAGCCGACTGGGCGATCAATTCCACCCCCGTGGGGGTCGTGCGCGCCGTCAGCAGGTACTTTTTCAGCAGTTCCTGTGCCTCCGGCTCGCGCGAGTCCGTTTCGATGCGCGCCCGATAACTCACCTGTCCAGAAGGACCCCCGGTGAGGATGCGCACATTGCCGAGATCGGCCACGAGCCGCAGGCGTAGGCCCTCGCGTGTGGCGAACGTGCCCGTCTTCTCCTCTCGGAGCCGTCCCTCCTCCGGCCGAGACTTCTGCCGCGGTCGCGCCCCTACGGAGGGGACGCACACGAGCGCCACAGCAACCAGAAGCCAGCGACACCAGCCAAGTTGCGAGGACCGAATCATCTTGACCTTCGAGAGCTCAGTACAACTCGCGCGGGCCGAGCTGCCGCACAGCCTCCGAACACTGCATGCGGACGTAATTATTGGGATCCTTTTGCATCCGCTCGCGCAGGACGTTCACCAAGCGCAGGTCTTGGCTCATCGTTCCCTTTTCAGCCATCGCGCGCAGCGCCCCTCCCAGTGAATTGATGGCCTCCACGCGCACGCCCGGATTGGCATCGTTCGCCAGGGCCTCCAGCAGCGTCTGGCGGACCACGTCCTCCTGCTCGAACCCGCGCAGCGCCTCGAGAGCCCTGAGGCGCACACCCGGGTTGTCGTCCTTACGCGCCGCGGCGCAGAGCGCCTGGCGCACATCGCGGTCCGCCAAGTGTGTCCGCAGGACGTCCACCGAATCGAGCCGCACGCCGGAGTCGAATCGCTGGCCGTTCTGGATCACATAGGTGAGCACGCGCTTCACATCGGGATCATCCAGGCTGCCTTGGAGTTCAAACGGCCTCTCGGCCAGGAGCCGCAGCTCGACACGCGGCGTACCCGACCCGCTATCCGGCACCCAGTTGATCCCCGCGATGCCCATGGTTTCGAGGTCCTGGTCCGTAAGTCGCCAGGCAGAAACGGTCATCGCCGCCCTCTCGGACCGCTGGGTCCTGTGGGAGCGGTACCACTGCGGGAGGCCCAGCCCCACGACCGCGCCTATCAGCACCAGTGCCACCACACTGAGCGCGGGGTGAGCCAGGAAGGGGGGCACCATCCAGCGAGAGGGGCGTAGCGCATCGAGCCAGCTCGCGCGGGGGCGTGTCTCGCCGAGATCATCGACCACTTCCGCGAGTTCACTGCGGCACTGCGCCAACAACACATCGGAAGGCTCACCCTCCCGAGCGCGCTCGGCTCCGAGTACCGCCTGTCGCAGGCGGAGCTCGCGTGCGAGCGAGGTCTCGCAGGCCGCACACTGGCGCGTGTGCGCTTCGACCAGCGCGCGCTCGGTCGAGTCGAGCTCATCGGAGGCGTAGAACACCAGTAGGCGCTCGATTTCGGCACAGGCCTTCGACTCTGGTTTAAGGTCCAACATCTGCTTATCTTCTTTCCGATGAACTGCGTTCGCTCGCGCTCACAAGAGTCCTTCCAGCTGGGTGCGGAGCTTCCGGGTGGCCCGGAACAGCGAATTTTTCACGGTCTCTTCGCTGGTGCCCAGCATCTCGCCAATCGCACGCAGCTTCAGTCCCTGATGATGTTTCAGCTCGAACACCAGGCGCTCCCTCGGCGAGAGCCGCTGGAGCGCCGCGTTGATTCGCCGGCCGATTTCTTTGCCCAGCAGGTGGCGTTCGGGATCGGTGGCCACGTGCTTCTCGCGTTGCCGGTCGAAAAAATCCTGCGGGAGAGCTTCGTCGTCGGCCACGGGTTCAGGCGCTTGGTCTTCCGGCCTGCTGCGACGGCGGCGCAAATGATCGAGGCAAACATTTGTGACGATGCGATAGATCCACGTATAGAAGCTGCACTCGAAGCGGAAGCGATGGAGGTTCTTGTAGATCTTGAGGAAGGCTTCCTGATAGACGTCGCGGGCGTCTTCCGGGAAGCGCAACAAGTTGAGCGCCAGCCGCAGGACATCGCGGTCATAGCGATGGATGAGCTCCTCGAAGGCCGCGCGGTTGCCCGCCTGAGCCTCTCGAATCAAGGCGTGTTCATCCACCGCTGTCCCCGTCGCTTGGCCTACGCCCCCCTCGATTGCCAGGGCCATCCCCGTGAGCGGCATGCTTTTCTTTCCGCGAGCTCGAGCCGTGGAATCTTGTGGACAAGCCGGGGGCCCTACGCCTCCGCTGAAGCCCACAACCATTTAGACGGTCCGCAAGCCGAAACAGTGAGCAGCCGTCTCCCCTCTCCCCTAGCGCCCTCGAGAGGTTGCGTCCCTACCGCTAGGGGCAACTGCCTGGCCCTACCAAGCGTGTCCCGCAAACCAAATCATGCCGTACAGGCTCGCACATAGAGCAAAGTCCAGCCCTAAACCCCAGTCGACGCGAAAGGTCTCGTGCCGGAGAGCCGCCGGGAGATGTGGCTCAAGCAGCAGGAAAAGAATGTTGCCGCCCAAGATGGCGAGCAGATATTCACCCCAGCGGCGCGCGCGACTTTTACCGAAGACGGCCAGGGAAGGCTTGCCCGAATCGTTCCTGTCGCGAAGAGCCATCGGAAAATCGTCCCTAGCCCATTGGCGGTGCGCTCACTTGGGAGATACTTGCCCTGCTTTTGGTCCAGCTCGCGAGCGGCCAGAAAAGGAAGGCCAAGAGCGCCAGGAGCACCGCAAAGCCGTTCGCGAGGAAGAACGGATTGGGCTGGTGGAGCAATTGAACCGCTGCGCCAGAGAGAGCTAGAACCACCCAAATCAGGAAATATGCGAGCAAATTGAACCGCACGATCCGCTTGATTCCCGACCACACCAGCCCCACAAACAAAAGCTCGATCAAAAGCCTCTTGAGAAAGTCCGGCGGGTCTCCCCAATCGCTGATCTGGGCCAGGGAGAGGAGCAGGATGACCCCCACCTCGATCCATCTCCGGCGGACATAGCTCGCCAGGAAGCCCACCGCCAGCCCCATTACCCCAATGGACAGCAATCCGCCGAGCACCGAACCGGCAATCGCGTGGGCCGCTGGAAGGTAGAAATCGAGGCCCCCGGGAAGGCTGGCTGGGAGCTCCTTGCTCGTGGTGGGCCAGACCCGCGCCACCAGATAGGGCAGAGAGCCCAGCCCGGCGAGCAGTCCACTGCCTCCCAGAGCCAGTACGAACGCGTCGCGGTAGTAAGCCGCGGGCATGCCGCGCCACCCGGGTAATCGCTCCTCCCCGAAGGCGCGCGAGAGGAAGAACCATGCGAGACCGAAGAGGAAAAACAGACCAGAGAATGTCGCGCCCAATGCCAGGACTTGGGCGATGAGCGTCACCGCCACGTAGATTCTCAGCGGAATCTGGGTCGGATAGCGAAACATCAGCGCCGGCCAAGAATTGGCCAGGCGTACCAGGAAGGCCACGCCGCCCCACAGCGCCCAGCCAGACAGGCGCCGCCAGCGCACTTGCTGTTGCCTCAGGTTCCTGAAAAAAATTACCAGCGCAGTGAGACCCAGGGCCGCATAGAAAACGATGCGGCCGTAACCCTGGATGATCCTCGGCAGCGTCTGTTCGGTTTGCTTGCGCTGCCACTCTTCTGGAATTTTGACGTAGATGCGGTAGCCGGTGACTTCCTCGCCTTGGACCTTCAACTCCATGCGCGCGTGCGCCGCGTCTTTGCCCGGCGCCCAGGGGCGGCCGACGGGCTCGATTTTTTCCCAGGTGAAGGTGTGATCGGTGCGCGCCGGGCGCTTATCTGAGGAGGACTCGACCAGCTTCCACTGGCCAAGGTCAAGCTTCTTCTCCTGGCGCAGAAAGGCCTCCGCGCGCGCCTGGGCCTCTTCCTTAGGCAGGCTCGAGCCAGGAGCCTTCTCGTCGAGCTGATGGTGCACCGAGTGCAACGGGCCGTCCGTGCGCAGCACCACCCCGTACTCCTCTTTTTGGGAATCACGGAAGTAGCGCACGTACCAGAAGGCCGAGGGTACCTCCTCCCGGTAGAGACGGTTTGCTCCGGCGATCCCCAATTGCCGCCGCAGATACTCATTTGTGAGAGGGTTGAACGTAGACTGAAAGGAGGTCGCACGGTGGTAACTGGCCGCATCGATCTTGCGCTGCCGCAGAACCTCTGCCGCGCGGGCCTCTGCCTGCCTGGTGTCCACGCGGAAGCGAACAAAGTCGCCGATGCTCTCTCGTTTGACGGCGACGAGCAGCAAGCCGCCCAGCACGCCACCGGCCAACAGGAGCCCGAGCTTGCCTCGGGAGAGCGCCTCGTATCGGGTGGGGACCTGCTCTCGGGCAACCGAGGGCTGCGGAGCGGCTTCCGCAAGCGGCTCAGCGCGGTTCAGCAAATCTTCGTCGGGCTCAAACCGGCGCCGCACGAGATAGAAGGCCCCGGCAACCGCAAGCGGGACGAGAGCGCCCGCCCCCACCAGAGCTCCAGAGACGCGAAAGTAGAAGCTCCCCGAACGCAGCAAAAACAGGCTGATCAACAGTGCGTCGACCGTGTAGTGCCAGACGAGCGTAGCCAGGACGCCCCAGCGCAGGAGGACCACGCCGGCCACCAGCCCGATGAGCCCGACCTCAATCCCGCGGATATAGCCCGGCTCTTCGGGATAGTTGCTGTGTAGGAAGCCCCACACAAATGCGGGAAGGATCACGGCCAGCGCGCGGGAGTTCGTGAACCGCAGCAGGAACGGAATTGCAAACAAACGGAAGAGGAACTCCTCGCTCGTTGCCGCATAAACTCCAATGGTCAGCGGATAGACCCAGGGCAGCGCGGTGCTGACGACGTTCGTATAGTTGATTTCCTGGGGCGCCCAGACTCCGAATCTCCTGCCCACAATGTAAAACAACACCACGAACGCGATGTGTCCCGCGGCCATCCCCAGGCCGATTACACAAGAGCGAAGGAATTCCTTCGAGCGCACCCCGCGGAGAGTAAACGCCGCGCCGAGGCGAAGCTGGTCGGGCTGGCTCCGGCGATAGAGCGGCTCGGCGGCGGCCAAGGTCAAAGAGACGACCAGGCCCAGTCCCAGGCTGGACAGTACGGCCACCACCATCCTCTCGAAGAAGAAACCCGAATACGAAGAGTTCGTGTCGTAGGAGGCGCGCGCAAGCGGCCACTGGTTCACGGTCATGAGGAAGAAGAGCCCGGCAAGCCCCAGGCCGAGTTTGAGTGCACCGCCCCAGCGAATCAGCCCGCGACGTCCCAAATCGTAGATCACCCAAAACACTGCGCCGTAGAGCAGCGAGTACGGGACCACTGCAAGGTACTCGTAAAGTTCGTTGCTGGATCGCAGGCGCTGGTAATCGCGCAGCCAGGCTTCCGGCACCTTCAGAAACTCCTCAGCGCCACCGACCTCTTCACCCTTGAGGGTTACCTTCAAGCGATAGGGAGCGTCCTTGGCCTTGAAGCCGTGGCGCTCCCACGTGAAGCTCCAGTCGAGCCTCTGCGGCCGCTCGATGGAATTGGCCTCCTCGGGAAGAAAGTCGTAAGCAGCAAGGTTCGCGCCGTAGCCCGCCTCGAGAAACGCTTGGGCCTTGGCGAGTGCGGCCTTGCGGTCGAGATGCGCTCCTTCGCGAGCCTCCTCAATCACGTGTTCGAAGCCGACCAGGCGGCCCGCCGGGTCGACGCGCACCTGGAACTCTTCCTTCTGCAACGGGCGGAAAAAGCGGACCCTCCAGTACCAGACATTCACCGAAGAGGCCATCAGTTCGTTCGCCTGCCGGAGGCCGACTTCGCGCTCCAGGTAGGTCTTGGCGTCTTCATCTACATCGAAGACGATGCTCGATTGGTAGCCCTCGACCTTCCGGCCCTGCGCGGCGAGAAAATTACGCGCCGCCTCCACCGCGGCGGGCCGGGAAAGCTTGAAGTCCACCGAGGCTTCGGGGAAGGCCACGAAGAAATACTTGAATGCTACTCCGGCACCCACCAGCCCAATCAGGATCCAGAGCAGCAGAACCCTCAGATCTTTTTCCGTCCAGCGCTCTTCCGGCACGGTGGCCTCCGCGATTTTCATCCGCGCTGCGCCCGAGCGACCTCAAGGGCCAAACCCAGGAATCCGAACCGCACGGATGACAACGAATCCCTCAGCGAGCGACCCACTCTATCCACACGCAGGCACCGGGCGCAAGTATGCGCTCGCTGGTGGTGCGTGCACCCGCGCAGCCGTCCCCGGTTCTTTGGGGTTGCTGCCCAGGTCGGGAGCAAAATCCTGGAGTGCTCGACGCCGCGCACTCCGGCGATGATATATATAAAGGAAGCGAGGAGGCCAAAACCAACGGGTGTCATGGCGCCGACGCTTGAGATGGAAGTCCAATACCTGAAAGGAGTGGGACCGCAGCGAGCGGCGCTGCTGGCCGAACGCGGCATCTACACGGTCGAGGATTTGCTGGGGCACCTGCCGTTCCGTTACGAGGACCGCATCCGCTTCACCACCATCCAGCAGGCCCAGCCCGGCGGCACGTACACCTTCGAGGCCGAGGTAGTGAGCGGTAGCTTGGTGCGGTTCAGGCGCGGGCGGAACCCGATCTACCACCTGCTGGTGCGCGACCACACCGGCTTGCTGCACTGCAAGTTTTTTCACGGCGGCTATCTCGAGGGGAGGTTCCAAGCAGGCCAGCACATCGTGCTCTACGGCAAGGTGGACATGGATCGGTACCGCCCGGCGCGGATGGAGATGATCAACCCGCAGTACGAGTTGCTGGGCGAAGGCTCGGCCGACTCCACCGAGGTGAGCCGCATCGTCCCCATCTACGAAGCCATTGGCCGGTTGAGCTCGCGCACGCTGCGGCGCATGATCTATTGGGCGCTCGGCCACCTCGAGCGCGAGGCGCCGGACCCGCTACCTGCCGAGCTGCTGGCTCGCTACCACTACCCCGCTCGGAGCCAGGCTCTCCACTACGTGCACTTCCCGCCGTCAGACGAATCTCTTGAAACGCTCAACGCCTTTCGCTCGCCGGCTCACCGGCGGCTGATCTTCGAGGAGCTTTTCTTTTACCAGCTCGGCCTGGCACTCAGGCGGCAACAGGCCAAGCGCGAGACGGGCATCGCCATGCGTGTGCGTGAAGACCGCATCCGCGAGGCGCTAAAGCGCGTCCTGCCGTTCAAGCCCACTCGAGCGCAGAAGCGCGTGCTGGCCGAAATTGGCGCGGATCTCGAGCAGCCCGTGCCCATGAACCGCCTGCTTCAGGGCGACGTGGGGAGCGGGAAGACCATCGTCGCGCTCGAAGCCGCCACGATTGTCATCGAAAACGGGTACCAAGTGGCGCTGATGGCGCCCACCGAAATCCTCGCGGTGCAGCACTACCTGGCGGCGCGTCGTGTCTTTGGCCGCGCGGGCTACACGGTCGAGCTGCTGATCAGCCAACTCAAGCCCTCCCAGAAAAAACAAGCGCTCGAGCGAGTGCGCACCGGCCAAGCGCAGTTCGTCGTCGGCACGCACGCGCTGATCGAGGAAAGCATCGCGTTCGCGTGCTTAGGCTTGGTCGTCGTGGACGAGCAGCACCGTTTCGGCGTGCTCCAACGCAAGCAGCTCATCGAGAAAGGCATCACCGATCAGCGAGCTCCCCACGTGCTGGTCATGACGGCCACGCCGATTCCACGCACCCTCTCCCTCACCCTCTACGGGGACTTGGATACCTCCGTCATTGACGAGATGCCGCCCGGGCGTGCGCCAGTCAAAACGCGCTCCACCACCGGCGCGCACCTCGCGGGCGTATGGGAGTTCGTTCGCCGCGAGGCGCGGGCCGGGCGGCAAGCCTACATCGTGTATCCGGTGATCGAAGAATCGAAGCAGGAGCTGAAGGCGGCAATCATCGAATACGAGCGGCTCTCGACGAACGTTTTCCCCGAATTGCGGCTGGGCCTTCTGCACGGCCGAATGCGCAGCGAGGAAAAGGAAGAAATGATGGAGCGCTTCCGGCGTGGCGAAATCCACGTGCTAGTCTCCACGACCGTGATCGAAGTCGGCGTGGACGTGCCGAACGCCACGGTGATGGTCATCGAGCACGCGGAACGCTTCGGGCTGGCGCAACTCCATCAGCTTCGCGGGCGGATTGGGCGTGGCGCCGAGAGGTCGCACTGCATCCTGGTCGCACCCGGAAAGCTTTCTGAAGAAGCCGCAGCGCACGCGAAAGTCCGACTGGAGACCATGGTGAATACCACCGACGGCTTCGCGATTGCCGAAATCGACTTGAAGCTGCGCGGGCCGGGGGAATTCTTCGGCACGCGCCAGCACGGTGAGCCGGGTTTTCACATCGCCAATCCCCTCCGCGACCGCGAGCTGCTCGAAGTCGCCCGGCGGGAAGCCTTCGCGCTGCTAGATGCCTCGGCAAACCTCACCGTTCGGGAGGGGTCAGATGCCGCTCGGGCGACGCGAGAACTCGAGCGGCTGCTCGATTACCTCGGGCCGAAATGGCGGCGTCGCTATCAGCTCGCCACAGTGGGGTAGCCGATGCGTGTCGTGGCCGGCACATACCGGGGACGGGTGCTCGGTACGCTGCGCGGGCGAGCCTTGCGGCCCACAAGCGACCGCCTGCGCGAGACGCTCTTCGACATTCTCGGGTCTACGGTCGTGGGCAGTACCTTCGCCGATGTGTATGCCGGCACCGGTGCCGTGGGCATCGAAGCGCTCAGCCGCGGGGCACGCGAAGCGATCTTCATCGAACGGCGCGCTCCGGCCGTGGAGCTGATTCGCCGCAACCTCACATCGCTCGGCATCGGGGCCGAAGCCGATCTGCTGGCCATGGATGCGGTGCGTGGCCTCGAGCTGCTCGTGTCGCGCCAACTGCACGCGCACTTCCTCTTCGTCGACCCGCCCTATGCCGCAACGGGCGAATACGAGCGTGCGCTCGGTTTTCTCGATCGCTCACCCCTCCTCGCGCCCAAAGGCCTCGTGATCGTCGAGCATCTGCGCCGCCGAGCAATGCCCGAACAGCTCGAGACACTCGAGCGCGCACGTGTGGTCGAGCAGGGTGACGCAGCCCTCAGCTTCTACCGCTTGGCCCTCGCTGCGTAAGGTCTGCTTTCGGTCGAGTGGTACCATGCGCGTGCCGCGCCGTTTCCCTCGTCGTCCAAGGCGAGAGGTATAATGAACTCTCTATGCTGTTCAATCTCGAGCGCGTGCCCAGCCGGCGATTCGGCGATCCGCAGTTCGCTGTCCAGTGGGAGCCTCGCCGGCAAAACTTCGGGAGCAGTCTCGGAGCGCTCCTGAGCGGCGCGAAGCCCCCCAAAGAACCACAAACGGAGGCCTACTTCCGCGAGTGTCAGGTCGGCGCGGCCGCCTGGTGGTTCGCCGGAGCACGCAAGCCGAAGCGCGCGCTGCTGGCCTCGGTGCTTTGGCATACCGTCCTCATTACATTTCCGTTCCCGGTGTGGAAGCACCTTAAGCCGCGCTCCGAACTCCGGCTGCCGCGAATCGAAGTGACCTGGTACGCACCGGTCCAGGACCTCCCGCTGCTTGCTGCCTCAGCAGCATCGAAGCCCAGTCTGCCGGGCGCACCCGAAAAACCTATGCCGCGCCGCGGGGCAGATGCCTTCCACCCACGGCAGACGATCATCTCCGCACCCGAAATTCCCACTCACCCCCGGCAAACATTGATCCAACCACACGCCCCGCTCCAGCCGCCGAAAATCCTGCCGCAGTTGCCCAATATCGTCGAATGGGCTGAGCGCATCGAGCCCACTAGGCCGCGCTTTCCCGTCGTCCCTGCCACGCTCGCCAAGCTCCGCCCCAACGCGCCAGCTCAGCGCACCTCGCCGGACGCTCAGGTGCCGCAACTCCCCAAGCTCGAGAATCGGCCGGCCGAGCTGAACATCGCTTCGAGCACTCCCAGCATTCCCAAACCGCAACTCCCGTTGGTACCGGCATCTGTCCCCCGGGCAGGTCCCCCTCGGGAGGGAAGGGACGGTGCGGCCGCGCCCGACATCGGGCCGACCCTGAACGCTGCGGAAGCAGGGGTCGAACAGCTCGTGGCCCTTTCCCCCGCACCGGGAGCGAGCGCGCCGAATCTTCCGGTGCCCGCGGGAAATCTCGCCGCACGATTTTCAATTTCACCCGAGGGCACCGAGCCAGGCGTGCCGGGCGGATCGCCCAGCGGGACTCCGAGTGCCAGCAGTAGTCCGGGCGCGGTGGCGGGTGACCGGGGGTCGGGGCCGCCCGGCGTGAGCATCTCCGGTGGCCATGGCCACGCAGCTCCCAGCTTCCGCCCCGATGCCGCCCCTGAGAAACGCCCGGCAGCGAGGCTGGCGGCGCACCCTCCTGCACCTGACCCGGTGCGCACGCGCCCTGCCCCCGGCTTTGACCGCATCCAGCCCGGCGGGCGTCCGGAAGAGATCTTCGGGTCGCAGCGCGTCTACACGCTCCACGTGAACATGCCCAACCTGGCGAGCGTCACGGGAAGCTGGATCCTAAGCTTTGTCGAAATGCAGAATGGGGATGATCCCCCGCGTGAGCAAGGGGCGGCGCTGGGCGATCTGAGCGGCCCAGTGCCGCTGCGCAAGGTGGATCCCAAGTATCCCCCGGCGCTGATCCATGCGCACGTCCAGGGCGAGGTGGTCCTCTACGCGATCATTCGTAGGGACGGCTCGGTGGATAGCATCCAACTTGTGAAAGGCATCGAGCCGGAGCTCGATCAGAATGCGATGAAAGCGCTGGCGCGGTGGAAGTTCAGGCCTGGAGAGCGCCAGGGCGCGCCCGTCGAGCTCGAAGCTGTTGTGCACATTCCCTTCCGCGCCGTCGCGCCCGTCTATTGAGAAAGCCGGGCGCAGCAAGCAGGACCCGTTCCAAACGAACTCCTCACACGGCGATAACGGCGAGCAACCGGTCCATATCGCGCTCGGTGTTGTACAAGTGCGGGGCAACGCGCAGAGCGTTTTCCCGCAGGCTGACGAACACCCGGGCGGCGCGAAGTTTCTCGTAGAGCGCTTCCGTTTTCTCGGGTGAGCGCGCGGCGATCGAGGCGTACGGCCCGCGCTCGTCCGCCAGCCGCGGGCTGGCCAGTACGCAGCGGTCGTGGGGCAGCCGTTCGATCATTTCGCGAACGAGCCGACGACTGTGCTCCCAAATCGTCTGTACGCCGACGCGGAGCAGGAACTCGAGCGAAGCATCCATGGCCGCCAGGTTGAAGAAGCTTGCCGTTTCTGGAGAATCCCAGCGGCGCGCTCCTCGCGCGAGCTTCCAGTTGTCGATGGCCAGGGTATGAAACCGCTCCGCACCCTCAAGCGCCATCCAGTAGAACGGGCCCACGCGCATCTGTTCGATCAGATCTTCGCGCGCCCAGAAAAATCCCGTGCCATAGGGGCTGAGAAGCCACTTGTAACCGGCGGCGACCAGAAAGTCGGCGCCGAGGGTGCGCACATCGAGCGGCATGGCCCCGACGCACTGGCTGACGTCGAGCAGCAGATAAGCTCCGGCAGCATGGCAGGCCTCGGCGAGCCGCACGGCATCGAGGCGGGCACCATCGTTGAAGCGCACGAGACTGGTGGAAACCAGTCGCGTGCACGGTCCGAGGCGCTCCAGGAAGTCTTGGGTAGAAAGGAACCGGCCGCGCGGAGTCACGACGGTCACGCCCAGGCGGCCCGCGGCGGCAAGTGGCATCCAGGTCGACACGTGTGCAGGAAACTCGCCCTGGGCGATGAGGACCTCGTCGTCGGGCTTCCATTCAATGCCGGCGGCAACCGCAGCGAGGCCCCCGCTGGCCCCCGTGGTGACGGCAACCTCTTCGGGTTGGCCGCCAAGGAGCCGCGCGACATGCGTGCGGATGCGGTTGGGCAACTCGAAATAAGTCGCGTCGGGCAGCCGATGAGGATACTTCTTCCACTCGAGCGCGGCTTGCGCTCTACGCAGCGAGACACGCGGCAACGGGCCTTGGCCTGCGGCATTCAGATAGGTCGCGTCTTCGAACTCAAACCATTCCGCACGCCAGTCCATCCTTCGACTCCCGCCCGCTTCAGAAATGGTGCTGAAGCTCGCGAAAACTGGAGAGAATCAGGAGTTTCCCCACGCCGCTCTGGAGCTCGGCCTGCTCCAGCTCCCAAGTGGCTGCGTGCGGGATGAAGACGGCGTTGAGTCCCGCCGCAAGGGCCGGATTGATGTCGCTGCGCGGGCTGTTCCCCACCATCCAGCCACAGGACTTAACGATGCGATGCTGGCCCACCAGCCTCTTGTAAGTGGCTACTTCCTTCTCTCCCACAATCTCGATGGCTTCGAAGAATCGTTGGAGGCCCGAGCGCTCGGCCTTCGCGGCTTGTTCGGCGGGCTCACCCTTGGTGAAGAGAATCAGCCGGTGGCGCTCGGCAAGGTAGGCGAGCGTCTCGGGTACGCCCTCGAGGACATGCGGGGGTGTTTGCTCGAGCGCCTGGACCATCCGGTGCACGTCCTGCACCATCTCCGGCCGGGCTATGTTCCCCGCGAGCTTCAGATACGTCTCTTCGAGGGATCGCCCGAAGCTGCGCACTCCGTAGCCGTGCTGGCGGATGTTCGACCGCTCCGTCTCGTTCAGGATCCGGCGGATGTAGTCCCGGGCAAATCCGAGTGGTTCCACCTGGGAGATAAACTCCTCGATGCTTTTCTCGAAGAAGACGTTGTTCTCCCAAAGGGTATCGTCGGCATCAATGAGCAGCGTTTGGCGCGACATGGCAGGCTTTCACTCGCAGGTTTCCTCCGCGTCTATCCGGCCGCCCGCCGATCCTAGCATGGACCTCTCGAGCAGCCCGAGCGCGTCCGCGGCGATTTCGGCAGCGGCGCGAGGCCGCGCCATCGCCCGAGCCGCGGCGCGCATACGCGCCACACGTTTGGGGTCATCGAGCAGCCGGGCAATCTTCCACGCCGCCACGGGCAGGTTGTTCAAACGGATGGCTGTGCCGTGCTCCAGCAGATGGTCCGAGTTGCGCTCCTCCTGCCCGGGGATCGGCTCGATGAGCGCCATGGGCAGGCCGCAAGCCATCGCTTCAGAGACGGTCAGCCCGCCGGCCTTGCCCACCAGCAGGTCGGCGGCGGCCATCCACTCGTGCATCTCCGTGGTAAAGCCGAGGACGTGCAGGCGCGGCGAGCGGTCAGGAAATTTTCCGTTGCGGAGTGCCAACTCCCTTAGGCGCACGCGAGTTTTTTCGGCCTTGCCCGTCACGGCAACAATCTGCCAGGGCCGCCCGAGCGCGAGCAGATCAGCCACCAAGCGCTCGATCGGACCGACGGCATAGCCGCCCGCGGAGAGGAGCAGCGTCGTACGGCTGGGATCGAGCCCGTGCCGCCGGCGCATCTCGGCGCAGTCCCTCGGCTCCGCAAAGACCGGATCAATCGGGATGCCGGTGACTCGCAAAGTCTCGCGGGGGATGCCCATGTGCGCCAGGTATTCGGCTGACTCTTCCGCCGCCAAGTAGTAGCGGTCCACGGCGCGGCAGAGCCACATCGCGTGCACATCGATGTCGGTTACGACGACGGCGTGCAGCGCGCGCACCTTTTCTTTGGCCCGGAGCCAAGCCATGATCTCCGCGGGTAGAAAATGGGTGGCCACACACAGGTCGGGCTGGACGCGCTCGAGCAGGCGAATCATCGGTCCTGTGTTCAGGCGGTCGAGTGCCAGTCGGCGTCGCCGGTGCCGCCAGGGTTGGTCCGTGCGGTCGTAGAGCAAACCCATCAGGCTTGGGGCGCGGCGCACAAGCGCGATGTACGCATCGCCGTAGATCTTCTGGAAGAGCCTGCTGGTGTAATCGAGGGCATCGATGCTCTCCACCCGGGCATCGCCCCGCGCGGCAAACGCCTTTTCGAGCGCCTGCCCCGCGCGCACATGGCCCGCACCGGAGGAGGCGGAAAGGATCAGGACTCGGCGCGGGATGCTCATGGGTCAGCGGAGGAGCGCGCGAGGCTCGGGTGCTGCCCGCGCGCAGCAAACCAGGCCGGCGCTCAAGGGGCTTTCAGCTCGCTGACGGCAAGCTTTTCCAGGATGCCGATAGCGATCTTCTGAGTCTCGCCGAAGTGTGAGAGGTAATTCTGGAACTCGCGGTTCAAACTGAGCGCGTGATCCGCGTCAAGCTTGGCGCGCATGATCATGTCGCGCACACGCACAGGGTGCGGCAAGACGGCGTCTTCCCTCAACTCTTCGAGCGCCGTCCTAGCATCGTAGTGATCCATAGATCCTCCCGGCTGGTGTCGACAAGCTCCGATTCTACCTCCGCCCAGTGCGGGGGAACCACTCTGATTTGACATCCGGACCAGCTCAGGAGGCACAACAGCGAAGGCGCCCGTGCTCAAGCCGCGGCAGGCAGGAATTCGTAGCGCTCGATACGCGCGGCGACCCCGTGATGCCCAGTGAGCACGTCGACGCGCACCACCTGGCCGAAGCAGCGGATATGGACGTCACCGGCCTGGGTGATCTCTCTGGGCAGCGTGAGCACGAACTCAATTTCGCTGCCCACGTCGTAGTATGTGTCGCTGAGAAAGTAGAGGCCGCGGAAGCTGATGTCGCGAGTTTGCCCGCGCCGCTCGACAGCACCGTTAGGGCCAGTGGAACGCACCGTCAACGGAAGAGTCATCGTGAAGCGCCGCGAGGCTCGGCGTTCGATCCCAGCCGCCATTCGCCCCCCCCCGAAGAGGGTGTCCCCCAGCCGTGCACAAACTAGCATCGAAGTCCGTAATGCGCAATCGGGAATTGCCCCCAATTGGGCCCCTCATTGACCCCTGGATGGCTTTGACCAGCTCGCCGGCCACCAGCTAAGATCACCCGATGGCCAGAGCCATGAAACTTCGGCCTATCTTTCGCTGGGACCCAGGACACCTCTTTCGGCAGCCGCCCGGGCAGGCGTCCGTGGTCGAGCGGCGGCGCCACTCGCGTGTGCAATTGCATCTGCCCGTGCGGCTCCGGTGGCAGACCCCCCCTGGGCCATTGGACGGAGGTCACGGAGACGCTCGAGGTCTCCCGCGGCGGGCTCCTGGTTCGCCGGAGCGAGCCCTGCCCGGTGCATGCCATGCTCTGGGTGACCTTTCCCTACGACTCCACCCTTCCGCTGGGGCAGCTCGAGACGCCAGCGTGGCGCGCGTCGAGGATCAGCCGAGCGAAGGCTCGCTGGTGGCCATCGACCTTGAAGAGCCCCCGCGGCCCGCCGCCAGGGGTGGCGCTTCCGGTGCGGAGCGGCGCCGGCAGGAGCGTGTCCCCCTGGCCCTTCCGATTCGCGTGCGCCCGGCGGACTCACCCTGGCCCGAGGAAACGATGACCATGGACATAACCGAAGATGGTGTGCGCTTCTGGACCACGCGGCTCTACTCGGTCGGCGATGACCTGCGCATCTTCTCGCCCAGAGGATCGCTTCCCAGCCGGTGGATTACCACGGCCGAGCTGCCCGCGCGAATCGTGCGCGTGACCAGCAGACCGGGCTCCATCGCGCAGGAGGTCGCAGTGGCTTTGCTCCCACCCGCGAAACCGTAGGGACACCGCTGTGGCCCTTAAGCGCTGCGGTGCCCCTGAGGGCAACCTCGGTGGTTCGTCGGGCCCCAAAAGAGGCGTCACCCGTGGCCACTCACGATACAACGGTCTTTCATCGCCGCCTCTTCCTCGAAGGCCCGGCCGGGCGCCTTGAGGCCTCGCTGTGGACTTCGCCACAGCCTGACCCGCCTATGCGCGCGGTGGTGTGCCATCCTCATCCGCTCTATGGCGGCACCATGCACAACAAGGTGGTCTTTCAAGTGGCGAAGACGCTGCACGAACTCGGCCTCGCCGTGCTGCGATTCAATTTTCGTGGCGCGGGATTGAGCACCGGAAAGCACGATGAGGGTCGCGGCGAAGTCGACGACGTGCGGACGGTACTCCGCTTTCTGGCCCAGCAGTTGCCTGCGCGTCCGGTACTGCTCGCTGGCTTCAGCTTTGGGGCTTGGGTGGGACTGCGAGTGGGCTGCACCAGCCAGGGAGAAGCCGAACCGGTGGCTGAGCTGATCGGCCTCGGCTTGCCCGTGAACCACTCAGACTTCACTTACCTGCGGGATTGTCCGCAGCCGAAGCTCTTCGTGCAGGGCGACCGCGACTCCTATGGCGCGCCGGAGAAATTGGAATCTCTCGTCACCAGTCTGCCGGATCAACACCGGCAGCAAACGAAACTTGTGTTCGTCCCCGGCGCAGATCATTTCTTCACCGGTCAGCTCAAGGCGGTGAGTCAAGCGGTGCGCGCGTGGCTCCTCGAGCGTCATCCAGAGTTCGCATCCACACCGGGGTAGAAGTGCTGCTTGGCGCGCCCCACATCTTCGCCGCTGGTAGCGGGATCGTTCTCACACCGATTCGCCTCGCTCGAAGAGCCTGGCAAACTGCTCCTCGGAGGCCGGCGGCACGCCGACCAATTCCAGATTCTCGCGAACGTGCTCGACGCGCCTCATGCCCACGAGCGCGGTGGTGATGCCGGCTGCCGAACGGGCGAATTGCAGCGCGCGGTGCAGGTCACTTCCGAGGCCCAGTGCTTCGGCGATGAAGCGCGGCAGGTTTCGCGCCACCTGGCCCTGGAGCAGTGAGGCGCTCGAGACGAGCGTAACGCCGAGGGCGCGCGCCGCTTCCATCATCGGCAGCCGGCCGTCGTCGAATGCCTGGTTCGGCCGCGTGAGCGCCTCGGTCATAGCCAGATTGAACGGCAATTGCACGACGCGGAAGTGGTGCGCGTCGTCGGCCACTTCGTGCGCGAGGAGCACCATCTCGCGGAGGGAGATGTAGTCCGGCGCGGTCTCCGGCTGGCGGAACCCATTCCAAGTGGCCATGCCATAGAGGCGGATCTTGCCCTCGGCCGCGGCGGATTCCAGATACTCGAACGCAGCGCGCACCCGCCGGGCAAACTCCTCGCGTGTCACCAGACCCAACTGCGTTTCCGGGTTGTGGAGATAGTAGACGTCGATCGACTCCACGCCCAGGTTCAACAGGCTGCGCTCGAGCTGGTTTGCCAGGTAACGTGGAGACATGCAGTGACCGCCGGCAATCTCGTCCACGCGGAAGACGCCAGGCTCGATGTACTCGCGGAAGAAGTAGGAACCGGGGTCAGCCGGCATTTCGCCGTCGGGAGTTAGATAACCGCCCTTCGTCGCCAGGACGAGCTCGTCGCGGGCATAACCGAGTTGCGCAAGCTTCTCGAGCGCGGCGCGAATGGACCGTTCGCTGCGCTGAAAGCGGTAGTTGATGGCTGAATCGATGACGTTGATGCCGCCCTCGACGGCGGCGACCACCGCGTCCGTATAGGCCTGGTCTGTCTCGGCGTCAGGATTGCCGAGATAGGTGCCGATGCCGATGGAGGAGAGCAGGAGACCGCGCTGCTCGCCGGTCCCGAGCGCGGGCGAGGAACGGAAATGTCCCTCCGCCGCGCGGCCGGAAAACCGCGCCGCATAACGCCGCGTCCCCTCCGGTGTCGCTGAGCTGGCCATAAGCGCCCGGAGTATAGCAGATGCTTCCTGGTACAAGGTCCGGCGGAGAATCCTTCCGGAACGACAAGATTTGGAGAAAGCCGGGGGGCGATTCGGCCCTCAGGAGGACACCGGGTGGGAAGGAGGTTCGGTCGGCGCGAGAAGCCGCGAGCAGGCGCGGATCATGCGTCGGTACGGCCAGTCCGCCGCGGAGGGTTCCTTCGCGCCGCGCGCTCGCTGGCGGAAGAAAATCTCGCCCTGGCGCGGATTGGAGTAAAACCAACCCGCGAGCAGCCCGAGATGCTCGGTCAGCTCCTCGGACGCTACGCGTGGCCCAGAACCCGGCCGAGGGCCATGGTCTTCGGTGCCGATCTCAGGTTTCAACTCCTCGCGCAGAATCTCTTCAACCGAGCGAGGCTGGCTGGCCAGCTCGCCGAAGCGCAGAAAAAAGGGATCAGCGATCCGGCCACCGCGCACGGCGAAAAGCGCAACGGTGTTCCCCTCGGCCGCGGGCTGGAGCACGACGGCGTCGAGCTCGTCCACCTGGCGGGCCAGTTCCCCCAGGCCGCTGAGGATTTCGGCCACTTTCTCAAGCTTTCGGTGCAGGGCTGCGGCGCGCTCGAAATGGAGAGCTTCGCTCGAGATTTCGCGTTCGTGCTCGAATTCGCACGCGAGCGTTCGACCGCGCGAGCCGAGAAAGTCCAGCACGCGGCCGACCTCGACGTCATACTCCGCCTTGCTGCAACCGGCAAAGCATGGCGCCAGGCACATTTTCATCTCCGAATAAATGCAGCCGGGAAAGTTCGGGTCCCGGCGGATTTTGATCAGGCAGCGACGAAGTTTGAAGAGATCAAGGAAATCGTTCGCGAACGCTTCCGCAGCCTTGCGCGACGCGAAGGGGCCGAAGTAGAAGCCGCCGTCGGAGAGAATTCGGCGCGTGAGGTAGCAGCGCGGGTATTCGGTCCCCAGATTGACCTTGAGCAGCGCAGGCGGTCGCAGCCGCACGAGCGCCCGGTAGCGCCTCGGGAACCGCTCGCGCGCGTGCTGGTAGAAAAGCAGGTTCTGCTCGAAACGCGAGCCGGTCAGCCGATAGCGCACGCGCGCCGTAAGGTCGCGCAGGTTGAGCCGCTGGGAAGGCATCTCCGGCGCACGGAGCAGGCGCTCGGCGCGGCGGCGCAGGTCTGCGGTACGTAGCAGGTAGGGTGCGGCGCCGGCTGGCCGAGGCTCAACCAAGAAGACCGCCGGGCGCGTTGGCAGCGCCGCGAAGAATTCCTCTTCCCGTTGGGGATCAAATTCGACCTCGCCGTCAAGAGCCAACATTCCGCCAGCATACACCGTTAGGCGCGGTGATTCCGAGCGCGCAGGAGAATCCCGTCCGTGCACTCTCGATTTCTTAGTAGGACTTGAGGACCCAGGAGGCGATCACCAGGCGTTGGATCTCGCTGGTGCCTTCGTAGATCTCGGTGATGCGGGCGTCGCGGTACATGCGCTCAACGGGATATTCGCGGCTATAGCCGTAGCCGCCGTGGATCTGGATGGCTTTGTGGGTGACACGGGTGGCCATTTCGCTCGCGAAGAGCTTGGCCATGGAAGCCTCCATGGTGAACCGCGCGCCGGTGTCCTGCTTCCAGGCGGCCTTGCGGTGGAGCAACCGTGCGGCGTCGATCTCCGTGGCCATATCAGCGAGCATGAACTGGATGGCCTGAAAATTCGCAATAGGCTGGCCGAAGGCCATGCGCTGCTCGGAGTATTGGAGTGCCGCCTCAAAGGCGCCCTGCGCGATGCCGACGGCCTGCGCAGCAATGCCAATGCGGCCGCCGTCGAGCGTCGAAAGCGCCACCTTGTAGCCTTCACCTTCCTCCCCGATGCGGTTCCCAACCGGCACCTCGCAATCGGTGAAGGCGAGCTCGACGCACGCCGTGGCGTTGATGCCAAGCTTCTTTTCTTCCTTGCCCACCCGGAAACCCGGCGTGCCGCGTTCCACGACCAGCGCGGTGATGCCTTTCTCACCCTTGGCCGGATCTGTGTTCACGTACACGATCGCCGCGTCGGCGACCCCGCCGTTGGTGATCCACGCCTTCGTGCCGTTGACGATGTAGCGATCGCCCTGGCGCACCGCACGCGTGGCCAGCGCCGCGGCATTGGACCCGGCCTGTGGCTCGGTGAGCGCGTAGCAGCCAATCTTCTCGCCGCGCGCAAACGGAACCAGGAACTTCTTTTTCTGCTCCTCGGTGCCCAGGCGGTAGATGGGGTCGCAGTAGAGCGAATTCTGTACGGAGAGAATCACCCCGGTCGAGGCGCAAGCGCGCGAGATTTCTTCGACGGCGATGGCGTAGCTGACGTGGTCGAAGCCCGCGCCACCGTACTGCTCGGGCAGTGCAATGCCGGTCAAGCCCAGCTCGGCCGCCTTGCGGAACGTTTCGCGGGGGAAGCGCCCCGTCTCGTCGAGCTCGCGCGCCAGCGGCTTTACCTCGGAGGTGGCAAACTCCCGCACCGTCCGCTCGAGCATCTTCTGTTCTTCGGTGAGTTCCAGGTGCAAGGGTTCGCCTCTGTGCCCGTGCCTCAGCGCCGCACGGCGAGCGCGCGGCGGAGCTTATCATAGGTGAGGCCCAGGTCTTCGGGCTCGACGCGGGTTTCACCGGTAACGGTCATGAAGTTCGTGTCGCCCGACCAGCGCGGCAGGACATGCAGGTGCAGGTGGCCGGCGACGCCGGCCCCGGCGCAGCGGCCGAGGTTCATGCCCAGGTTGTAGCCTTCGGGTTTGTAGACGGAGGCCAGCGCCGCTTCGACGCGCCGCGCGAGATCCATCATCTCCGCCAGCGTCTCGGTGTCACTCTCGGAGAGTTCGCCCCGATGCACAAACGGCACAATCATGACGTGGCCGGTGGTGTATGGGAAGCGATTCAGGATGATGAAGTTTTTCGCGCCGCGGAAAACGATGAGGCTTTTCGCGTCGTCGCCCAGCGCCAGCGCGTCGCAGAAGATGCAGCGATCGTCCTTCGCGGCATCGGCGACATAGCGGTACCGCCACGGGCTCCAGAGGTAATCCATGCCCCGCGAAGCTAACTTGGCGAAGGCTCGCCAGGCGTGACGGCCGCTGCCTGTGCGGGGGGAACCCCGTTGACGAAGTCCTTCAATTCCTTACTGGGCTTGAAGAATGGAATCCGCTTGGGCGGCACTTCCACCTTGGCCCCGGTTTTCGGATTGCGTCCCGTGCGGCCGCGCCGCTGGCGGGTGCGGAAGCTGCCGAAGCCGCGGATCTCGATCTTATCGCCACTCTGCAAGGCCTGAATGATGCTCTCGAAGATGGTCTCCACAATGGTCTCCGACTCCTTGCGCGCTAGTTCCGTCACCCGCACGACCTCCTCAACGAGGTCGGCCTTGGTCATGGTGGCATCTTTCATCGTCGTGCACCCCAGCATCGTAAGTATGGAGTGACTGGGCCCGTTCCCGGCTGGCCGGCGCTCCCTCTAGGGGTCAACCGGCGGCCTTTCCATACCATCAATTGGCCCTGGAGGGAAACAAAATTCGTGGCGGCACGGGACGGGGTGCGCGGCTAGAGCGACTCACGCTTCGAGAGAATTGCGTCGCCGATCGTCGCCGTCGGAGACGACTTCGAGGAGCGGTACTCTTGCATTTCGCGCCGCTCGGCCTGCTTCTGCGCCGCGCGATAGCTCAGGCCGATCTTGTGCTGCTCGGGATTGAGCTTGATGATCTTAAAGTCGTACTCCTGTCCCACCGCGAGCGGCACGGCCGTCTTCTCGCCGCGCGGCGCCGGGGGCTTCTCGCCTTTGCTGCGGCGCTCTTCGATCTCCGAGATGTGGCACAGCCCCTCGATGCCCGCGGCCAATTCCACAAAGGCGCCAAAGTTCGTCAACCGCGAGACACGCCCGCGAACCACTTGATCCACTTTGTGCGCGGCAAACCAGTCGGCCCAGATGTCGTTCACCTGCTTGATGCCCAGCGAAACCCGGCGGTTGGCGGTATCCATCTTCAGCACACGCGCCTGGACCGTGTCGCCCTTCTTGAACACCTCCCCCGGGTTCTTGATTCGCTCGGTCCAGCTGATGTCGCTGACGTGGATCAGACCGTCGAAGCCCTCCTCGATTTCGACGAACGCGCCGAAGTCGGTCAGATTCCGCACGCGGCCGGAGACGATTGTGCCCACCGGATATTTCTCCGCCAGCACTTGCCAGGGGTCGGGCATCGTCTGTTTGAGCCCCAGTGAGATGCGCCGCTGTTCGGGCTTGATGTCGAGCACCACGACTTCGACTTGATCGCCGAGCGAGACGATTCTCGAGGGGTGCTTCATGCGCTTCGACCAACTCATCTCGCTCACATGTACGAGCCCTTCGACCCCGGGCTCGAGCTCGACAAATGCACCATAGTCGGTAATGCCAACCACGCGACCCGGCACGCGCACGCCAAGCGCGTAACGCTCCGGCACCACGGCCCAGGGGTCGGGCAGCAGTTGCTTGCGTCCCAGCGAGACGCGCATCTTCTCGCGATCAAACTTCAGCACCTTGACTTCCATTTCCTGCCCCGGTGAAACCGCCTGCGAAGGGTGTGCGAGCCGGCCCCAGGAGAGGTCGGTGATGTGCAGCAACCCGTCGAGCCCGCCCAAATCCACGAAGACGCCGTAGTCAGTGATGTTCTTCACCCTGCCGGTGATCACCTGGCCTTCGACGAGCGATTCTAGGAGCTTCTGCCGTTGTGCCTCGAGTTCCTCCTCAAGGATCACGCGCCGGCTCACCACGACGTTGCCGCGCTTGCGGTTCATCTTCAGCACGCGGCACGGGATCTCCCGACCCTTCCACGCCTCTAGATCGTGCGCCGGGCGGAGGTCCACCTGCGAGGCTGGCAGAAACGCACGGATGCCCAGATCCACCACCAGCCCGCCCTTAATGCGGTCCACCACTTGTCCGGTCAGGTGGATGCGCTGGCGATAGGACTTCTCGATGTTTTCCCAGGCGCGGCGACGACGCGCGCGCTGGTAGGAAAGCAGGATGTAGCCTTCCTTCTCTTCGTTCAGGAGCTGCACTTCGATCCTCTGGCCAGGCTCGAGGCGCACGCCGCCTTCGGATTCGACGAGCTCCTGCGCGGGAATCAGTCCTTCGGATTTCGCGCCGATATCCACGACCACGCCCAACTCGGTGACGGCAATCACGCGCCCCTCGGCCATCTCTCCCTCCGCCGGAGTCGGCGGTGGCGCGGAGTACCGTTCCATGAGCTGATCCATTCTCTCCGGGACCTCGACGGACTCGAGCGTGGGTTTCGCAGACTCCTGAGCCGGCACTTCGGCCGGGGTGACGGGCTCAGCGCGCGCTGGCGCGGCGGCTTGGCCGCCGGTTTGCGGGGTGACTTCGGCCGCCGGTCGTTCGGCAGAGCTGGAAGCTGCTCGAACCGCGGTCGTGGAACGCTGGGGGGTTCGGTTTTCCCACTCCGGCGACATCCAGGCAGCCTCCCAGAGGAAACTTACCCTGCTCGCTGAGGTCTGCCGCCACTGGGATTTCCCGTGGACGGTGCGAGAGCAAGGAAGGAGATGCAGCGGCCGTCTAAACGCCGCATCGTTCGCATGATACGCGTGCTTCCGAGGCCTTGTCAATAAACCGAAAGCACCAAAGCACCAACAAGCACCAACGCCACACGCGCGTTTTCTAGGAGCGCTGACTCCTCGGGCTCGGAGCAGACGGTTCTCGCTTCGGAAGGAGAGGAAGGAAAACAACGCCGGGCCGCTAGGAGCGCACGCGGCCGGCCTGGCGAATCTCCCTGCGGTAGTCGGGAGCAACGAGTTCGACCGTACGGCACATTTCGTAGAGCCGCGAGCGGATGCGCTGGCCGACGCGCTCGGCGAGCGCATCCTCGTGCGTGCCGGGAAGGGTTTGGCCCGAAGGCAACCGCTGCTCGCTCGGAACGCTCCCGGTCGAGCGCGGGCCTTCGCCACGCGCCGAGGTGGCGTCCAGATAGTTGGTCGTGAGAATCGTGATGCGCTTTTCGTTGTAGCGCGTGTTGAGGACGTGGCCGACGGTCTCGAGCGCCCACGCGGAAGGTTTGCTGGCCCCCAGGTCATCGAGCAGAAGCAACTCAGCCTCGAGCACCGGCTCGAGGACACCGAGCTCCGTGGCCGGGTTCTCGGGATTATAGCTAGCTTGAATCTCCTTGAGCAGTTCGCGGTAGTCGTAGAAGAGGCCGCCGTGGCCGCGCAGCACGAGTTGCTTGAGCGCCGCCACGGCCAGGTGCGTCTTGCCGGTGCCGCAGGGGCCCATCAGCAGCAGGCCAGAATCGGTGCCCACCGGAAAGTCGCGAGCGAAGCTTTCGACCACGAGCTTGGCCTGCTCGAGGCTGCGGTCCCACCGAGCGCCCTCCGCTTCCCCTTCGTACAGGTCGGTGTCGAAGTTCGAGAAGTCGCAGGGCTCGTAGCGTCGCGGGATACGCGCACGCTCGAGTAGACGCATCGTTCGGTCGCTCCGCGAGCAATCGCAGCGCACCGCCGCGCGCGCCGGCGTCTCGCCCTCCTCGCTTCGAACCATCTTCCAGCCCGTGCCGCCGCATTGCGCGCAATCCGGCTGCGCCATAAAGAGAGCATAGGCGCACCGCGGGTCGGGCGCAAGTCGAGCCCAGTGTGGAAACCCGCGCCCACTGTGGAAACTGGCTTGGTGATCTTTTCGGTTCCTTCTGGGACCAAAAAAACCCCGAGCTTGGACCCGGAGGGGGCAGGTAGATATCGCGCACTCGATGGGAGGAACTATGAATGCAGCGCTACTTGTGCACGCGGATAGCGCGAGGCGGAGCGAGGCGCACGATGGCATCGCGCGCACGCGACTCCCGGGCGGAACTCAACCCGCGCACCATCTCTTCCTGCACGAAGCGCGTGAACTCTTCCATCTGCTTCTGCATCTCGGCCATCTTCTCGCGCATGTTCAGAATGATCTCGATTCCCGCAAGGTTCACGCCCATTTCGCGCGTCAGCGTAAGGATCACTTCGAGCCGCCCCAGGTCCTCGTCGGTGTAGAGGCGCGTATTGCCCTGCGAGCGCGAAGGCTTGAGCAGCCCGGCGCGTTCGTAGAGACGCAGCGTCTGCGGATGAATTTTGTAGAGGCTCGCGACGGCGCTGATCATGTACCCCGTGCGCGCCTTCTTCTTTGCTCGAGCGGCCATGCGTTCTCCCCTAGAGGCCCGCGCGGGTGAACAGGTCCTGCCGCGGGTCTTCCGGTGTCAGCTTGCTGAGCTCGCGCAGCAGATTGCGGACGCGTTCATCCACCGGCTTGGGCACCACCACCTGCACTTCGACATACTGATCCCCGCGGCGCCGCGGGTCGCGCACCGAGGGCACACCCTTCTCGCGCAGGCGGAACTTCTGCCCACTGTTCGTGCCCGGAGGAATGCGCAACACCGAGCGGCCGTCCATGGTGGGCACTTCGATCTTGGCGCCGAGGCTGGCTTCGCTGACGGTGATGGGCACGGTGATATAGAGATCGTCGCCACGGCGGTCGAAGAACGGATGCGGCTCGACCTCGGTGATGATGTAAAGATCGCCGGGCGGGCCGCCAAGCGTGCCCGCGTTCCCGCGGCCCGGCACGCGCACCCGTGACCCCGTCTGCACTCCGGCAGGGATGCGCACCTCCAGCGTATCGGCCCGGCGGACGCGGCCTTCGCCGCCGCAGGCACGGCAAATCGTGCGGAGCCGTCCGGTGCCACCGCAGCGCGTGCAGGTCATTTTGAAGCGCATGCGCCCGCTCGTCTCGGTGACCTGCCCCGAGCCGCCGCACGCGGTGCAGACCTGCTGCGCATCGCCCACGGCTCCGGTGCCCCGGCACTGGCCGCAGGTATCCAGCCGTGTGATGGTCAGCTTCTTTACCGTACCCCGCACCGCTTCCCAGAAACCGATCTTGATCTGATATTCGAGATCGCTGCCTGGCTCGGCCTGTGTGGCTGCGGCCTCCGGTGACGCGCCGCGGAAGAACTGGCTGAAGATGTCGCGGAAGCTCCTGCCGCCGGCCCCGCCGAAGTCGAAGCCGCCAAAATCGAAATTGATTTCGCCCGGCCCGCCACCCGACCCCGGCGGCGGCCCACCCTGATAATTCTCCGCGTAGAAGCCGAATTGGTCGTACATCTGGCGTTTCTTTGAGTCGGAGAGAACGCCGTAGGCTTCCTGAATCTGCTTAAACTTTTCTTCGGCGGACTTGTCGCCCGGGTTCACGTCCGGGTGATACTTGCGGGCAAGCTTGCGGTAAGCGTGGCGGATCTCCTTGAGCGTGGCCCGGCGTGGCACTCCGAGCAGCTCATAATAGTCTTGTTTGGTCGTTGTCGGCATCACATGCTCACGCGCGGATGCTTACCATTTCAACCAGCGGGCGTTCAGCTCCGCCAGCTCCTGCTGTTCACGCGCTAGCTCTTCGCGGCGACGCCGCCGCTCCTCGTCCAGCCGGCCGCCGAGCGCGGCCTCCTTCTCGTTCGCCCGGCCGATCCACTGGTCGATCCAGCGAATCTTTTCCTCGACGCTCCCGGCCTCGGAACGAAAGCGAAGGACGGCCCCGCTCATCTCCACCGCGCGGGGCGGAAATTGGGACGGGAACGAGTGCTGCGCGTCATAGAATAGCCGCTTCCAGTCCGCGCTCGGCGGTTCGCTGAGCGCCACCTGGATCATGTAAAAGTCTTCGCGCAGCTTCCCGACCGCCTGCGGCGGGCCAGCGCGCTTGATCCCCTCGGTCACCATGTTTCCGCTTGCGCCGCCTGGAAAACGGTGCACAGCCCACGAGGCCGCCTTGGCTCAGTCGGGCGGCCCCGTGGGTGCGCCGCTAAACGCTCGATCGACGCTAGGCGTTAATTCGGCTTCTTCGATTCGTCCACATCCACATACTCGGCGTCGATCACTTCACCTTGGCCCGCACCCTTGCCCGAACCCGTCGCGCCCGGGCCGCCCGCTCCGCCTGCCGCGGCACCTGCACTCGGCGCGGTGCCGCTGCGGTAGAGCACCTCGGCGATCTTGTGCGAGGCAGTCTCGAGCGCCTCCATCGCCGACTTGATGCGGTCCACGCCGCCATCGGCCATGGCGCGTTTCGCCTCCTCAAGCGCTGTCTCCGCTGCTTTCACATCGGACTCGGAGAGCTTCTCGCGGTTCTCGCGCAGGAGCTTCTCGAGCTGATAGACGCGCGTGTCGCACTGGTTGCGGGCCTCGATCTCGGCCAGGCGCTTGCGGTCCTCCTCCGAGTGCACCTCGGCATCGGCGCGCATCCGCTCGGCTTCCTCCTTGCTGAGGCCCGTCGATGCGGTGATGGTGATTTTCTGCTCCTTATTCGTAGCCATATCCTTGGCGGAAACGTTCAGGATGCCGTTGGCGTCGATGTCGAAGGTGACCTCGATCTGCGGCATCCCGCGCGGTGCCGGTGGGATGCCAATCAAGTGGAACTTGCCCAGTGTGCGGTTGTCCTTCGCCAGGGGCCGCTCACCTTGCAGCACATGGATCTCGACCGAAGTCTGGTTGTCAGCAGCGGTCGAGAAGACCTCTGACTTCCGCGTCGGAATCGTTGTGTTGCGCGGGATCAGGACGGTCATCACACCTCCCAGCGTCTCGACACCCAGGGAGAGCGGAGTGACGTCGAGGAGCAGAATGTCCTTCACCTCGCCGCCCAGCACGCCGCCTTGGATGGCCGCGCCTACCGCTACCACCTCGTCCGGATTCACGCCCTTGTGCGGCTCTTTGCCGTTGAAAAGGTTCTTCACAATCTCGACGACGCGCGGGATGCGTGTCGAGCCACCCACGAGCACTACTTCGTCAATCTTGTCGGCACCGATACCTGCGTCGCTCAAAGCCTGCTTCACCGGGCCGATCGTGCGCTCGAGGAGATCCTGCATCAACTGCTCGAGCCTCGACCGGGTGAGCTTCAATTGCAGGTGCTTCGGCCCCGAGGCATCCGCGGTGATGAACGGCAGATTGATCTCGGTCTCGAGCAACTGCGAGAGATCGCACTTGGCCTTCTCCGCAGCCTCCTTCAGCCGCTGGAGTGCCATGCGGTCCTTGCTGAGATCGATGCCCTGATCCTTCTTAAACTCGCTGACAATCCACTCGATCACGCGCTGGTCAATGTCGTCCCCGCCCAAATGGGTGTCGCCAGCCGTGGCCTTCACCTCCACCACGCCTTCACCCACCTCGAGAATGGAGATGTCAAACGTGCCCCCACCCAGGTCGTAGACGGCGATGGTTTCGTCTTTCTTCTTGTCGAGGCCATAGGCCAGCGCGGCCGCGGTCGGCTCGTTGATGATGCGCAAGACCTCCAGCCCGCCAATCTCGCCCGCCTGCTTGGTGGCCTGGCGCTGGCTGTCGTTGAAGTAGGCCGGAACCGTGATGACGGCCTTGGTGACCTTCTCGCCGAGGAAGTCCTCCGCGGCGGCCTTGAGTTTTCCTAGGATCATTGCCGAGATCTCTGGTGGGCTGTAGGCCTTGCCGAGGATCTCCACGCGCGCGTCGTCGTGCGGCCCGCGGACCACCTTATAGGGAACGCGACGCGCCTCCTCTGCCACCTCATCATAGCGCCGCCCCATGAACCGCTTGATCGAGTACACTGTGTTTTCAGGGTTGGTCACCGCCTGCCGCTTGGCCACTTGCCCGACCAAGCGCTCGTTCGATTTGGTGATGGCCACCACAGAGGGCGTCGTGCGCGCCCCCTCTTGATTGGGGATGACTACCGGCTCGCCGCCCTGCATGACGGCGACAACCGAATTGGTAGTGCCCAAGTCGATACCAATAATCTTACTCATTGCCGAAACTTCCTCCTCGGGCCAACAGCCCGGCCCACGGGTTTTGCTGCCTATCAGTCACGGCCCATTATAGAGATTGAGTGCGATTTTGTCAAGTTTATTGAACAGATACTAAGGTCTTTTTTATGAACAAGTTAGATCATATACTAGTCTCTGATTCCAAAGCTGCGCTAGCAGAATTCAGCCCTGGCCCAAGTTGCCGCCTCGAGATCTTGGCCGTCAACCGGCGAACGTTCCCGAGCATCCTAGCTGGTGTGGCTCGCCGGCTAAGGGTCAGAACTCTCGGTCGGGCAGCGAAAAGTTCTCGGAGTCGAGGTAGAATAGCCGCCGCCATTCGTTTGGATAGGAGGCGAAGGTGCTAGGGTCGCGCTCGAGAAAAGGACTTGTCCTGTGGATGGGCCTGGTAGTCCTGGTGCCGGCCATCGGCGCTCGGCCCCCGGCGCAGACCAAAGTCGCCGCGGCCGAATGGACGGCGCTCAAATCGCTAGGCTCGAAGTCGGCGCCGATCACCATTGAGGTCTTCAGCGATTTCCAGTGCCCGGCCTGCAAGCGGAACTACGAAGAGACGTTGCGCCCGGTGATCGAGAACTACGTGGCCACCGGCAAAGTCTACTTGGTGCATCACGACTTCCCGCTCCCGGTCCACACGCACTCGCGAGAGGCGGCGCGGTGGGTCAACGCCGCGGCGCAAGTAGGTCAGTTTGAGAAAGTGGAAGCGGCGCTTTACGCCAAACAAGAGACCTGGGCGGCCAACGGCAAAATCGAACCGGTGGTGGCCGCGGTGCTCACGCCAGCAGAAATGAAAAAAGTGCGGCAACTCGTCGAGAAAGGCCAGCTCGACGCGATCATCGACCGAGATGTGGCCCTGGGCCAGAGCCGGCGAGTGACCTCGACTCCAAGCTTGTTCGTCATCAAAGGCGGCGACACGGTCCCGCTTCCACCCGGGGGCGTCACCTACGCGCTCCTGAAGCAGTATCTCGACTACCTCCTCCGGCAATAGCCATGGGGGATTCCACTCCCTCAGCACCCCAGCGAGCGTCCGGCGTGGCGCGCGCACTGGTGCTTCTCGGGCGCTTAGCGCTCGGTGCCTTGTTCTTATATGCCGCCTACACAAAGTTGAGGCATCCTTGGGCGCTGTTCGCCATGGCCGTGAACTCCTACCAGGTCCTGCCGGAATGGGGCGTAACGCTGGTGGCCCGGACGTTGCCCTGGATCGAGCTGGCCCTGGGCCTCCTCCTGGTGGTCGGCCTCGGGGTGCGCTACGTCACGCTGGCGGCGACCGCCGTGCTGCTGGGCTTCTTCATCCTGATGCTGCGCGCCCATTTCCAAGGATTGGGGATTGATTGCGGGTGCTTCGGCTTCGGCGAAAAGCTAGGCACGCGCACGCTGGTCCGCGACGGCCTCCTCGTCGCGCTCTCCTTCGCCCTCACCGTCTTGGCCTTTCGGTCTGAAGAAACAGTATGACTCTTTTGCCTCCCTGCCGTGGGGAGATGGGTTGTGCGATAGAATAAGAGCCGTATGCTGAGTCTCCCGCCCATGACGCTCAACCTGCGCGGGCAGAAGCTCATGGATCGCGTCGCATTCGCCTTTCTACTTTTGTGCTCCATCGCCCTGGGGGCAGCGGCTGGGTTGCTGTTCGTCTACGCGAGCGACCTTCCTGAAATCCGCGCGCTCGAAGATTACCGCCCGAACGTCGTCACCGAGCTCTACGCCGACGATGGCCAGCCCGTGGGTAGCTTCGCGCTTCAACGAAGGATTCTGCTGACCTACGAGCAGATCCCTAAGCTCCTCAAGGACGCCATCCTGGTGACCGAAGATCAGCACTTTGAGCAGCACTGGGGTGTGGATTTCCCGCGCGTCGCCCAGGCCGCCTGGCGCAACGTGGTGCAGATGCGCAAGGCGGAGGGCGCGAGCACGCTGACCATGCAGCTCGCGCGTGTGCTCTTTCTGACTCCCGACAAGAGCTTTCGCCGCAAGGTGCAGGAAGTCCTGTTGGCCATCCAGATCGAGCGCCACTACACCAAGCAGCAGATCTTCACCATGTACTCGAACCAAATCTACCTAGCGCACGGCAATTACGGCTTCGAGGCCGCTTCCGAGTTTTATTTCAGCAAGCCGGTCGGCCAGCTCAGGGCCTCCGAAGCGGCGATGCTGGCCGCGCTGATCCGGGGGCCGAGGTATTCGCCCGTACTGTACCCGCACCGGGCGCTCGAACGGCGCAACTGGGTGCTCGAGCGCATGGCGCGCGATGGAAGAGTCCCTCAACGCGACGCGCAGGAAGCGATCAAGCAGCCGCTCGGACTCCGCCTGCAATACCCCCGCAACGATTTGGCGCCCTATTTCTTTGAAGAGGTGCGCAAGTACCTGGAGCGCACCTATGGCACCGAAGCGGTGCACGAGCGCGGCCTGCGCGTCTATACGACGCTCAACGTTGCGCTTGAGCGCGCGGCCAATCGCGCCGTGCGCGACGGTCTCCATTCCTATGACCACCGGCACGGCTGGCGCGGCAACCTCCCCAATATCCTGCGCCAGGGCCCGGGCCAGCTCGATCGTTATGAAGACGACGACTGGCGCCGTCCCATCGAGAAGGGCGCCTATGTTACCGGTCTGGTTACGGCCGTAGATGATAAGGCCGCCACCCTCCGGATCGGGCCCTACCACGCGCAACTCACTGCACCCGATTTCGCCTGGACAGGCCGGCGCTCGCCGAGCCAGGTTCTGAAAGCCGGTGACCTCACCGAGGTCCGAATCAACGACCTCACCGGCAACCTGGCCCGAGTGGAACTCGAACAGAAGCCTCTAGCGCAAGCCGCGCTGGTGGCGATCGACAACCCCAGCGGCGAGATCAAGGCTATGGTGGGCGGCTACAGCTTCGAGGAATCGAAGTTCAATCGCGCCACGCAGGCGCTGCGCCAGGTGGGCAGTTCCTTCAAGCCTTACGTGTACACCACGGCGATCGAAAAAGGCCTCTCGCCCTTCGATACCGTGGTGGATGCGCCATTCACCACCATCAGCGGCGGCCAGTTGTACTCGCCGCACAACTACGATGAAAAGTACGAGGGCACGATCACGCTGCGGCGGGCCCTGGCCGGCTCACGGAACGTGCCCGCGGTGAAGGTTGCGGAGAAGGTCGGGATCAGCAGCGTCGTGGAGACGGCGCGGCGCTTCGGGATCACGAGCCCATTGCCACCCTACCTGCCGCTGGCGCTGGGCGCCGCGGAAATCAGCCTTCTCGAGCATACCTCCGCGTTTACCGTCTTCCCCGACGACGGCATCCGCATCGAGCCGCACATGATCCGTCGCGTGACCAGTTACGATGGCGCGCTACTCGAGGAGGCTCATCCCAACGTCCGTGACGTCATTGCCCCGAACGTCGCCCGCACCATGGTGGCCATGCTCGAGGAGGTCGTGCAGTTCGGCACCGCCGTGCGCGCCAAGGAGCTCGCCCGGCCTGCCGCCGGCAAGACGGGCACGACCAATGACTTCACCGACGCCTGGTTCATCGGCTTCACGCCTCAGATCACGGCAGGCGTTTGGGTGGGCTACGACGATAAGCAGGTCTCGCTCGGGAAGAAGGAAACCGGAGCGAAGGCCGCGTTGCCCATCTGGATGGGGTTCATGAAGGCGGCACTGGAGGGCAAGCCCGTCGAGGATTTCGCCAACGTCGAACCGCTCTCGAAGGTCGCACTGACCAAGCAAGTCGCCGTCGATACGCCCGACACGGCTCCCACCGAAACCGAAGAGCCCCAGCGGAAGCTGCCGGCGAAGGCTTCCCCGCCCAAGGTCCCGCCTGATGTCTCCGGAGGAACCACACCGACCGCCGAAACAAAATCCCCGCCTCCGCCGTAAGCGAAGAAGCTGTCTCGCCCCTAGAATCCTGCGCCGTTCCGCTAGGCCTGGCCTTCAGGTCCGAAAATCGAGAGGAGATGGCCGTCTCGATCTCGGAAGTGTGCGGCCCAGTCGGTTGGCGTGACCTGGTGTGGTTCGGACACAAAGGAGACTCCCTGAGCGGTCAAGGCCCGGTGGGCCGCCCTTACCGTCTCCACCCGAAAGACAACCTCCGTGGCCCCCGCGACGTGCGGTACCGCGTGAGCGTGTCCGCGGCTTAGACCCAGCAGGACCGTTCCGCACTCGAGCAGGGCCAGTTGGGGCTCCTCGAGGAGCACCTTCAGGCCTAGTTTTTCCTTGTAGAATGCCAAGGCCTGGGGCAGGTCGCGCACGCCGAGCATGATCGCGTGGATCTGAGAAAGCCGAATCGTTTGCTGCATCGACGCCTCCCGCTTGCTCCGAGGAGCCATCCCTAGACTATTAGCATTGCTAATTAATAATCCTTCCCTTGACTGATGTCAAGCAAATAATTAGCCTAGCTAAGTGATGGCCAAAAAGATGCAAACCGAAGAGCTGGCGGAGCGGCTACACAGTACTGCCATCCACCTGCTGCGCCTTGTCCGCGTCGAGGACCGAGCGACCGGCATTGCGCCAGCCCGACTGTCAGCCCTTTCAGTGATCGTTTTGGGGGGACCGGTTTCTCTGGGTGATCTGGCCCGCGCCGAGCAGGTGAGGCCCCCCACCATGAGTCGCATTGTGGATGCGCTCGAGGCCGAGGGCTTGGCACGCCGGCGAGCGAATCAGCAGGACCGCCGAACCCTGCTGATTGAAGCCACAGAAAAAGGAGTGGCGATTCTCAAGCAGGGCCGCAAGCGGCGGGTGAAGTTCCTGGCTTCCTATCTCTCCCAGTTGGCCAACTCAGAACTTGTCGACATCGAGCGCGCCGTCCGAGCAATCGAAAAGGCGCTCGCACAGCAGTGATTCTCCTCTGAGCGAGAGTACGCCTTCTCTTGCCCGCAACAACCGGCAGGCAAGACGTTCCACTCACCAGCAGTGCCCGTTTCGAGAGGATCGCGAGTTGCTGAATGCACTGCCCAGCGCTACAATCGCCCGCACCAATTTGCTCCACAATTTGCTTCTCC
The DNA here is from genome assembly GCA_035258565.1 of Candidatus Acidiferrales bacterium. GTDB lineage: Bacteria > Acidobacteriota > Terriglobia > Acidiferrales > UBA7541 > DATFXF01. The sequence continues at coordinate 38,022 of DATFXF010000156.1, forward strand.
ATCAGGAGGGGATATGAAAGCAAGAGTGGTCGTACTGACACTGGCATGGTGCTTCCTGGGAGTGGCAGTCTGCTTCGCCGCCGACGTATTCATGGGCACCTGGAGGCTGAACGAGGCCAAGTCCAAGCTCAGTCCAGGAACGCCGAAGAACAGCACGGTTGTATACGACGCCGTGGGCGACAATGTGAAGGTCACTATCGATGGGACCGACAGCGATGGCAAGCCGACACACAACGAGTGGACCGGCAAGTTCGACGGCAAAGACTACCCGGTCACCGGGGATCCGAATTCAGACGCGCGGTCCGTCAAGAAAATCGATGATCACACGCTGGCCTTTACGGTCAAGAAAGGCGGTAAGCCCATAGCCACCGGTCGCATCGTCGTGTCGCCTGACGGCAAGAGCCGTACAATCACCGCAACCGGAACCGATGCCACGGGCAACAAGGTTAGTAGCACTGCGGTGTACGACAAGCAGTAGTGGGAGCTCCCAGGGCAACGGGCAGCGTTTCCGCTTGCGGCGGTGACGATCGGGTGAGTTCGTCTCCCGCTCAGCGCCTCCGGAAGTGATCCCAGCCCCGCGGCGCCAGCTTTTCGGTGCGCCCGTCGGGCCAGAACAAAAGCCTTCGTTGGTCTTGGGTGACCACGCCGATGCGCGTGAGCGATACCCCGCCGTAAATTTCGGGGATGCGCCGGCGACGACGTTGCGGCACGGTGAAGAGCAGCTCATAGTCTTCGCCGCCGTGGAGAGCCAGCTCGAGCGGGTCGAGACCTCGACTTCGTAAGGCCGGCGGCACGCGCACCGCAGGGATGCTCTTGAGCCAGAGGCGTGCGCCAACGCCGCTCGCTTCGCACAGATGCCCGAGGTCAGTAGAGAGGCCGTCAGAGGTGTCGATCATCGCGGAAGCAAGTCGCTTGCGCGCGAGCCACTCGCCGAGCTTGAGCCGCAGCGGGGGATAAAGATGCGGCTGCAGCAAGGCCTCCGAGCGTCGCCGCCCATACAACCCGCCGAGCGCCAACCGCAATCCCAATTCTGCGGAACCCAGCCGCCCGGAGACGTAGAGCAGGTCACCCGGCCGCGCTCCCGAGCGCAAGACTGCGCGATGCGGAGCGACCTCCCCCACAAGGGTAACGCTGATGGCAATCGTTCGGTTCCGTGCCGTGTCCCCACCAGCCAGCACTAGGCCAAAACGCCTCGCCGCGTGCGCCATTCCACCAAGAAACTCGTCAAGCCAGCGCGCCGTGCGGTGCGCGGGTAGCGCGAGGCTGAGCAGAAACAGTCGTGGCACGGCGCCCATCGCCGCCAGATCGCTGGTGGCCCGCGCCACCGCCTTATATCCCACCACTTGGGGAGGATGAACGTGGGCGAGGAAATGAACGTTCTCGAGAAACGCGTCGCACGTCAGAACCCACTCGACCCCGCGCCGCGGGCGAACGACGGCGGCATCATCTCCCGCACCGGTCCGCAAGCCTGCTCGACGTGCGGACCACGCACGCGAAGGCACGCGGTCGAGGATGCGTTCGATCACATTGCTTTCCCCGGTCATCGAGAGCAAACCAGAAATGGCTGCGTTTCGACGTCGGCGCCGCCCGGCCATTATAAGAGCCGCGCCGGAAGTAAGCGAGGCCGGATTCCCAAGCGCGAAAAAATTTTAGTTGACTCGGTTGGAGCAGCGAATCTAGACTGGCGCGGCTTTCGAACGCGGAGTCTCGGTCCAAACTCTCACTTTAGAAGTCCCAGCCGCTCAGAGGGGAGAGCGGCCTGACTGTCCCCACGAAGTAAGCAACTGGCGACCTTGGGATCATGAAGCCAAAATCTTATACGTTCTTTCTTGCCTCCAGTGACCGCGGCACGGTACACAAGATTCGGTTGCCTGTTTACCTCCTGCATCTGTTCATGATTCTGGCGATGGTGGGCGGGGTCACCGTGCTCGTCGCCCTCGGCGCGTATTCGCGCATGCTGTGGAAAGTGGGCAAGTACAACGCGCTCCGTCGCGAGCAGGACACGCTCAAGCAGCGCTACCAGCAGCTCCAGGCCACCGTCAAAGACACTAACCAGCGCCTCACCTCGCTTGAATCCCTGGCCACCGAAGTGGCCATGACCTACGGCTTCCTGCGCTTGCGCGAGAGTCCGTTTGGGCTCGACGAGGTCGGCCCAGGCGCTCCCACCCAGGCAGCCTTTGAGCACTCCGTTGCGCAATTCAACTTTCTCAAGAAGAACGGCACCGCCGTGGCGCTGGCCACCGAGGGGTTGCGGTTGATGCCGCGAGCGGGGCCGGGCGGCGCTTCGTTTACGCCTTCACTCTGGCCCGTGATTGGCCACATCAGCGCGAGCTTTGGCCAGCGGCTCGACCCCTTCAGCGGGGAGGGCTCGTTCCACGCCGGCGTGGATATTTCTTCGCAGTATGGCGACGCCGTCCGCGCAACCGCCGACGGCGTGGTGACTGCTGTCGAGACGCGCACCGGTTATGGCCGGCTGGTAGTCGTCGATCACGGCTTCGGCATCTCCACCTGGTACGGGCATCTCTCCGGCTTCAACACACGGCCCGGCGAGGGCGTCAAGCGCGGCGACGTGGTCGGATACGTCGGCATCAGCGGACGCGTCACCGGACCGCACGTCCATTACGAGGTCCGCCTCTATGGGGCGCCCGTGAATCCTTGGCGCTACCTGCGCTCCTCTGCTTCCGCCGACTGACGCCGGCCTCCGGGTTCGTCCGGTTTTTGCCGAGTTCGCTTTCGCCGAAAACCCTCAGCTGTACCTAGCTAAGCTAGCGCTTGGGCGTGGTGACTGGGGAGCTCTTTCGAGTTGGCGCTGGGGGCAACCGATCAAGCATCTGCTCCGTCAGTTCGATGTTCAGGCGCACGCGCAGGTCGTTGCGGGAAACTTCGATGCCCCTGAGCATGGCCTCGAGCAGCCGAGTGGTTTCCGGCTCGAGTCGCTGTCGCGTTTTCGGATCGGCGAGCGCAGCTTGCCCCAGGACTCGCAATCCGTCCAGCGTGCCTGCAAGTTGACGCGCGTTCTCTTGGGTAGCGCACTCGCCTTCGAGCAAGACCTTCAGCCGATCGCCTTCCGGACGCGCCGCCAGCGTGAACCAACGCAAGCTGCGAACCAGGTTGCTGAATTCGTCTGAACGCAGGCCGCCGGGCGCAAAGTTCTCGGGCAACTGCCCCACTTGACCCACGGCAAAGGCGGGCGAATCTGCCAGGCGCGAAATGCGCTCGCGCATGGCGGGTTGAGATGGGCCCGGTTCTCGCCCGGCGAGGAGCCGCTCGAGCACCCCCCGAGCGTCGGGCCCATCGGCCAGGGCTACGCGATTAGGTCCCAGAAAAGCCAAGGCCACGGGCTTTTTGGAAGGCGGGCGGGGCGGAAGCAAGAACACCTCGGCATCGCCGTGTCGCTCCCGTTGGCCGCTCCCGAGCGCATAGTTCGAGATTCTTTCCCGATCGAAGCGCCCCTCCGCCAGAGCCACATTCAGGCTGGCGGAAGGGTCGGGCCGCACCGCGAACACAACTCGGTCCAAGTCCCGGGTGTAGTCGAAACCTGTGGCGCGGACAAACCGAGCATACTCGGGGTCTTCCTGAGGGGAGGGTGCAACGGCCGCCAGGTGAACGAGAAAGGAAGAGGTGCGCAAGCGAGCTAAGTCCAGGTAGAATAGGTAGGCGGTGTCGGGCGGAACAAGGGAAACTAGCTCCGGGATGTTCCCGCGCTGTGCTGCGCGCGAGCCCCAGCGCGCATAGTAGAGCGCCAAAGCGGACACGCTCAAAACCAGGAGCAAGACGAGGGCAGCGCGTTTGGACATAGGCACAGAAGCGAGGCCTCCCAGGCGACGCCCCCTCTCGATTCTCTCATTGTCACGCCACGTTCGGCTAGAGGGCCGCTTTGTAAGGGGCGCGAAAGGGCCTTTGCACTTTGGGTCTTTACCCCCGGGGCGGGGTTGGCCCCGAGC
>DATFXF010000157.1:0-3619 GCA_035258565.1 Candidatus Acidiferrales bacterium
AGATCTGGTCGGTCAGACTGTCTACACCGTCGATAAGTCGACGAAGATCGGTAGCATCAGCGATCTCATCCTCAGCAAAGACGCTAAGAACGTTGAAGGCTTCGTGATTGGGGTTGGCGGCTTCCTCGGACTCGGTGAGAAAAGCGTTGCCCTCAAAATGGATCGCCTTCAAATGACCCATGACCAAGAGGGCGTGCATTTGACAATGGACATGAAGAAGGAGGAGCTCGCCAACGCGCCCTCATTCAAGTCCAAGCGAGAACAGGATGCCGAGAAACTCGCAGCGGAGCGGGCAAATAACCGTCCCGAGGTTCCCCGTGTTCCGCAACCGGGCAGCCCGATGCAACGGCCCGGAACGAATTAGTTGATGAGGTCGGTGGCGCGGCGCGCTGAGGACTCCGCGCCACCGTCTGTCACGCGGTCGCTGCCCTCGAAGCGCTCGGGTTCTCGTACATCTCCGATCGTGGCTCCGGCGCAAGCGGGAGCACTCCGATGTGGAAATCAGTCCTTGATGAAGCGCGCGGGAGATCGTCTGGCTCGTCTCGTTGGTCGGCAGTCTCTCTGCGGTAGGCGTGGGGCTTGCAATCACACCAACCCTCGGTGGTCGTGCTCATGCGGTTAGTGGCTGTTGTCTGCGCTTCACTCATTGCAGTGCCGCCGGTCACCATGGTGCAAGCGGAGAAGAGACTGGCCAATCTCGGCGTACTGACGTGTACTTTGGTGAAGCGAGCCCAGGACACCGGACAAAAGATGCTGTGCGGGTTCAAGCCAGCCGGAAGCGGGGCGGAAGAGAAGTATAGTGGGACTATTCGGGAGAGCGGCAAAGAGCTTCCCACTGGAAGAGCCGTACTGATCTGGACGGTTCTGGGATCAGCCGACGCGAATGTCCGCGTTGGTATTCTCGCGCAGCGCTATGTGAAAGAAATAAGCGCGCCAGGACACCCGCCGACTCTCGTAGGCGAAACGAACTCCGCCATCATTTTACAGTTTGAGACGAACGATAGCACTGCGACCTACGACTCGATTGGTCTCATGGAGCTCGAGCTCACTGGCACTCCTGCATAGCCGCTGTCAGGAATGGTGGTCTGCGAATGCTCGAAAGTTCGCCCTCATTGGAAGCGAAAGCGCAAAGGGGCCTAAAGCTCTGGTGAAGGCGAACTCGACCGCAGAGCGGGGGTGACAAGGTGACGATACGCCGATACGGCAATGAAGTGGGCGAGGTTGTAGACGGTGAATGAGGCACCACACCGCGGAGATCCGCGAACATAGGTTGCCCCGAGACTGCCTGCTGCGGGCGATCATCCAAGAAGATCAGACGTCGGTTGATCGGAACAGCTCGCTTCACCTCAGGCGATCACGACCGGACTTAGCGTGGTATGCTTCGGATTGGGCCAGTTTAATTTTCTAGGATCAGCACGGGGTGGGCGCGAGCTTCTCCCAGCGTTGAGGGGTGAGGACAGCGATGAGCACGGGGTTCGGGGCCGGTTTCCATACAGCACCGGGTAAGGCGGTCGATGCTTCGGCATACGACCGCTGGACAGGCCGCTGGTCGAGGCTCTTTGTTCCGGCGGTGCTTGCCGCCGCCGCTGTGGAACCGAGATACCGCGTCCTCGATGTCTCCACTGGAACAGGCGAGGCTGCGTGGATGGCGCTTTCTCTCGTGGGCACCGAGGGCGTAGTTGTTGGTGCGGACATCTCGCCCGCGATGCTTACGGGCGCACGCACACGGTTATATGGGTCGCCGTTTCTGCCGGTCGCAGCTGACGGCCAGGTTCTACCGTTCAGGGACGCCAGCTTCGACGCCGTCGTTTGCCAGCTGGGCCTGCAATTCTTTCCGGATCCGGTGCGGGGACTAAGAGAAATCCGGCGTGTTCTGCGCAAAGACGGTCAAGTCGGGATATGCGTGATCTCCACCCCTGATCGGGCACCGATGTGGGGTAATCTTGCCGACGTGCTCAGCCGCTTTCTGCCGGAACTGCGCGACGTGCTGTTTCTCTCGTTCGTGCTGCACGACCCGCGCCGGCTCGAAGCCATGCTCGTCGATGCCGGCTTCCGCGGCGTCCACGTGGAGCGTACGACACGCGAAGACAGCTTCGAGAGCTTTGAGGAGTATTGGGAGCCGATAGAAGCCGGCGTTGGTTCCATGCCCCAAGCCTATCTACGACTCGCCGCCACGGACCGACGCGCAGTACGCGAGCAGGTCAAGTCACGTCTCTCCCGGTTCGAGGAGAAAGGTAAGCTGCGCATGAGCGTCGAGATGTTGATCGGCAGTGGGCGTGTGTAGGAGCCCGCCGACCAGGTGCCCCCTGAGGAACGAAAACCGGTGCCGGGCGCCTACGGTGCGCAGTTGATCACCAAGAAGGGCGTGTTCGGGATTGTTCAGGGCCATCAGAGGCATCTGGACATCGATCCCAAGACCGGAGCACTTTTCGTTGGCGTGGTTCTTCGGGCAATCTCGGCGTCGGGCCCGAGCCTAAGGCCACCATTCAGCGCTTCGATTCCGATGCTGGCCACGTTCGCGTCAGGCACGCGCAACCCAACTGCGCTTGCCCTCCATCCCCAGACGGGTGATCTCTGGGCAGGCGTTCAGGAGCGCGACAGCCTTGGAGACCAGTTGCCGTGTGCAGCACGGCGTGAAGTGTAGGAGGCGGCACGCTTGAATATGAACCGAGGGGAGGGGTGGGTTCGGGCCACTCGAGGCTTACGGACGACATGGTCGGTGCCGGTCTAGTGGCCCCCTCGCCCCTCCTAGCGACAACATTACTGGCGTGACGTGCCAGTCGCACTCTGAGCCGCTATGCCAGACATCGGCTGCTTTTTGCACCCTACATGATCTTGCCCCCTTTTTGGGTTCCTCATGCCCCGTTTGACCTCGCCTGGCCTCAGCTTCAGCGCCTTACACAGCCGGCGCGTGAGCTGAGATTTGACCTTCACGACAATGCCATTAGCGTTGCACACGCACGCCCGGACCGCATCCATGGCTTGGCGCTCGTCGGAGATTGCCACGTTGTAAATTTCGGTGGCGCCGTCGCCGGGATGCTCAACTGCGATCTGCCAGCCTAGTGTCGTATCGGCCATGCACTGAAACCACTCCGTTGGCTAATGCCACGTGCGAACTGTCTCCTGAGCGGTCTTGGTCAGAAAGAGCATGCCGTCTTTGATGACATCTACTATTGCAATGTCAATGTAATGGTCCATACCGCCGGACGCGAGTTTGACACGTCTCTCTTCAACACCAAGCACGGTGCCAACATGCTTACCGTCCGAGCCCTTCACTTCCATATGCTCTCTGATGTGCGAAGCTTTGATCATGATGGTTGACCTCTTCGCCTTGGGTTTCTGTGTATGAGCAAAACGCCTGCAAAAGCCAACGACCCTTGTGTCCGTTTGTTCCCAGGGCAGCAACAGCGTTCAGTCGGTAACTGTCGCCATTGGACAGATTCGCCGCTCCGCCCGACCGTGGGCTCTGCTGGCACCTCTTTACCGGTCGCGCGTTTGAACGACCCAGGAGCGCCGCCTCACCAGGCCGAGGGTCGGATGCGGCGCATTGTAGGCGGTAGTGCGCCGATTGCTCCGGCGAAGGGCAGAATTTAAGCACTCACCGCGGGGCCTGAGGGGT
>DATFXF010000158.1:0-6253 GCA_035258565.1 Candidatus Acidiferrales bacterium
TGCTGGAGATACGAAGACACGAGACCTAGCCATCATCAATGGTCAATAGCACAAATACCATGAGGCACGAGATTCCGAATGTGTGTGCCGATTCGGAGTTTGGAGTGAGATGTGAGTCTTCGCGGATTATGAGGGAATGAGGGTGGAGGCTTAGATTGAAGGGAATACTGTCTGAAACGGCCACATCCCAGCGTAAGCTTTCCCCAAGTAGACACCGCGAAAGTAGACTCCGCGCGGGCATTCGGCCTCGGGTTGGTGGCGCACTCCACGGCGCGCACTCGTGATGCTTCACCTACGACGCTACAGTGCTTCGCACATTTGGGTCGAGGGAACTCGCCACGCGAACTGGCATTACAGAGATTAGGTCAGCGAATGCGTGCTTCAGCTCACCCACCCAAGAGAGAGTGAGTGGGCCTCACAGAAGGAAGAGAGAACGCGGAGCCTTCAGAGAAGAGAGGAGGCTGAGACGCGCTGAAGACCGCGCGAGAGGCTGTGATGAGCTCTAACCCCGCAAGCGCCCCGTTGGGTGGGGCATCAGTCACTCTTTTCGGCTGACAGACAGGGCCGCGTGTGGTCCACGGGGCGGCCCCAGAGGGGGTCGTGCTTGGTCTCGTCGACGAGGGCCCGCTGCTGCTCGCAGGCCTCCCGGGAGGGATGCGGGTCGCTCACCTGGAATGCGCCGGTCTCGAGGACCCAGACGAAGAACCAGATCATTGCGCCCTCCAGGGGCATCGGCGTCGTTTCGGGGTCGAGGCGCTCGGCGGGCGCTTCGGGGGCCTGGGCGGCCAACGTCCGGCGGTGCTTCAAGGGGTCGTAGCCGTCGGAGCCGATCTGAAAGCGGGGCCTAGGCTTGCCAGAGAGGGAGGAACCGACGATGTTAGGAGCTTCGAGTGTTGAAGTGGTGCAAGTGACAGCGACGGCGGACGGAGGGCCTCTGCTGAACTGGAGAGAGAAGAAGACGTGGACGACGCAGGTGCGCAACTCAGTTGACATCTGAGTTAGACGGCGGAGCGGGGAAGCCGGAGGACTCGGCGCAGCCTCAATGGCGGCACCGTCGTAGACAAGGTTCACGACATCGTCACCATCGTCGCCATCGTATATTCCACAGGTCCATGATGCGTCGGGGGGGTTGGCGAGGGCGAGTGGGAAGATAGAAACGAGTGCCACGATTGGAAAGAGAAGGATGGCTCGCTTCATTCCGGATCGGCCTAGCCGTACCTCCTCAGATTCGAATCCGCAACTCGGCGGACACTAGCAGCGCTTCGAAATCGCCGTCAAGTGAAATCCTCACAATAAGCACACCCCGAACACTTGCGGGCACCGGGGGACACTGCATTTCAGGAAAACTCCCGCATGAGAGCCGCCGACTCTCCCAGTCAGAAGCGCATGTCCATGTCGCGGTTCATCGTTGCTGAGCGTGGATCTGACGTGACGAGGCCACCGCTGAAAGTTCGCTGAAACTCTTGTGCCCTCTTGTGCCCGACCGGACTAGATTCGCGGTCGTGTGCGAGACTGATGGGTTCAGGAGAGAAGACGTGAAGCTCGGCGCTTCAAGCACATACACGCAACTGCCTGAAACGCCGAGCCTGCTGCCACGCACTCTTAATCAGCGGGTCCGCCTGACGTGAAGTATGAAGCCAGATGAACGGGACGGTTTACTAGGCGTCTCCACGTCGCCGGTGGGTTATAACGGGGCGGTCAGTCTGTGAGATTGACCACGTCAGCGTGATCCCGTGTCGAGCCAACTCCACCTTCGCCAGCACGACCATGTGCGCGATCTCCCGAGGCGGCTCGATCGCTTGTAATGGTGGAATCTTGCCAGTAGAGTGATCGGGAAGGCATCTCACCTCACTGGAGGCATGCAAACGCTCATGGCCGAGACACTCGTCCAGTCGCTTGGCTCGTTGGTGCAGGAACGGAAGGCGTTGCAACGGAGGGAACGGCAACTCGCGCAGCGGCAGCTGCAACTGATCACAGGCCTCGGCCAGTTGCTCCACAGCATTGGCTATCAGCTCACACCAGTCGGCAATGGCAGGGGCCCGGCACCTTCAATAGGTGTCATCAAGACTCAGGCTCGCAAACACCTCAAGTGCCCGGAGTGTGACCGCCGATTTGCGCACCGTCTCCCACTGGCTAGGCATGTGAGTGCGTCCCATCGTCCAACGAAGCAGAAGCGGGCGGGGAAGACGGCGAAGAAACACTGATCTCGCAGTCCAGCTCCTAGGAGTCTCGCGAGGCTGACAGAGTGCCCCCACGTTGAAGCCAAACCCCTCAGGGGCTCTCTTTCTCTCTGAGCTGAGAGAAGTCTCAGCCTGGAGTCACCTCGTTCACGAGGCAGGGCCCCCTAGAGCGGCGGCCTGGGTTTCGGTGGGCAACCCGTCGCAGGACTGTCCGGACAATCGGACTCGTGCGCCTGGCACACTTCTGACACACCCCGGCTCGCCGATGCTCGAAATCAGGGAATTGCAGCCAGCCAAAGGATTAGAGAACCTTTGGGTGGATGAACTGGTCCTCCCAGACAAGTGCCCGTGAGGCTGACAGAAACAGCCCAGGTTGAAGCAAGAGGCCCCAGTAGGAGAAAAATCCCAGTTGAGCCAAGAAGTCTCTTCTGGTGGCCACCAGCTTCACGAGGCAGGCCGTGCGGAAAGGTTGAGCCGGGGCTCCTCGACTGTCGCGATCGAGGTGACGGGCCGGAGTTGACAACGATCCGCCTTGCGGACTGAGCGGCAGAGACCGTGTATGAATTGACAACGAGTCCTCGTAAGGTCGCCGTCCGAATATCCAGCGGCCCCACATCTAAGATGTTGCCACCATCACGGTGTTCGCGGCTGCTATGTTTTGCCATTCGGTGGCCGCTGCTACCGCCGATAGATTGCCGGCACCTACTCTCTCTTCAAGTGGGTACTCTCATGCGGACTGTCTCCATAACGCAGGGCACAGTTGCAGCGCCCATGGCGCGCAGGAGCCTTGTCCGGGACACGGCCCATCTCCTTTAAGGAACTCTTTCCCTCTATTTCCCTGTCCATCTGATGACTGATCGGGGTAGAGTTTACGGCACCCACGTGGATCCGGGGCCTGAAGCCGGGCTCAGGCGGAGGCGGCCATTCATGTTCGCTTCTAGAATTGCAGAGGCCGAACCCAAGAGCGCTGCCACAACGAACCCTCCTACGTTAGAAAGGCACCTTGGCGACGATGCGGTCTTCCTGATGCACTTTCTGCAGGGCACCATCGGTAATCAAGCAACACTTCGGCTTCTGCGGCGAAAGCGACAAGACAGAGTTATTGAGCCGGCGCAGTGTCCTCCCCACCCCTTCAACATGCGCGGACGAATCCCGCACAAACTCCTCCACCGATTGCGGCTATCCTCTGGCCTACCACAATCAAACGTGCTAGGTCGCCAACCGGCAAATCAACCAGACGAGCCCCTCGATGTTGCCTTGGCTCGGCAGGACCTGCTCGACAGGATCGCTGAAGACAACCGCAAGCTCCGCGAGCAGCTAGACGCCGCACAGGTCGGTATCGCAGAACGCGACGTGCAGGTTGCACCGTTTTTCGTTCAGGAGGATCCAGAGATTCAGCGCACCCAACGGCAGATCGCTTCCGGCCGCGCCCAGGTGCCTGCGCGGCTCGCGAAGCTGCAGCAAAGTCTGACATTAGCGGCAAGCGCTGCGCTCAGGGAATCGGACAATCTGGACCAACTCCGCGCGAAGATCGCGCTCGTCCAATGGTTGAACAGCTTCACTCCTGCCCTGTTGCGTGACACCGCAGAATACGAGGCGTTGCTGAAACAACAGAAGGCTGGCGAGAGGGATTATGCTGACGCTGTCGCCTTTTTTGAAGGCGTCCGTCGGCAGATCGAGATAACGAAAGCATTTCTGCCAGAGCGAGCCGCCCATCTCGCAGAGAGATCGCGATTCCTGCAAGACCAGGCAACCTCGGCAGCGCGGAGAGCCGGCATCGGACCGGACACGCAGGCGAGCGCCGATCAGCTCGCCTTGTTGCGCACAGTTATCGAAGCGAGTCCAACGCTACGCCCGTACTTAACACAGCAGCGAGCCGAGGGTAGGCAGCCCACGGACCTGCGCAATGCCGGGAGATTCATAATCCATTCGAGAGAGTCTGATTTGCAGGATGAAGCACAGAAAAGAGGGATAGAGCCGCCGGAACCGGGAAAGAAGATCGGTGGGTTCTATGACCGGCGGACGGACACGATTCACTTGCCACCGAACGCACAGTTCGGTACTGCACTGCACGAATCCATTCACAAATACTCGCAGATCTTCCTACGAGGTGCGTGCAACCAATTTCTCAATGAGGGGCTTACACAGTATTTCGCGGACATCGTTCTGACCGATCAGGGTCTCCCGAAATTTATGGGACACGAATACGGGAGGCAACTCGCGTGCGCGACACGATTCATCAACACATACCACCTGGACGAGGTGGCCCCGGCTTATTTTCTCGGGTTCGCGGGACTTGGCGCGGGGAGGCTGCACCAGTTCCTTCTGACCCGGCAGTGCCATGCGTTCTGTGCACCCGAGCAAGGGGCCGCCGCGGGACATTGATGCGGTCACGCATACCCCAACCTGGGTGCCCCCTTATTCCTGCGGTCAACGCCGCACACGCGGTGGTGCTTACGGCCTGCGGCGCGGCCTGCCGCGTGCACGCTCAGCGGTAAATTCTTCGCGCTTGCTTAGCGTACGCATTAGCCACGGGAACACGCGCGCGTTGGCGACGCCGAGGAGCTAGTCCGCGGGCCAGGCCAGCGTGAGCGCGGAGGCTGCTTTCGGTAGGAGCAAGCTGTTCTGCTTCGAAGAATTTGGTTCTCAGGGAACGGTCGGCCTGCGAGAGCGTTACGAGCGTCGAGAGGTGTGCCTTGATGGGTTGGGTAGTCCTCATGCCCGGTGCTGAAGCTGGCACGTTAGCCTGTCGTCCAGGTCGGCGAGGGTTTCCGGAAAGCCCCTGCTTAAGTCACCAAGCCTTCCCTCAGGGCCGGCACGGCATTCTCATCACTAGCAGCCTGGCGGTGCGGCGAGGTGTTCCAGTTGCAGCGCGTCATCGCGCGCGCGAACCTCCATGGCGCCCATGGCGACCGCCTACGTAACGTTCCTCCTGAAGAGACAAAAAGGCCGAGGAGCATCCCCGGCACGACACCCGACACTTGAGACAGGCAGGTGCGCGGTCTATCGACCGTAGGCCACACGGCAACAGCAGTCCGGCTGGCATCGGTTGTCGCGGGTTCTTCTCTTCACGGGAGTGCACCCTCCGGGTCTTTCGCAGGACAGGATGTCGTTCAAAGGGCAGGCTCGTCTCATCGGTGGAACTAGACTGAGATTCAAGCCGAAGGCGGGAGGTTTCTATGCCAATTCCGACGAACTATATTCCCCTCGCGGGCAGCGAGCGTGTCCCCATGCCGGAGGCGCGACGGATCGCCCCCGCCGACCCCAGCGAGCGCATGCAGGTCACCGTGATGGTGCGTCCCAAGCAAGCTCTAACGGCCGCCCGCGCCAATCCTGATACCCCGCCGAACGGGCGGCGCTACCTGAGTCACGAGGAGTACCGTGCCGCATATGGAGCGGACCCCGGCGACCTCGCCAAAGTGGAAGAGTTTGCCCGCAGCAACGGTCTCGGAGTCACGGAGGTCAGCGAAGCTCAGCGATCAGTGAAATTGACCGGAATGGCCGGCGACTTTGCCAAGGCATTCGGCGTTGAGCTGTACCGGTACGAACATCCCGGCGGGACCTATCGCGGGCGCACGGGCCCCGTCCACATTCCCAAATCCCTCGAGGGCATTGTCGAAGGCGTGTTTGGTCTCGACGACCGTCCCGCGGCCGAGCCGCACTGCGGCCTGCTGGCAGCGGAAGCGGCGATGACGGCCGGGAGCGGCGGGAGGGTCTCCGCTGCTCAGATATCGCCATTGGCCGGCGGCACATTTACCGCACCGCAACTGGCCCGCTTTTATGGCTTTCCTCCGAATGCGAATGGTGCCGGCCAGACCATCGGGATCATCGAGCTGGGCGGCGGCATCAACAACCCCGATCTGCAGCCCTACTTTCAGGGACTCGGATTGCCTCAGCCCGGGATATCAGTGGTGTCAGTGGATGGTGGGCAGAACAACCCCAACCCGAACGACAACAACGCCACGCTCGAGGTGATGCTGGACATTGAAGTAGCCGGCGCCATAGCCCCGCGCTCGAATCTCGCCATCTATTTCGCTCCCAATACGGATCAGTCCTTCATTAACGCGATCAAC
>DATFXF010000159.1:0-3918 GCA_035258565.1 Candidatus Acidiferrales bacterium
GAAAGAAGGCGCTTGGCCCGGCATTCAGTATCCCCGCGTTCCAGGACACGAAGTCGCGGGTATCATCGATGAACTGGGTGCCGGTGTTTCCGAGTGGAAGAAGGGGCAGCGCGTCGGTGTCGGCTGGCACGGCGGACAGGACGGCACGTGTCTTCCGTGCCGGCGCGGAGATTTTCGCAATTGCCGGAACCTGAAAATTTCGGGCATCAGCTATGACGGCGGATACCAGCAATACATGGTGGCTCCCGTGGAGGCACTGGCGGCGATACCGGAAAGTCTAGGTGCCGCCGAAGCGGCACCGCTGCTCTGCGCCGGAATTACCACCTTCAACGCGCTGCGGCACAGCGGCGCGCTGCCCGGCGAACTTGTTGCGGTGCTGGGTATTGGCGGTCTGGGTCACCTCGGAATTCAATTCGCGAACAAGTTTGGTTATAAGGTCGCGGCTATCGGGCGCGGGTCCGAAAACGCGGCGCTCGCAAAGAAACTCGGAGCGAGCGTGTACATCGACAGTAAATCGACGAACGCAGCAGAGGCATTGCAAAACCTGGGCGGCGCACAGGTAATTCTAGCGACAGCCCCAAGCTCGAAAGCGATGTCCGAGCTGATCGAGGGTCTGGGGCCCAACGGCAAGCTCATGGTGGTGGGTGCGACATTTGATCCCATTGAGGTCACACCGTTACAGCTCATTGCTGGAAGTCGAACTATTCAAGGCTGGTCCTCTGGAACACCAACCGACTCCGAGGACACGCTGCGCTTCGCGGAACTAACCGGCGTACGTCCGATGATTGAGACATATCCGCTCGAAAAAGCGGCCGAGGCTTACGCGCGCATGATCAGTGGCAACGCGCAATTCCGCGTTGTGCTAACCATGTGACCTCCGGCACCGGAGCTGGAATTCCCCTTGGGCGCGACTGTAACTCCTGCTAAGTCGCTAAGCGGATAAGTGTGAGCGTAACTTTGTGGCAGTCGGCTGAACAAGAACGCGACGAAACGAGTGCTGCAAGAAAATGTGTTTTGTATTTCCCAAGACTGTCACTTATTAGGAATGGGGAGAGCAAAACTCTTCCCGCTCGGTACAGCTTCGTCTACGTCAAGCGCAATGGGCGCTGGATGATTGTGGACCACCACTCGTCCGCAATGCCCCTACCTCCAAAATAGAGGATGAATGCGGAACACGCGCCCCCGCGCTACACGCTGGCTCGCATAGGCGTGGCCCCCAACCTCTGGAAGGTGGATTTTCCGCCGATGAGCTAAGGTAGGCAACAGCCACATGGGCAAGTGCTAAAACGCTTCGTGGCTTTCCTCTGTAAGTGATTAAGCTCACTACCATCAAACTCGCATTTCTAGCTGTGTGGAGAGCGCCCACATCCTCGGAAGGAGTTCCCTCGTTACATGGTGGTGGCCGCGAAGGGAACACCCCTCAGCGACCCGCGAGGGACAGCCGGAATGCGGCCATCTCCTCGCCGTTTCGAACCAGCAGGACGTCACCGGCCAGCACTGGGTGGTTCCAGGTCTTGCCCTCGATCGCCGGGAACCGCGCGAGCTCGGTGAACTGATCGGGGGTTGCCTGGACCAGCGCCAGCTCACCCTCTTCCGACACCACCAGCAGCAAGTCCTGATCGGGCAGCAGAACGAGCTGGCCGTTGCCGTAGCGTCCGCCCTTCCACTTGCGCTTGCCGTCCTCGAGGTCGATGCACGCGAGGATGCTGCCGTCGAAGCCGAAGGCATGGCCCTTGTGAACGACAAAGTCGTTGAAGTAGGGCTTGAGCCCAATCGAGGTCCAGCGCTCTTCGACCCTCCATCCGCCGGGGTCATGCACCACCGCGAGGCGGCGGATGCCGCTGTTATCGCTGACGCTGATCAGGACGTCGCCGTTCGCGGTCAGGGCCGGCTGCACGATGGGGTAGCCTTTCCATGCGTGCTCCCAGAGCGGCTTGCCATCGGCGAGCGCGACGCTGGTCACGCCGACTCCGCTGAGCAGCAGAATCTGCGTAACTCCGTCGATCGTCAATCGATGTGGCGAGCTGTAGCTCGCGCCGCCGGCGGGGCCGAACCAGCGCCGAGCGCCGGTGCCGAGGTCGTAGGCGGCGAGCTCGCCGGCGACGGCGACGATGACAATGTCCCCGACCACTAACGGCGAGCTCGCGAAGCCCCATGTCGGAACCTTCGTGCCGGTGTCGGACGCCGCGTTGCGCGACCACACGACGGCGCCGTCACGGGCATTGAGCGCGTTCAGGATTCCGGTGGCGCCAAATGCGTAGACGCGACCATTGTTGAGGGTCGGCGTCGCGCGCGGCCCGGGGCCGCCATTCGACTCCCAGAACCGGGCCGAGTCTCGGTGTGCCCACACCGGCTCGCCAGTGGTCAGTTTGTAGCAGGCGACTACCTCGTCGGGACCGCGCTGCTCTTGTGTGTAGATGAGACCGCCGCGGACTGCGAAGGACGACCAGCCCGGTCCGACTGGCCTGCGCCATAGCGCGACAGGCGGCGACGCAGTCCAGTCGGTCTTGATCCGCACGCCGGGGACGTTGTCATCACGATGCGGTCCGCGAAAGCCGGGCCAGGAGGCTCCCGTCTCTACTTCTGCGGGAGCCGACGGGAACGCCGCCGGCTCGCTGCCGGATTTGGTCACGAGCCGTTTCTCGCGAGCCTCCGCTGCTGCCCGAACGGGTGGGAGCGCTCTCGGCTCGCTCCCGGATGGGGCCATGGGAGGTTCGGCGGGGATCTCCGCTGCTGCGCGAACCGGCGGGAGCGCCCTTAGCTCGTTGCCAGATTTAGCCAGGAGCCGTTCCTCGGGAGTCTTCGCCCACCGCCAATGCAAGTCGTTATGGAAGTTGCTGGCGGTGAAGCCACCGGTCCGGACGAGCGCCCACCCTCCACAAGCGAGCAGGATGGTCGCGACCATCGTCGCGCGCCGAACTCCGTCCGGGAGACGACGGGTGGCCACCGCCCACACGACGAGGGCCGAGCTGAGGATCGGGATAGCCAGCAGGGGCAGCAACATCCCTTGCCCCCCGGTCGCAATCGACACGTGGACGATGCGCTTGGTTACGAACAGTCCGACGATCATCAGGGCGACGGCGCCCAAGCGCTCGGACCAAGCCGCGCGGCTAAAGAACAGCCACCACACGGCGATAGCCACCCCACCGACGGGTCCCGCAAGCACCGCATAGAAGGTGGTATTGACAATTCCCAGGTCCAGAATTTCGGGCGGGACGACAGGGAGTCCAAACCTAATCAGCCACAGCAGTATCACGATGACCACGCCGGGCCACAGCCGGAGCGGCTTTCTAGCTGGAATTTTCATTTTGGCCTCCCAGTCCTATTCAGTACGCCCGGCGGGCATCAGTTGATCTAGGTATGGTCATGGGTAATCATACGAAAAAGAATGACGGATCGTTCCCCATAAGTAAGACCGCTGCGCGCGCTCTAGGTCCCCCAGGCGTGTAGAAAGCATATTGCTTTTCGGTAGGGTTGAGTGCGAGAAAAAATGGGCGACCCTGAGCTGGCTCGCCCATGTTTGGGGGTTAGTCGCAGGATTTCCTTTCTGAGTACTCAGCCGCTAGCTGGAGTCTCGGTCATCCGTTCCCTCTGGAGCTCAGACTTCCACTCTCGTGTTTCACGGGCGCGTTCCGGTGGGGAAGTCCGGATTCGCCTTCACTTCGAGGAGCTGCGCCGTGTGTCGCTGCGTATGCGCCGACATCAGCAGCAGCCACTGGTAGCCGTCGAGGGTCTTCGCCACGGGGTGATCGAAGAAATGCCCGCGCAGGTCGTCCTGCGTGGTCTTCACGTACTCGATGGAGTGGGCGCGGCTTTCGCGGAAGTGGCCCAGCGCCTCCTCGGGCGTAGCCCACTTTCCGCGGGGCAGCAGCGGCTCCGGGGCCTGGAACTTCTGGCTGCGATCGGGGATCACCTTCA
>DATFXF010000160.1:0-7926 GCA_035258565.1 Candidatus Acidiferrales bacterium
GCCGGCGAATGAAACATCACTCCAGGCATCGAAGCAAGTTCTTGACCTGGAGCGGTGGCCGCCGTAGGGTGCCTTAGGGCGGGGCGTGACCGCCTGATTCGCCCGTCCGGAATTCGCCGGCCAGAGAGGTCGACATGAAGGTCCTGGTTACAGGTTCGTCGGGCTTAGTGGGAACCGCGCTGGTTGAGGCACTTGGGCAGGACGGGCATACAGTCTGCCGATTGCTGCGCCCGCAGAGCGCTGGGAGCGTTCCGCCAGCGGGGCCTCAAGTTACCTCGGCACGCTGGGATCCCGTCTCCGGCCAGCTGGACTCCACGGCTGGCGAAGGAGCCAACGCTGTTGTCAACCTGGCTGGGGCTTCCATCGCTCGAGGCCGCTGGAACGAAGCGTACAAGCACCTGCTGCGCAGCAGTCGCGTGGACGCGACGCGGGCTCTCGTTGCCGCTCTGGCCAAGCTCAGTCAGCCGCCGGCGCTGTTCATCTCCGCGTCGGCCGTCGGCTACTACGGCGACCGTGGCGATGAAGAGCTGACCGAGCAGAGCGCCCCAGGCGCAGATTTTCTGGCGGGGCTGGCCCGCGACTGGGAAGCCGAGGCCGTTCGTGCCGAACAGTTCGGTGTGCGTGTGGCCACCCTGCGCTTTGGCGTGATTCTTGCGCGGCACGGCGGGGCGCTCGAGCGCATGCTGCCACCCTTCCGGCTGGGCATCGGCGGGAGGCTCGGGTCAGGGAGGCAGTGGATGTCCTGGCTCACGCTCGATGAGGCGGTCGCTATCATTCGCTTCGCCCTCGACACCGCGGGTGCACGAGGCCCCATCAACGCCGTCGCCCCAAACTCGGTGCGCAACGCCGAGTTCACCGCCATCCTAGGCCGGGTGCTGCGACGGCCCGCGCTCTTTCCTGTTCCCCAAGGGGTTCTGCGGCTAATGTTCGGCGAAATGGGGCAGGCACTCATGCTGGCCAGCCAGCGTGCGCTTCCGAAGAGGCTTGTCGAGCTCGGCTATCGCTTCGAGCACGCCGCTCTCGAGCCCGCACTCAGGACCACACTGGAACGCCCGGCCTGAGCGGCAGGCTTCCTGCGCTGCGGGCACCCAACACCCGCACTGCGGCTCCGCTAATAAGACGCCACGCGAACCGTGGCCGCTCACCGAGCGTCAGTAACGTTAAGGAGGGAGCCCTTCAGAGATCGAGCTGGGCCAGCAGGTTATTCAGGTTGGACTCATCCACTACCAGGTCAGACTTGGCGGTGGCCAAGTCTTCGACTTCGTCGAAGGCCCGGAAGAGCCGCATCTTGGCGATCGCATACTCCTCGGTGCCCGTGAGCGGCCGGCCCGCAATCCGGGCCCATTTCTCTACGGCGTCGGCCCGGACAAAAACGCGCAGGGGAAAGGCCGCCTGGCGATCTACTGACACCATATAGACATATTCCGTCCCTGAGGAATGACCCCGGCGCGATTTCTGCAGCTCGTAAAAGAAATACTGGTAGACATAGCCTGTCGCTGCGGAGTAGCTCTTGACGCGGCGGGCTGCTTCCGGGCGTGCCATGGCCGGATTATTGCGTCGCGACGAGGTGCTGTCAATCCGGCGGGCGAACGTGGGTATCCGCTTGAGTGCGCGGGGCCGAGGTCCAAGTCAGCCACTCGAATGGGGATTTCTGCTGGAGGCGAAACTCGAGCGACTCCTTATGCGGCACAAAAGCGAAGGATGAGCCGGCGCAAGACTTCGGCACAGGCGTACACCGATTCCATTTCAACGTATTCTTCAGTGCCGTGCAACCCTTGACCGCGCGGCCCAAAGACCACGCCGGGGATTCCCGCCGCAGCCAGCAGCGCTGTGTCCGTCCACGCCGCCATGCCGGAAAGCTCCACGGCTCCGGTGGCCTCACGGATGGCTTCAGCCATAGCGGCGGCGATGGGCGCCTCGGGCGAGATTTCGAAAGGCGGGCGCGAGCCGAGGCAACGCAGCGTGCCGCGAAATTCCGCGTCGCGCGCCTCGAGACCCTCGAGCAACGTGCGCAGCTCCGCCTCCACCTCGGCGTCAGATTCATCGGGCAGCGTGCGCCGCTCGATCGCCAGGCGGCACTCAGCCGGATAGCTCGAGAGCTCTTGCCCTCCGCGTATCAGTGAGGCATGGAGCGAGCTGCGACCCAGCCGCTCGTGCGGAGGAAGCTGCGCCAACTTGCGATCGAGCGCATCGAGCAGGTTCAGTACGCGGCCCATCATGCGGATGGCATCGCGGCCCTCCGCGGGCAGACTGCCGTGGGCCGCGCGGCCGTGCGTCGTAATCTCAAACCACGCGTAGCCCTTGTGTGCCACGACGAGTCGCAGGTCGGTGGGCTCAAGCACAACGGCCGTCTCGGCGCTATACTCGCTAAGCAGCGCCTCCGTGCCGATGCTGTTCGACTCCTCATCCACCACCGCTGCGAGCAGCAGCGGATGCCGGAGGGCGGCGCTCTCGTCGACGACCGCGAGCGCCGCCGCGCTCATCGCTGCCACGCCGCTCTTGATATCCAAGGCGCCGCGGCCGTAGAGCCGCCCCTGGTTTTCTCGCGGCGTGAAGGGGTCGCGCATGTCGCCTGCGCCGACCGTGTCGATGTGCGCCAGCACCGCCAGCCCGGCGTGCGGCTTCTGCTTCGGGCCGCTGACGGCAGTCTTTGGCCCGATCAGCGCCACCACGTTCGGCCTGCTCATCTGGGTTTGTGGCCCAGCAGCCAGCTCTCTCTGCCCCGAGGGAGCTCGAAGGGAGCGAGGCCCTCGCCCATCAGGCCGCGTCGAACAGGCCGCCTCCTGGAGCTCGGCCTCAATCCCCCGCTGGCGCAGGAAGTCGAGTAGAAACTTGGCCACCTCAGCCTCCCCGCGCGCACCGGGGACCAGCGACGGGTTCACCGAATCAATCGCCACGAGCTCCCGCAGCAGCTCCCGCACGAGTTGCGTATCAATGGTCACCGGCAGCAGTACGAGACCTGATCCCAAGCCCCCTTTCCGCGCCGGTTTACCGCCTGACGGATAGGAGGCGGTTAGTTCCCGGCACAAGCGCTCAACTGGAGGGGTCATCCCTAATTCGGGCGGAGCTAATTCGACCATGCTTGCGGTGCGGAAAATCCACCTTCGGGAGACGATTATGGACCGCCGGACGAGCTCTTCTCCAGATTTGAGGAGGATTTGGTAGCGCCACCGGGAATCGAACCCGGATTTGCAGCTTGAAAGACTGCCGTGCTAACCGTTGCACCATGGCGCCACTCGCCGCCCGGAGCCATCTACGCAAACTTGCCGCAAGAATCCTACATTAAAGGATATATTGGAGATTGACAAGCAGGCCAACAACGACGAACAACAACAGCCGAAGCTCCCGAAGCCAGATTCCAGGCCCGCTCAGAAACCTCACCCCCGAAGGGTGACCTTTCGGCTGCCTTAACCTTCCTGGCGTTCCTTGTACTCTTCGAGCCAGGCCATCTGGATGGCCTCAAGCTTGCCTTCGTTCGACAACTTCGGGTCACCGGCAAACTCCGGCAGCTCGGTCACCCATTTGTGCAGGTCCGTGAAGCGGACACTGAGCGGGTCTTTTTCAGGAAATTTCTCCGCCAGCAGAATACCGATATCTTCTGCGTCATCCCAGTCGAATGTGCCAGCCATGGTGTTCCTTGGCCTCCTCTGCCTCTTCTCGTTCCTTAGTGCTCCGCTTCTTTGGCATAGTTTTTGTTCCAGTCGGGGATTTCGACGACCAGGTCCGCGGTGCCATCGGGAACGCACTGGCATCCCAAGCGCGACTTCGGCGTGAGGCCAGGCGCTTCATCCAATTGATCGAGTTCCGCATCCGTCGCTTCGTTGCACGACTCGAGCCCCTGGTGCACGATCACGTGGCAAGTCGAGCAGGCGCACACGCCGCCGCAGGCGTGGTCGAGGCCCATGTGGAAGCCCTGGGAGAGGTCCAGAAGACTTCCCGGGAGCCCGTCGTGGCCGTAGGGCACCTTCTCCGGGTCCACCTCGATCTCGGTAGGTTTGCCCTCGCGGAGGAAGGTGACCTTATATTTTTTGGTTGCGGGCGTGTACTTGGTCTCTTCGATATAGGGGTTTTTGCCGCCCATCTTGGTCTACTCCTTTCCGGAAGGGCTACACCTCTTCCAGGCGCTTGCCCTCGAGCGCAGCAGCCACTGCGCGGTTCATCATCCGCTCGGCCAGCGGCAGGGTGGCCTGATTAAGCTCATCGATGCGCGCGCGGATCCGCTTGTAGTCGCTGCCTGCGACCGCCTCGCGCAACGCCGCCACCGCAACGTCGATCGCGCTGCGCTCGGCGGGCAGGAGCCCCGCCGCGGGCTCTTCGCCTAGTGACCTCTTGGTCGCGCGCAGAATGGTCTCCGCCTCATTCCGGGCCTCGATCAACTGTCGCTCGCTGAAATCCTGCTCCGCGTACTCGATGGATTCTTCAAGCATGCGCTCGATTTCCGCATCGCTCAGCCCATAGCTCGGTTGAACTTCGATCGAGCGCTGCTCGCCTGTGCGCAAATCACGCGCGGCCACCTGGAGAATTCCGTTCGCGTCAATCAGAAACCTCACCTCGACGCGCGCCATCCCCGCGGCCATCGGTGGCACCTTCAACTGGAAGCGAGCCAGCGAGCGGCAATCCTTGGCCAGCTCGCGTTCTCCTTGGAGCACGTGGAGATCAATGCCGGTCTGGTTCTCTACTCCGGTCGTGAAGAGCTCCTGCGCGCTCGCGGGAATGGTCGAGTTGCGCGGAATAATCTTGGCCACCACGCCGCCCATCGTCTCGATGCCGAGGGAAAGCGGTGTGACATCGAGCAGCAGCATATTCTTGACGCCGCTTTCGAGGATGTCGGCCTGCACGGCCGCGCCCAGCGCAACGACCTCGTCCGGATTCAGCTCCGCATGCGGGCGTCTCCCGACATACTCTTCTACGGTGCGGCGCACGAGCGGAATGCGCGTGGACCCGCCCACCAGCACCGCCTCATCCATCTGCGCCGGCGTAAGCTTGGCATCGGCCAGTGCCAGCTTCACCGGGTCCATGGTGCGAGCGACGAGCGGCCGGATCCAATTCTCGTATTCGGCGCGCGTGAACTCGCGCCGATAGAGGTCGCCCGAGGGCAGCGCGAACTGCACGGTGGTCGAGTCGACCGCAGAGAGCTCGTGCTTCGCGCGGATCAACGCCTTGCGCAGCTCCTGGTTCGTCTCTGGGTGCGCATGCAAATCCAAACCGACCTGCCTCTTAATCTCCTCCTGGGCGATGCCAACCAGCAGGTTGTCGATGTCGTCTCCGCCGAGGTGCGTGTCGCCGTTCGTGGAAAGCACCTGGTAAAGCTCGCCCTCGCTCGTCGAGATCAGCTTGAGGATGGAGATGTCGAAGGTGCCCCCGCCCAAGTCATAGACGGCCACAAGGCCGCGCTGCTGCTTGTTGAGCCCGTAGGCCAGCGCCGCGGCCGTTGGCTCGTTCACCAGGCGCAGCACTTCGAGCCCCGCCAGACGCCCGGCGTCCTTCGTGGCCTGACGCTGCGCGTCATTGAAATACGCAGGCACGGTGATCACGGCACGGTCCACGGTATCCTGCAAAAACTCCTCCGCCCAACTCTTCAACTCCCGCAGGATAAACGCGGAAATCTCTGGCGGGGTGAACACGCGATCGCCCAAGCGGACGCGGATCACATTCGGACTCTCTCGGTCAACCCGGAACGGAAAAATCTTGAGCTCCTCCTCGACGTCGGCGAGCCCGCGGCCCATCAGGCGCTTGACCGAATAAATCGTCCGGTCGGGCTGTGTCAGCAGGCGACGCCGTGCAGGCTCGCCAACGACCACCGTGCCGTCCGGCTCCACACTCACGACCGACGGGCAAAGCGTCTCACCGTAAGGCCCGGGGATGCACCGCGGCCCGCCCCTTTCCTTATCCAGGAAGGCAATCAGGCTGTAGGTGGTCCCCAGATCAATTCCAACCACGCGTCCCATGCGTTTCCTCAGGCCCCCGTCAGTTCCCTCTCGACACTCGCCACCAGATTGCGGATGTAGGAGCGGCGACTTAGTGCTTCGTTCATCTTCTCCATGAGCTGGCGCCGCGCCGCCTCATCGGCGCCGGCATCGAGTGCGGCGTCCCATTGACCGAAAATAGAGTCTAGCTCCCGATCCACGGCCTCGAGGGCTCCTTGAAAGTTCTTTTGCGCAGCTTGGAGCCTGGCGTTGAGCGCGGCTGTCTCGCCGCCATCACTTCCGGCTTGGCGCGCACTCCGCAGCTCGTCGAGCGATTCGTTCAGCTCGAAAACTTCCGCGAGCAGCTCCGGCGGCGCCTGCTGTTTGTGCTGGCCTTCCTTCCGCATCCCCTCGAGCGCGAGCAGATACTGCACGCGGCTGACCGGGTCACCGAGCGTCCGGTAGGCGTCGTTTAGTTCCGACGAGCGGTCCAGCGACAGCTGGCGCTCATACTCCCCGGTGCGGACGAAATTGTCCGGGTGCAGCTTCCAGCTTAACTGGTGGAAGCGCTTCTCGAGCTCAGCGGCATCCAGGCGCAGCTTTCGGGACAGGCCGAAGAACCGAAAGTAGTCCATGCCGCGGGGCAGCGGCTGAATCTTGCCGCAAGCGAGGCAAAAATGCTCCCCGCCGGTGGCGGCCTGGCAGCTCCAGCAGGTCGAACTCGCTCGGGTGCTGGTCGAAGGGGCACTCATCTGCGCACTAGTCTATCGTTACATAAATAAGTGACACATGCCCCGATGTATGGTATACGGGCTCATGTTCACTTCCAACAAACCCTTTCGACTGCAACCGCAGCAGCGTGGGCGCCTGGAACAAATACTTCGATCGACTCGCATCTCCGCCGGGCTCGCCCGGCGAGCGCAAGTGTTGTTGCTGCTGGCCGACGGCATCTCGCTGCGCCAGATCCAAGCCCAGACCGGGATGAGCCCCCGCCGCATTCAGCACTGGAAGAGGAGTTGGCGGAAGAAGGGGCTGGACGGTCTGCTGGATGCCCCGCGTCCGGGACGTCCGAAGAAGCTGACCGTGGCGAAGGAGGCGGCCATCCTGGCGGCCACCGAAAAGCATCCCCCTGGGCCGGTCACTCATTGGTCTACCCGGCGGCTGGCTCGGCGCTTGGGCCTGAGCCACGTTACGGTCATGCGGGTCTGGCACAAGGCTGGGCTGCAGCCTCATCGGCTGCGGCGGTACATGGCCAGCCCCGATCCGGACTTCGAAGCCAAGGCCAAGGACATCCTGGGCTTGTACTTGCACCCCCCAGAAAACACAGCGGTTTTTTGCGTCGACGAGAAGACGGCGATCCAGGCTCTGGATCGCACGCAACCCGCCCTGCCGCTGCGGCCCCACCAGCCGGAAAGACAGACGGTCGAGTATGTACGGCACGGAACCGTCTCGCTGTTTGCCGCCCTGGAGGTGCACAGTGGGAAGGTGGTGGGGCGGTGTGCCCCGCGCCACACGAGCGAAGAGTTTGTACAGTTCTTGGAGGAAGCCGTAGCCGCTCATCGGCGGAAGACCATCCACGTGATCTTGGACAACCTCTCGGTTCACAAGACTCCCGCGGTGGAGGCCTGGGCCAAAGGGCATCCCCACGTAGAATTCCATTTCACTCCCACGTACGCTTCCTGGCTGAACCAGGTAGAGATCTGGCTGGGGATGATCACACGCGACTGCATCCGGCGTGGCGTGTTTCATTCGGCGTCTGATTTGGCGCACAAGATCATGACGTACATCCGACTCTACAACCGAAATGCCCAGCCGTTCCGCTGGACGTATCGCAACCCGAGAAAGCGAATTCGTGTGTCACTTTCTTCGGTAACGCGACACTAGAGCCGCCCGTAGCGCCGGAGCGTCTCGTGAACAGTTAGATACTGCAACGGGCTTTTCAGTCGTTTGAGTCGGCTCCTAGTTAACTCGTCTTTAGCTTTGGCTGCCCTGTCGCGGTTGTTCATGTAGGCTACCCTTC
>DATFXF010000161.1:0-2758 GCA_035258565.1 Candidatus Acidiferrales bacterium
GTGAACGCCACCTCGCCGATCCGCTTCCAGGTCCGCATCGGGATGCACACCGGGACCGTCGTCGCCGGCATCATCGGCACTCACAAATTCATCTACGACGTCTGGGGAGACACGGTGAATATCGCCAGCCGGCTCGAGACCGGCGGCGCGCCGGGGCGCATCCAGGTCTCCGAGGAGACGCGGGCCAAGCTGGCGCATCGCTATGAGTTCGAGCGGAGAGGCGTGATCAAGCTCCGCGGCAGAGGCCGGGCCGTGACCTGGTTCCTGACCGGCCGGAAGGCTGATGCCCCGGTCCCCCTCCTCACTGGCTAGTCGAGCACAAGGTCAAGACGCTGCACGTCGCCGGCTACAGGGAGTCCGGGCTGCCTGGTATAGGCGCCGTGGTCGAGAAGTTCCTCGTGGCGGCCCTCACCCCGAAAGGGCCCGTAAGGCACCGTGACTTCAGCACTTCTGGCGCTTAGGGGCGCCTATACGTCGCGGGTTGGTGTTCGGCTCGATCATGGTGCTCTTCGTCGTGCCCTGGCTGGACCGATCCCCAGTCCGCAGCGCGAAGTTCAGGCGCGCTATCCTCGTCATTCGGGTTCACGGGGAGCGCTCCTGCGGTGGCCGCTGCGAGCCAATAATTCCAATCCTCGTACTTGGCTCCGCCAAGAGCTTTCAGGTCTCCCTTGGGATTGGGATCAATTGCAATCTTACGAATGCGCTTTGTTGGTCTCTTTTTTCTCATGCAGTTTCTCGCTTGTTTCAATCGAATCCTGGCCTGGGCACAAGTCTGGTCACGCAGGCATGGTGCTCAAGCTCAACGCTTGACTCTGAACTGAAGACTTCTGGCCTCCGCGGTCCTGCTGGACGCAGTCCCGCTCGGCCACCCATCTTCTCCGCCCATCCCTGTGTTCGGTGGCACAGGTCTGTCGTCGCTTTAAGTATTGTGTCCACACTTGTGTCACTGGTCGAAGGGGTAGGCTTACCGCGGCGGTACCAGGTCCTCTGACTGATGTTGAGAGCGAGCCAGGGCTTAGTCCGATTGAGACTCTTGGCCAGATATTCGGCTCTTGGTTTTTTGCCCTGAGCTCGACGTCTTGCCTGTCTACGCTGGCAGGCGAGGGCTTGAGAAAAAGCCACTCGCTCCTGCCTGGTCATATCGACTGGTGCAATTGTGCGAAGGCGCAGGATTCGCCACTCAGGCCCCGGTAAGGTTGAGCTTTCGGCCAAGCGTGTCAGAACGCCATTTTTGCCGAAAGGCTTCGATCTGCTCCAACAACCTAGCCGCCGCTGCTTCATTCATCCACGGGGCTCGCAGCTCGATAATCCTCGGCATCGCGAGCGGATTGTTGAGCGCATAATGATGCAGCAGGATTTTCAAGTCTTCCAGGCCGGCGTCATCGTTTGGAAAAACGTAGCTTTCACGATTGCCGCCGTAGCGGCGGGCGAAAAGCTATTCAGGTCGCCCATCCGCTGAGTACCGATTGCTCGGTTCTTCCTTTCTATTGCGTGTCGGAATAATTCGGCGATGCCATCCTCATCGGGCTTGGTCACGCGTCAGCCCCTACGGCGGCGCAGTGATAGGCGTTCGCACTGATGCCTTCAGGCGGCCCAGCTACGACACGCCATGAAAGCGACCGAGGGTCGCGTTTGGGTGCCGGGATACGAAGCGTTGCCGTTTGAGCGGAGTTGGATGAATTTGATGCCGCTCGGCCAGCTTGCTCAACTGATAGCACTAACGCAGCGAAACGTTCAGACGGGGCCGGCGATTCAACCCGCAAGCTTCTCTACGAAGGCTCCCGTTTCGCCACTGGCACTCAGCACCAGACCACCAAATAACGGGACGCCGAAGATCAGAAAGTTGAAAATCTCCGCCAGCGTGAAGAACAACCAAAATACGCTATGTTTTCGTCGTGACTGTGGCACGGTCGGAATGGCCAGCGGCGGCGACGTTGTATCAGAAAAGAGCTCAGTGCTTTGAGCCTCTGTCCAATCGCCGAGCCCATCACGCCACACAAGAGTATCAGCTGCGATCTCGTTGCGAGCGAGCAATTCGCGGAGGTCGGCCTCCTCCACGGGACCGAATCCGCGGTCTTCTTTGTGGTAATACCAAAGCGTCGGGGTGCTCATAGAGAGAATTGCTCAGCGCCGTAAGGGCGTTACTCAACCGACGATAGGCTTTGGGCCACCGCGAGTCGAGTCACTCGACGCCCATGATCCGTCTGACTTCGGCTTCAGGCCCTGCGTTGTTGGTACGAAGGATATTGATCGTTTGATTTGTGACTCGGTTTCGCTGATCGGCGGACATATGCGCCGCCCGAACCACAAGGGCCGCCTCCATGCCTTTGAGATCGGCCATGTTTAGCGTGCTTGGTTCACTTGGTGCATCGGATTTGCGATTTGCTGTAAGCGCGTGCGCGACCTTCCTTATCCCAAATCGCATTCTTGTTGTCTCCCTCTCGCTGGGGACACAAGACGCAAACGATAGCGCCGGGCTCGGCGCGGAGACGGGCCAATGTTCCAGCTCAACGCGCAGCTAGTCAAACCCCAAAAGCACCAAAGCAGCTAGGTAAAAGCCCCAGCCCATTGGCGGCCGGGGCTAAAGTCAGTTGAGGGAGGAAATGCGGGATCTTGCCGCGCCCGCGCACTACGCAGGTTAGATCAGTAGCGGCCGCCGAACCAGTTGAAGCGCCAGACCAGTTCGGTGGAGACGAACTCCGTCGCCTTCTGGGAGTTTAGCGCCGCGCCAGGACCAATGGGGATACCACCGATGGAG
>DATFXF010000162.1:0-10237 GCA_035258565.1 Candidatus Acidiferrales bacterium
GCAAGCAGTTTAGCCCCCTCTTCGGGCGGGATGGCGCGGCCAACGTCGTGACGCTCCGGCAGAGCCTTCACGCGGTCTGCGATGGGCCCCCAAAGGCCGTACTGCCGCAGAATGCCGCGCAGCGCGCCGGTTTCGTAGTTCACAGTGCGATTGGTGACGCCAGCCGCGAGCCGCTTGCGCCGGTAGTCTGCAATGTCGTTCGCGTTTACGTCGCAGACAAGCCGCTTGCCGAACTCTTCCTTGAGGTGTTCAACGCATTGCTGGTAGCGTTCCCGGCTCTTCTCTGCCAGGCCCGCCTTGTTCGCTAGCCATACGGCCGACGCGTGAGAGAAGAGGGGCATCCGCTCGCGCTTCGGGATGCGGTTGTAGGCTTGCTCCAATTCGCGCGGGCGAGCCTTGACAGCGTCGTTTGCAACCGTCTTGCTATCGCTCTTCGAAGATTCGCGGATGAGCTGTCCATTGAACCAAAACTTGTACCACCACACATCCCCGCGCCTGTAAACGCTCATTTCACGCCTCCCTTCTTCGGCGGCCTACCCCCGAGCTTGCCGTTGCGCCGCGAAGCCTGTGCCTTTCGTTTGGACCGCGCCGAGCCTCGGCAGGCCGGGCAGAAGCAAACCAGTTTTACGTCATGTATCGGGCATCGCACGGTCCCCAGCATAAACCTAACACGTTAGATTTGTCAAAGCGGCTATCGCTCCGGTATAATCAAGCTGCGCGGCTAGGTGGACGCACCAAAAGACGGCTGCATCCCGGGCCGTTCGCCGCGCTCACTCCAAACCGGGAACCACGCGGGAGTGTGGTCGTGGCCGAAAAGAGAGTTCCCTCGAAACAGCGGCGCAGGCGCACACCAACCAAGGTCTGGCGACGGGAGCAACTCGGCAGGGAGCTGCGGGAGATGTATCGCTCGTATCGTTTACATTGCCCTGGTCGCCCCGTACAGGCAGCATTGGTGTTGGCGTTCCTCATTCGGGTACAGCGGCTTACAGATCCAATTCTTCATCCGGAACGGCAGAACTCCACAGAGGGGGAG
Source organism: Candidatus Acidiferrales bacterium (assembly GCA_035258565.1). Taxonomy (GTDB): domain Bacteria; phylum Acidobacteriota; class Terriglobia; order Acidiferrales; family UBA7541; genus DATFXF01. Next base: position 1,034 of record DATFXF010000162.1, read on the forward strand.
TTGGATCAACTAAAAAGGGAAACCACCGAGCTACTAAGCTGGATTGGCCAAGTCCCCCAGATTCCTGAGGCTGACATCCAACGTGCCATCAGCGAGCGGGCTGACCTCCTTCAAAAGGCAGGTCGGTCGGGGAGCGAGGTCGTGGCGGATGCTAGATTGACCGAAAAGGTCTGGCGAAAGAGGCCCAAGGGTAGGCCCCCTACCCAGCGAGTTCTCGCAGTTGCCGCTCTCGAAATGAGGCTCGGTAATCCAAGGCTATCCTGGACGAAACTTGCCAAGAAAATTTGCCCTTGCGGACAGCCAGAGCACAATTTTGGATGTCGAGAGCGGATTCGCATAGGAGTGGTCGCTTTGCGGAAGGCTTTGAAAAAGCACAAGATTCGCCTGTCGGAGCAATCTTCGTCCCCGCGGCCTATGTAGAAAAATCACAGCAGTTCTGTACGTGTAAATAATCTCTGCCTATCTTTCTACATCTTTTGCCCTCCCCTTCCGTCGAGTATGGTCATCGCCAGGAGGAAGCCATGAACCAGTTACTTACCGTGAGGGAATTTGCCGCCGTATTGGGCGTTACACAGGCGTGCATCCGCCGGTGGATTCTTGAGCGGAAGATCACAACCGTTAAGGTCGGGAAGCGCCTCGTCAGAATTCCTGCGGAAGAACACGAACGGATTATTCAGGCGGGGCTGCGACCTGCCCTGCAAAGCCGTGCTCGGCAGTGACGGGCTTAAGCATGAGCGCTTCTGATGGAAGGCCCCAGCCCCAATGCCTCGACGCTGCCCTGGCTTACGCAGAGCGCGGATGGCCTGTGCTCCCCCTTCACACACTCGATGGACGCGATTGTTCGTGTAACGACTCACAGTGCGTACGCGTTGGCAAGCATCCTCGCACGCCGCATGGAGTCAAGGACGCGACAACCGATGCTGCACAAATACGGCGCTGGTGGGCTGCGACGCCAACCGCCAACCTCGGGATTGCAACAGGAGCAGCGGCTGGCCTCGTTACCCTCGATGTGGACCCGCGCCACGGCGGTCTCGACTCTTTCTGGCGCCTGCAGGAACAACATGGTGCGCTACCCACTTGCCCCATAGCGGTGACCGGAGGCGGCGGTCGCCATCTGCTTTTCGGCCATCCAGGGGGAGTCGTGCGCTGCCGAACTAACATCGCCCCAGGTATCGACGTACGGGGGGACGGTGGCTATATCGTTGCCCCACCCAGCCTCCATGCATCTGGTAATCGCTATCAGTGGGTGGAGACCCACCACCCCGACCGTACACCATTGCCGCCGCTCCCAACTTGGCTGGTATCCGAGGAGGGCGATCCCGCTGCGGAGGACGAGGCTCCTGTTGGCCAACGTATCCACGAGGGAACACGGAACAGCACGCTTGCGGAGCCAGTATCCGCGATGCTACGCACATCGAAACCTGGGGATTGAAAGACACAGCTCTTCGGTGCTGGCTGGCACGGCAATATTTTCAGAAGTATGGCAAGGCTCCCTCCTCACAGTCCCTTCGCGACACCCTCGCGGTACTCGAAGGTCGTGCTCTGTTTGACGGCCCCGAACAGCAGGTGTTCACCCGCCTTGCTGACACGGCGGTGCCATCTACCCCGACCTAGCTAATGACGCTTGGGAGGCTGTCGAAATCACCCCAGCAGGATGGCGGGTTATTTCCGACCCCCCTGTAAGGTTTCGCCGCACACGGGGCATGATGCCGCTCCCGCACCCCGTCACTGGGGGCAACGTCGATGGACTGCGCCCCTTCCTCAATGTCCCTAGCAACGACGACTGGTTTTTGCTGGTTGCTTGGGCCCTGGCGATGCTGAGACCGACCGGCCCTTATCCAGTCCTAGCGCTACAAGGAGAGCAAGGCAGTGCCAAGAGCACGGCCGCCCGTTTACTACGAGATCTGGTGGACCCTAACACGACTCCTCTCCGGAGCGAACCTCGTGACGTGCGTGACGTGATGATCGCAGCGGCCAACGGGTGGTGCCTGCCTTTCGACAACGTTTCCCATCTAACCGGATGGCTCTCAGATGCGATCTGCAGGCTCTCAACGGGAGGAGGCTTCTCCACCCGGGAGCTTTACAGTGACGATCAGGAGAAGCTGTTCGAAGCCACGCGGCCCGTAATCATCAACGGCATCGACGGTCTCGTTGTAAGGGGCGATCTGGCTGACCGCGCAATCACACTGTTCTTGCCGACCATACCAGACGGCCGGCGGAGAGCCGAAGCCGACTTTTGGAAGGCGTTCCGCGCGGCACGACCGCGGATTTTCGGAGCTCTCTTGCAGGCTGTCGCCGCGGCGTTGAACCGCTTGCCCAAGCTCAGCCTGGATAGGTTGCCGCGCATGGCAGACTTCGCCTTGTGGGTGACCGCTGCAGAACCAGCGCTTGGCTGGGAAGACGGTACTTTGCTTTGCGTCTACGAGACGAGCCGCAAAGCCACTAGCGCCCTGACCTTAGAAGCCTCCCCTGTCGTACCGGCAATCCAACGGCTCGCCGAGCAGGGTCCCTGGAGTGGAACAGCTACTGGCCTACTCCGTGAGCTTACCCTGCATGCGGACGCTGAAAACGAGTACCCACAGAGGAGTTGGCCAAAGAGCCCTTGGGCGCTTTCCGTCCAACTTCGCCGCTTGGCGTTAGACCTGCGCGCCATGGGCGTTGACGTGCTGTTTGGCAAGACACCTGGAGGAGGATCGAAGCGGACCGTCACCATTAAAAAGTGCGCTGGTGACCGCGACGCATGCGACGCGCGCGCCGCGAACAGCAGCTAGAAAGCCTGTCCGAGATGGGCAGTGAAGACAGGAGCGACGGACCCTACTGGGAAGAGGTACATCGAAGGTTGCTCAGTGGGCCTGTGGGCAAATGTGACGCAGTTTGCTATTCAATCGCAGGTATTGACACATGAGGGCAGCTATCTACGCTCGCGTCTCCACCGCCAACGGCAGTCAGGACCCGACAATGCAGACGCGTGAGTTGAAGGAGTACTGCCAGCGCCTGGGCTGGGAGATTGTCGATGAGTATATCGACCACGGCTTCTCGGGAGCTAAAGACTCCCGGCCTGCATTAAACCGCCTCATGGCCGACGCGCATCGCCGCCATTTCGACACTGTGTTGGTCTGGAAGCTCGACCGCTTTGGGCGTTCGCTCCGGCACCTTGTGAACGCCCTGGCTGAGCTTGAAGCCAAACGCATAGCTTTCGTCAGCCTGAGAGATAACCTGGATCTATACACTCCTTCGGGTCGCCTCATGTTCCAGATCATCGGGGCGATGGCCGAGTTCGAGCGGGCTTTGATTGCTGAGCGGGTAAAGGCAGGCATGCGAAACGCGAAGGCCAAGGGTAAGCGTATAGGTCGTCCCCCGCGCACCTATTTGGATGGGGACACACGAAACGCTATCGCCCAGGCCTATCAACGGGGAGAGGGAAGCCTACGCGAACTTGCAGCTAGGTTTTCGACATCGGTTGGAACAATCCAACGGTGTGTTCGGGTGTATCAAACGGTCGCCGGCCCCGAGACTCCAGCTTCCTGATTTTTCAAGTCCAGCGACCGGCTATTCTTGGCCGTATCAAGAGATGCACACAAATGCAGTGGGGACATCGGCGGGCGTCGTGAGGAAAAGTGAGGAGTTTGATCCGGCCCGAAGGTTTGGAACTAGGGAATCATCTTGCCCCGAGTGCTACATCATGACTGGACCAAGAACGGGGAGCAGGTCACAACGGTTTTCAGGTTGGCCGCGCATCGGTTGACCTGGGATGCGAGCCATTCTAGCATTACATTCGCTGCACAGACCCCGTTAGGCCATCCGACAGTGAGGGGAAGACTACACATATTCGCGTTCGGTTTACTTGCGGTCGCAAGTGCGTATGGCCAGGCACCGACTGGGTCAGTCATTGGAACTGTTACCGATCCCAGTGGAGCTGTGGTTCCCACAGCTCGAGTTGAACTCCGCAACAAGCAAACCGGCTTCCGCCGGATTCTGGGCACAACCTCGATAGGCGAGTACAGCACCACTGCACTGCCGCCCGGTGTCTATGACCTCACCGTTGATGCGCCAGGATTCCAACGGGTGAGCCATGAAGTCTGGGTCGAGGCGGGATTAGCTACAACCGTGGCCATCCGTGTTGCGGTAGAACTTGCCGGGCAGGTAGTGAGTGTCACCGCGGCAACGCCCCAGATCCGCTACGACCGGTTTGACATCAGCGGGGTCGTCACCCACGGACAAATGGAGCGATTGCCACTCAATGGGCGAAACTTCCTCGAGCTAGCCAAGCTGGAACCCGGCGTGCAGCAACCCAATCGGGGGTCGAACAATAGCACTTTTGTTCCTATGCTCGGGGCTCCCAACGGAGGCAATCCCGGAGGGCGGACGCGGGTGACGGTGGATGGCGGCAACATCCTACAAATCGGCGGCGGGGGCGTTGCCATTGGCCTTTCACAAGAGATCGTGCAAGAGTTCCAGGTGACCACCATCAACTTCGACCTTTCCACGGGAATCACGGCGAGCGGGGCGGTGAACGTGGTGACACGCACGGGAAGTAACGACTTTCACGGCGGCGCTTTCGTCTTCTTCCGCGATCATCATCTCTCCGCTTATCCAGGGTTGGTCCGCAGTGCTCAGAATTCCAGTCCCTTTTTCCAGCGACGACAATTCGGAGTGACGGCCGGAGGCCCGCTGCGCAAAGAAGCGGCGTTTTTTTTCGCCACCCTCGAACGCAATGAGCAGCGGGGCGTGATCGCTACGGAAGTGTTTACGCCGGATTTTGCAGTGCTGAGCCGCGTCACGCCTAGCCCCCTGTACGTCAACCAGGCCAGTTTGCGGACTGACTTCCGGCTGGGCAAGTCTACTACGGCCTTATTGCGCTACTCGCACGAAGACCTGTTTGCGTTCACCACCACGGAATTGCGATCCACGGGTTTCGGTAGCCCAGCAGTAACCGGCGTAGGCAGCGGGGCACGAGCGCTGCCCTCGGCCTGGACTCGCCAGCCTGCCTGGGCAGACCAGATCCTCCTGGGGTGGACCTCGCACGGCAGGCCGCACCTGGTGAATGACGTGCGCTTCTCGTACTTCTTTGTCAGCTCCTCGGAAGAAGCCGCGAGCCAAGCGGACTGTGCCGATTGCTTCGGCATCGGAGCTCCCGCCATTTCCGTCAATCCAGACCTGTTTATCGGGAATTCCAGGACCACCCGGCTGTTGGGCCGCCGCTTTCATCTCAATGATGTTGTCGCCTGGCAGCGCGGCTCGCACCGCATGCGTTTTGGCGGCGACTGGGAATTGAGTCGCGGTGGCCTGGTGGACACCAGCGACCAACCGGTCACCATAACGCTGTACTCGCCACAGCAGGTCCGCGATTTCAATGCCCTGCCATCGACGCAACCTTCCGCGCAGATCCCCCTCCCGTCCTCCTTTCTGACCCTTGATGACATCATGCAGTTGCCGGTCCAGGCTTTCGTGGTCGGCATCGGCGATCCGCAAGTCCCCCAGGCAGGTTTCGGCAGGACGCGGGTGGCGCCGCTGATCCACCTCTTCTATCAGGATGCATGGCAGATTCATCCGCGCCTCACTCTCAGCTATGGTTTAGGTTGGAACTACGATGCGGCTCACAATTACGACCTGCGCAAGCCGGCGTATCTGGCGCCCTTACTCGGCGAAGATGGATTGGCGCCAACGCGCAGGAACTGGACCAATTTTTCGCCTTCGGCCGGCTTTGCTTGGAGTCCCTGGGCGGATGGCAAGACAGTGATCCGGGGCGGCGCCGGCATCTACTACGATTTTCGGCCTGGTTCCGATCCCGAACGGGTTTCGCTTGGACCGCGCGGTGTAGGCCGCGGCACCTACCGCAGCTCCGGAATCGCCAGTCCGATCACCGTAGGGACGATCCAGGCCGGAGACTTGTTATCCGTGCTGGCGCGCAATCCATCTCTATTCACCGGCGCTGTCCTAATGCAGGTGCTGCCCACGATTCGCGCGCAACTGGAACAACAGCGCGGCGATCCCAACAACCGCGACTTCAGCGTTACCAACATTGAGGTTGACAAGCAGGGGAGCCTTACCGCTTCTGACTTGCCGGATGCTTCCGCCATCCAGTCCAGCCTGGGCCTGCAAAGGCAGATCTCCCGCGATTTCGTCGTCAATGTGGACTTTGTCTTTCGCCATTTCGTTCACTTCAGCACGGGCGGAGGCGGCTTCGACTTTAATCACTTCAATGCGGCTCGCGGCCCAGTGCTGCCGATATGCCTGAGGACGCAGCGGAGCGACCCAAAGGCGCTTTGTTCGCTGGGGCCCATCCAGATTTTCTCCCCCATCGGGCGGGGCCGTTACCTAGGTTTGTTGATCCGCGCCGACAAGCGCCTTTCATCGCGGCTGCAATTGTTGGCCTCGTACGCTTACGCGAGCAACGTGGGGACGAACTTCGGGAATGGGTTCAATAATGATGATCGCCTGGCCAATTACGGCCCGTTGGACCGCGATGTGCGCCACATCCTGAATGTTTCCGGGGTTCTGGAATTGCCACGAAAGTTTCAAATGGGATTTGCCGTTACCTACTACAGCAGGCCGCCCTTTTCGGCGTTTCTCGGCAGCCCGACGACCGGCTTGGATCTGAATGGCGACGGCACGCGTGGCGATCTGCTCCCCGGCACAACCGTTAATCAATTTAACCGCGGTCTAGGCAAAGAGGACCTGCGCCGTCTGGTGGCTGCCTTCAACCAGAACTTCGCCGGCAAGCAGGCATTCCTGGGCGGGGTCATTCAACCGATCAGCCTGCCGGCAAGGTTTGAGTTTGGAGATGGCTTCTTCACCCACGACCTCCGGTTGAGCCGCGATTTCCGGCTGGGAGAGCGAGGCAAGCTTACCTTGATCGGCGAAGTGTTTAATCTGTTCAATATTGCGAACCTTTCTGGTTTCAGCGGCGATCTGACGAACCCCTCCACATTTGGCCAACCCAACAGTCGGGTTACGCAAGTGCTCGGATCAGGCGGTCCGCGCTCTTTCCAGCTTGCGGCGCGTTTGAGCTTCTGACGCTTATCGTGCTGGTCATGGATTCTCGGAAAGGTTCAATTTGCGGCGGAATTCCTTGTAGCGCGGATGCCCGCGCAAGAAAGTCAGTTCGGGAAAGACGGTGTGCAGAGGAACAGCGGGGTCGTGCTCGGCTGCCATTTTCGACAGCGCGTCTATGGTGCGATCCGCATCGCTCAGGCCCGCATAGATCAACACCTGTTGTCTGAATTGGGCTGGGTCGGGCACGGCAGCAAGACGCTCGGCGTCGGTCTGGCGGCCGCTCTTGCCATAGGCGTAGCCGAGGTATCGGCGAGTGGTCGGATTGTTCTCGGGCACTTTTTCAAATAGGGCAATCGCTTCTGCGAGCCTGCCTTTCTGCGCTAATGCCCGGCCATGCATGTACGGAGCATACGTATCATCCGGCTGGCGAGCAAGAATTCGCTGGCAGGTTTGTATGGTTTCGTCGAACCGTCCCGCTACATACAATGCGAGGACCAGCGAGTTCCAAGCTCCGCTCGATAGCGGGTCTAGTTCCACGGCCCTGCGTGCCTGGCTCACAGCCTCGTCTATCTTGCCGAGTGGCAAAAGCACGACGCGGGCAAAATCGCTTCGTGTTTCTGACAGGTTTGGATCGAGCTCCAGGGCGCGCCGGTAGTACGTTTCGGCCTGGGCCCAGTCGAGGTCGCGCGCACGCGATTCACCCATGAAACCGTGGGCTTCCGGCAGCAGCGGATCAAGTCGCAGCGCCTTTTCCGCCGCAGCACGTGCCTGTTCGTATGCGCCTTCAAAAGTCGTCCGCCGGCTGAACGATATCCTGCTCAAAACCCGAGCCATACCCAGATGACCGGGGGCGAACTCAGGGTCTTTGGCGACCACCTCCTGGAACAAGCGCAGTGCCTCCCGCAATTCCTCTGTCGCCCCCGGAGGCACCATGCGCTTCGACAACGCCAGGCCGCGGAGATAACTGTCGTAGGTTTCCGGCGCCGTGTAGTAACGACGCCGGCCTGTACGCAATTTCAGTCGTAACTGAGTGACGATCGAACTGGATATCTCGTCCTGGATGGCGAAGACATCCTTTATCTCGCGATCGTAACGGCTGGACCAGACGGACGTGTCGTCAGGGACGCGGACGAGCTGGGCATTGATCCGCACCCTGTCGCCGGCCCGCAGCAGCGAACCTTCCAGCACCAGGTTGGCATTTAATTGCTCCCCCACCTCGCGGATGTTGCGCGGCTTGCCCTTGAATGCGAAGGACGAAGTCCGCGACCGCACCTGCAGCCCATCGATCACAGAGAGATCCTGAATGATCTCATCCGTAAGGCCGTCGCTGAAGTAGTCGGTTTCTGGCTCCGAGCTCAGATTCTTGAAGGGAAGCACGGCAATGACCGGCGCCGTCACCATCACGCCCGGACGTGGGCGCAGGAACGAGAGCCCGGCAATTGTAGCCATCAAAAACACGGCAATGGCGATTTTCCCCCAGTGGTCCCGCAAGTATTGCGCGGCTCCGAATGCCGCTGGCATCGAGCCGCTCACAGTGCCATGGCCCGGAAGTGAGGTCGTGTCGGCGACCGAGATTGCTGTTGCCGATAAGGCACTCTCGCGTTCAGCGGCATAGGTCACCGGCGCGAGGAAGCGATAGCCAAGGCGTGGCAGGGTCTCGATAAATCGGGGACTCTCGGCAGAGTCGCCCAAGGCCTGACGCAGGCGTTTGACCGCAGCATTCAGCCCGACATCGAAGTCCACGAAGGTGTCGCTGGGCCAGATCCGCCGGCGCAGTTCCTCGCGTGAGACAACCTCTCTCGGCGATTCCAGCAGCGCCGCAAGCACCTGGAAGGGCTGCTCTTGCAGATGGATCTTATGACCCTGCTTGAACAACTCACGGGAACGCAAATCGAGTTCGAGAAGACCGAACCGAACAACTCGCTTCTCTTCAGTAATGCGCACTCTGGCGGCGCGCTGCTTCGGTGAGCGCTGCCGTAGTCTAGCACGAGCTATAGCATTCCCGCGCCGATAACGCCCAACTTCGCCCGATGGCACAGTAACTCGCACACCATCAGGGAATTACCTCGCCCGCAACACGCCACTGACAAGTCAGACGCAGAACATGGAATGCGCCACCAAACCGCTGTACAGCTCGTGGCCGAGGACAACCCATTGCGACGCGTGGAGGAGATCTTATGAGGTCAATGACTTGGCGACGGTCTTCGA
>DATFXF010000163.1:0-8244 GCA_035258565.1 Candidatus Acidiferrales bacterium
CCGGGACACGGTGGGGAGCGTGGAGGCCAGGTCGGCCCGAGGCAGAGCTTCGGCGAAGGTGTCGAGGGCCTCTATGGAATCCAGCGCATTCTCCGCCAGAGGGTGAATCGCATCCGCATGAGTTTTTACGAGCGCTACGGCAACTCCATCTGGGATGCGCGCCCCTATTCGCTCACCGAAGCCAACCCCGCTAAGATTCCCACTTATCGCGAGCACTTCGGCGGAAACATCGGTGGGCCGCTGCGCATTCCCAGAGTCTATGACGGCCGCGACAAAACGTTTTTCTTCGTGAACTACAACGGCGCGCGCACGCGCGGCCCAGTTGACACCTTCGCCACCGTCCCTACACCCGCCGAGCGCGGTGGCGACTTCTCCGACCGCGGCGCGCAGCTCTTCGACCCGCGCTCGAACCTCTCCGGGCCTCGCGCCCCGCTCGGCAGCTCGATTCCCACCGCGATGCTCGATCCGGCGGCGGTGGGCCTGCTGAAATTCATTCCCCTGCCCAACCTGCCGGGGCTGGTGCAGAACTTTCATTTCGAGACGCGCGTGCCAACCGCCAACGACAGCGTGAACGTGCGTTTGTTGCACACGATTTCCTCGAAGCTCAACGCCCAGGCCACCTACAACCTCAGCGAGACGCGCACCCATGCGTTCCAGAATTTACCCGATTTCGAGAGCAACACGAGCATCCGCGGGCAGAATCTGATGCTCGGCCTGACGCAGAACTGGACGCAGCGCTTCCTTCACGATTCGCGCGTCTTCTGGACGCGCAACCGCTCGAGTGTGCTCAATCTCTTCGCCTTCAACGACGACATCGCCGCCGCCCTCGGCATCACCGGCGTCTCCAACGATCCGATCAACTTCGGGGTGCCGCAAGTGAGCTACACGAACTTCACTGACCTGAACGATCCGGTGCCGGCGCTGCGGCGCAATCAGACGTTGCGCTACGTGGACAGCCTCTCCTATTCGCTGCCGAGGCACACGCTGCGGGCGGGCGCGGAAATTCGGCGCCTCGAGACCAACACGCGCACCGACCCCATGCCGCGCGGCCAGTTCACCTTCACCGGCCTGATGACCAGCCAGCTCGATGCCCAGGGCCGGCCCCTCCCGGGCACCGGCTTCGACTTCGCCGACTTCCTGCTCGGCCTGCCGCAGGCCACCAGCGAGCGCTTCGGAACCTCGAGCACATACTTCCGGAGTTGGGGCTTTGTCGGATATTTCCAGGACGACTGGCGCATCCATCCGCGCTTCTCGTTGAACTGGGGTATTCGGTACGAGGCCGTGACACCGCCGGTTGAGCTCTTCGACCACATCGCCAACCTCGACGTGAATTCGGACATCACCCGGGTGGCGACCGTGATCCCCGGCCAGGCGGCACCATTCAGCGGCTCGCTGCCCCGGTCGCTCGTGCGCGGCGATTACAACAACTGGTCGCCGCGCATCGGAATCGCCTGGAAGCCACCGTTCAAATGGCTTTCGCCCAAGCATGTCGTGACACTGCGCGCGGGCTACGGAGTCTTCTACAACAGCTCGATCTACAACCAGCTTGCCGCTTCGATGGCTAACCAGCCGCCGTGGGCCCAGGCGCAGATTCGCCTGACCAGCGCCGCGCAGGTGCTGGCGCTCGAGAACGGCTTTCCGCCCGCACCGCCTACGACGGCGAAGAACACCGTCGCAGTGGACCCGAACTACCACGTGGGCTCGGCGCAGATCTGGAACATGACCCTCGAGACGCAGCTCACCCAGAACACCATCGCCGAGCTGACTTACACGGGCACCAAGGGCACGCACCTTGACGAGTTGCGCGCACCCAACCGCGCCTCGCCGGGAAGCCCGCTCAATACCGACGAACAGCGGCGCATTGCCAATGCGCTGGGTTTCACCTACGACACCTCCGGGGCCTCCTCGATCTATCACGCGTTGCAGGTGCGAGTCGGCCGCCGCATGGCTCGCGGGCTGATGATCCAGGGGCTCTATACCTACGGAAAATCGATTGACAATGCGAGCTCGATCGGCGGCGGCGCCCCCATCGTCGTGCAGGACGACCGCAACCCGCAGCTCGACCGCGGGCTTTCTTCCTTCGACGTCCGCCACCAGTTCCGCCTCTTCTACTTCTATGAATTGCCGTTCGGCGAGCGCAAGCGCTGGGGGCGCAAAGGCTGGACGTCCCGGGCCTTCGGCCACTGGCAGGTTAACGGCAACACCACCGTCTCGACCGGCACGCCCTACACGGCGCGCGTGCTCGGCAACCTCTCCGACAACACCGGCACCGGCGCGAACTTTTCCGAGCGCGCCGACCAAGTAAGCAACCCCTCGCTCCCTGCCGACCGGCGCACGCCGCTCGAATTCTTCAACACCGCCGCGTTCACGCTGCCGCCCCTCGGCCGCTTCGGCGATGCGGCGCGCAACACCATCCCCGGCCCAGGTACTTTCAGCATCAATTTCGGGCTGGCCCGCTTCATGCGCTTCGGCAAGGACCAACAGCGCCGCGTGGAGCTGCGCTGGGAAGTGTCTAATTTGATGAACACGCCGAACTTCACCGGCCTCTGGACAGTAGTGAACTCGGCTACTTACGGGCGCGTACTTGGTACCAGAGCCATGCGCACGCTGGATTTCGCCCTGCGGGTGAACTTCTGATGCCGTCCCTCAACCACGTTGCGCGCGCCCGTCCGCCGATGCACACTTCGTCCTGCCTGCTGGCAGTGCTCGCCTGTGCCTCACTGCTCGTTTCGCCCGAAACGCGGGCGGCACAGCAACCGCCCATACCTCCGCGCCAGCAGCCTCCCCAGCCGCCCGAGCAAACCTCGGCGCCACCCGGCCAGGGAGTCATCCGCAGGTTCGCGGACCTGGTATTGATTGACGTGCAGGTCACCGACCGCTCGGGCAAGCCGGTGAAAGGGCTCAAGCCCAAGCAGTTCACGCTGCTCGAAGACGACAAAGCACAGAAAATCTCTTCGTTCGACTACTACGACATCGAACGGGTGGAGACCGCCGGGACGGAGGATACGCGTCCGGTGACCATCGCGCTCGGCGCCGTCGGCGCGCCTGAAGCAGTGCGCGAAACAGTGCGCGACCGCCGGCTGATCGTGTTCTTCTTCGATATGACCTCGCTCGAACCAGACGAGTTGCTGCGCTCGACCGGCGCCGCCGAGCGCTTTCTCCGCGAGCAGATGACGCCGGCGGACCTCGTGGCCGTGACCGCCTTCGGGAACCAATTCCGCGTCCTCGCCAACTTCACCAACGACCGCGCCCTTCTCGGGCGCGCTGTAGGGCGGCTGGGGCCGGGGAAGGAATCGCAACTTGCTCAGATGGCGGATGCGCCTTCACCCACCGGCGAGGACACGGCGCCCGAAGAGACCGGGGCGGCCTTCACCGCCGACGAGACCGAGTTCAACATCTTCAATACCGACCGCAAGCTGGCCGCCATGGAAGCCCTCGCCAACCTGCTGCGGAGCATACCGGGGAAGAAATCCGTGATCCAGTTTGCCGGCGGGATCACGCAGACCGGCGAGGAGAATCGCTCGCAGCTCCGCGCCGCCACCGACGCGGCGAACCGCGCCAATGTCTCCTTCTATACGGTGGACTCGCGCGGGCTGATGGCCACAATTCCCGGTGGCAACCCGAGTGCCGGGGCAACCCAAGGCACTTCCATGTTCTCCGGCGCGGCCGTGTTTCATCAGGTGCAGTCGCGGCAGGACTCGCGCGAGACGCTTTCGACGCTCGCCTTGGACACGGGCGGGCGCGCGTTCTTCGACGTTGGCGATTTCCGCGAGGTCTTTCGGAAGGTGCAGGCGGACGGCGGCGGCTACTATCTGCTCGGCTACTACAGTACAAACGCACAACGCGACGGTCGCTGGCGGCGCGTGAAGGTGCGCGTCGAGCCCAGCCTGTCCGGGCTGCATATCCGCTACCGCGAAGGCTACTACGCGCCAAAAGATTACGGCGTCTTCACCGCCGAAGACCGCGAGCGCCAACTCGAAGAGGCCATGCGCGCCGAAGCGCCGCGCGTCGAGCTCGCGCTGGTCCTCGAGACTGCCCGCTTCCGGCTGAATAGCAACGAAATCTTCGTGCCCGTCTCCGCGAAGCTTGCTTCGAGCGCGCTCGAGTGGGCCGAGAAGCGCGGCCGGCGCGAGGTCGAGCTTGATTTTGCAGTGGAGGTGCGCAATGAGAAATCCGGCCGCATCGCCGGGGCGCTGCGCGACACCGTCAAAGTCCGCTTGGGCACCGAGCGCTTCCACGAGGTCCAGCAGCGCGCGCTCGTCTATCAAGGCGGGCTTATCCTCGGGCCGGGAACGTACCGCATGAAATTCCTCGCCCGGGAAAACGAGACCGGCCGCATCGGCACCTTCGAGCAGGAGTTCACCCTGCCGCCGCCCGAGTCCGAGCGGCTCGAGCTGAGCTCCCTGCTTCTTTCGAGCCAGCTCGTGGCCGTGGGCAAGAACTCCGAGGTTGAAAAGAAGGCGCTTGCCGCGGACGCGAAGATGAAGACGTCGCCGCTCGAAGTCGCCGGCGAGCGCATCATCCCCAGTGTGACACGCGTGTTCACATCCGAACAAATGCTCTACATGCTCTTTCAGGCCTACGTGCCACCCAATTCCGACCCAAGCAAGCTGCGCGCGGGCCTGATCTTCTTCCGCAACGGCGAGCGCACGAATGAGACGGCGCTCGTCGAGCCCGCCGAGGTGGACCGAAAAACGCGCACCGCGGCGTTCCGCATCAGCCTGCCGCTCGAAAAGCTGCCGCAGGGCCGATATACCGTCCAGGCCGTGACCGTCGAGGCCGGCGGCGAGCAGGCCGCCTTCGCCCGCGCCTACTTCGCCATCCGCCCACCCACCAGACCCGCCCCAGCTTCCGCCTCCCCCCTCGGGAAATAAGCCCGCTCAGTCCCCCCAGAACTCCACGATTTCCACTTGTGCGCCGGACAGGTGGCGGGTAAATTAGGCGACCAACTGCCCTGTGCTGGCCGAACCTTTCGGCCGCGGGACCGACGGAGTCCGGAGGGAACGAGTGCAAGTCAGGGCGAAGAGTGCCTTGCTCGGCTGCTGCGTTGTGCTGGCCTCGGCCGCGAGCCTCGCCGCGCAGCAGCGCCGTGGGCCATCGACCTGGAGCGAACGGCCGCCCTCACTGCAGACGTTGCACAGCCGCACCTTCACGCAGCGCACCGCGGCGTTGCAGGCGCCGATCGAGCACGTCATTCTGCTTTCGGTGGACGGGATGATGCCAGACACCTACGTTCATCCCGACGCACACGGCTTGAAAGTTCCCACGCTGCGGGCCATGGTGCGCCAGGGGAGTTCGAGCGAGGGAGTCCTGGGCGTTTTCCCGACCCTTACCTATCCCTCGCACACGTCGATGGTCACCGGGGTGAACCCCGGCACGCACGGCATCATCACCAATGCTCAGGGGGATCCGCTCGACAACCTGCACGGCGCCTGGCGGTGGTATGCCGAAGACATCCGCGTGCCGACGCTGTGGGATGCCGCGCGAGCGAAGGGTCTGACCACGGCACTGGTCTTTTGGCCCGTGACGGTCGGCGCGAAAGGCAACGCAGTCGTGCCCGAATTCTGGCGCCAAGTTCCCGGCACGGTGGAGGACACCAAGCTGAACTTTGCCCTTTCCACGCCCGGGCTGCTCGACACCGTGGCGAAGCGTTTCCCGAACTTCCGCCCGAGGTTCCTGCCGCCGCGGGCAGGGGACGAAGCCCTGACCGACATTGCGATTCATGTGATCGAAGCTCTGAAACCCAATCTGCTCTTGCTGCATATCACCGACGTGGATCACTCGGAGCACGACGACGGGCCTTTCACCGGGCGCGTTTTGCCAGCGCTCGAGACTGCCGATGAGCAGATTGCGCGCGTGATTGGCGCGGCGAAAAAGGCCGGCATCTGGAACCAGACCGCGCTCGTGGTCGTTTCCGATCACGGCTTCGCGCGCACCGCACACCGCGTCCGGCCGGGGGTCTGGCTGCGGGAGAAGGGTTTCGTTAAGGTTGAGGACCGCACCATCGTGGGGTGGAAGGCCTACTGCCTCGCCAACGGTGGTTCGGCATACATCTACGTGAAGGATCCAGACGACCAGGAGACACGCAAGACGCTGCTCGAGATGTTCGAGAAAGCAGCGACCGGGCGAGACAGCGGCATCGGGCGCGTGCTCACGCACGACGAGATCGTCCGAGCGGGCGGCGACCCTGCCGCATTTCTGGCGCTCGAGGCGGAGGAGGGTTGGGCCATCGCCGGAGGCGTTGTCGGCGAAGCGATTTCGCCCGCCAGCAACGCCGGAGAGCACGGGTATCTGCCGGACCGGCCCGAGATGAGATCGTCACTGCTCGTCTACGGCCCGGCGATCGGCTCGAGCAAAATCGAAAGCGCGCGCATGATTGACATCGCGCCGACTATCGCGCGCTGGCTGGGATTGAAACTCGAAAAGGCGGAAGGCACCCCGCTCAAGATTCCCCTGCGTCGCGCTGTCGCCTCCCCGTAGCGGCAGGCTTCCCTGGTTCGGAGCCCTTCTACTTCTCTCCGAGTGACCCCTCGAAAGATTCGGGCCAGAGAGGGCCATGGACCGCGGGCATCAGCCAGCTGCTCTGGCCTCGGGGCGAAACGCCGTCGCGTGGTCGCGCGCGTACTGGTCAAACGAGAGGGGTTCAGTCCCTGCGAGCCGGCGCACGTTCGGCGAAATGCGGCCGGCCGCGCCGGAGATGTAGTAGTGGAATAGCTCAATCAGCGCGTCGGCCGCTTCAGCGGGCGCGCCAGCCGAAACCATCCCCTCCTTGAAAGCCTGGTCGGAAACGTCCACATAGGAGACTCTCTGGCCCACGACCGTCGAAAGTTTTTCAGCCACCTGCTGGTAGGTAAGCGCTTCGGGTCCGCTCAAGTCGTGGGCCTGACCATCGTGACCGGTTTCGGTCAGGGCCCGAACGGCGACACGTGCAATGTCGCGGACGTCGATGTGACTGATGCGGGCATCGCGCGCGGGCAGATAGAAAGCGCGCTGCTCCCGGATGGTCTGCGCGTAGAAGTTGTGCATGTTCTGCATATAGCCGTTCGGCCGAAGAAAGGTGTAGGCCATGCCTGAAGCCTCGATCTCCTTTTCGACCGGCCGGTGAATCTTCGCGAAGGCGAACGCTTCGCTTTGAGCGCCCCAGACGGAACTCTTCACCAGGTGCCGCACGCCGGCGCGCTTGGCTGCGCGAACCACATTGAGCTCGAGTTCGGTCTGGTTCGGCGCATTGCCGGAAATGAGAAAGACTCGCTCGACACCGTTGAGCGCGGGACCCAGTGTCTCCGGCCGGCCGAAATCGAGCGCCACGCCGTCCATGCCATGGCGCCGGGCCTCGTCCGCCTTGGCCTGGGAATAATAGCCGGCGCGGAACTTCACGCCTGCGGCACGGAGCTGCTTTACCAGTTCGCTTCCTACTGTCCCGCCTGCGCCTGTGGCTAGGATCATTGTCACCTCCACGAAACAGTTTCCCAAATCTGCTCTGAGTTCGATGCGCCATTCGGAAGATGGTTACCTCGGTCCCCGAGGAGGCGCAGGATATCCCGTCAGTCCGAGTTGCGGATGGCGCGGAGGTCAATGCCGAGTTGCTGGCACTTCTTGTAGAGATGGCTGCGCTCGAGGCCGAGCGCACGCGCCACATTGGTCATGTGATGATGGTGGCGCTTGAGCTCGGCGAGCAGCACCTCCCGCTCGAACGCCTCGACGCGTTCGGCGAGCGTGCTGCCGGCCGCGCCGGGGGCGGTGCCACGGGCCGCTTGAGCGGCGGCCTCGGGCAGCGCCAGGCGGACCGCGGCAGCGTCCACTTCGTCGCCACCAGAAAGCAGCAGCAGCCGCTCGATGACGTTGCGCAGCTCACGCACGTTGCCGGGCCAGGAGTAGCGCTTTAGTTCCTCGATTCCGTCACGCGCAAATCTCTTCTCTTTCCAGCCGTTCTGCGCCGCCACTTGACGCGCGAAATGTTGTGCCAGCACGGGGATATCTTCGAGGCGCTGTCGTAGCGGCGGCAGCGTAATCGGATAGACATAGATGCGATGGTAGAGGTCCTGGCGAAAGGTGCCTTGCCGAACCAGTTCGTCGAGATTGCGATGCGTGGCCACGATGACACGCGCGTCCACGGCGATGGGCCGGTGACCGCCAACGCGTTCGATTTCGCCTTCCTCAAGCACGCGCAGCAACTTGGCTTGCATCCCCAGCGGCATGTCGCCGATTTCGTCGAGAAAGATGGTGCCCCCGTCTGCCTGCTCG
>DATFXF010000164.1:0-11010 GCA_035258565.1 Candidatus Acidiferrales bacterium
GTTGTCTAAGGTTGAAGGCGACGTAGGATTCTTAATAGTGATCGGCGTATTAAAGAAACGGTTCCCAGAGATCACATTTCCGATGGACCCACTGGCCTTCAAGATTCCGATGGGGGCCTCATTGATCCGGTTCTCGCTAACCTCATTGTTATTCCCCTGCAGAAGGATGCCCGATTCTGCGCTGTGAGTGATGGAGTTATCCTCAATCTCATTCCTGTCCCCCATCACCGCGATGCCATCAAACACGCGCGTATCGAAGACGGTGTTGTGTTCGACCTCGCTACGATTGCCCTCTAGGGCGATCCCTATCTGGCTTACACCGCTCAGGTTCCTCTTACGTATTTTGCTGTCAGTCCCCAAGACTGCGCCGTGCGTTCAAACGCCAACAGGGCGAGGAGTGCTGCCGGCCCAATCCACTCATGACCCTTGCGGAACTCGCCTTTGCTTTGGCAGACTCCGAAAGCGATGGTCATTGGCCTATTCACGGAACTGCTCTCGCCGGGCGGGATCCAACGTGTAGGCAAGCACGTCGGGGCAGTTCTGGCGGCATTCGCGCGCGAGCGGGGCATGAGCTACCGTTTCCTCAGTCTTAACGATCCGCTAGGAGTGCACTCCGTTCGCGTAGGCGAAGACGAGTTCACTGCCGCTGGCTTTGACCGAGCTAAACTGCGATTCGTAGCAGAAGCCTGGCGTGCATCGAGCACTGATCCCCGGATGGTGGTTGGGGCTCACCCGCACTTAGCCCCGGTGGCCTGGCAAGTAAAAATGCAATCGGGGCGGGCGCGCATGCTTGTTCTTGCGCACGGTATCGAGGTGTGGGCCCCACTGACCCCGCACCGGCGCTGGGCACTGCGACGCGCCGACCTTGTTCTCGCGCCCAGCGCCGACACGGCGCGCCATTTGGTGGACCAACAAGGAGTGCCATCGGATAGAATCTGCGAAGTCGCTTGGGGCTTAGATCCGGGATTTGACACAAAGCTAGACGACCAGAGGAACCATCTGCCTGCAGGATTCCCTGAGGGTCGGGTCATCCTCACAGTTGGACGCTGGGCTGCAAGCGAACGCTACAAGGGAGTGGACCACTTGATCTCGGCCGTGGCCCACCTGCTTCCTGCCGTGCCGGATCTTTCTCTGGTAGCAGTGGGTAATGGCGACGACCGCGGACGGCTCGAACAGCTCGCACGAGAGTTGGCCGTGGCTGACCGCGTTCGCTTTCTTGCCGGTATGGCGCAGGAAGAGTTGATGGCTTGCTACGCGGCGTGTGATGTCTTCGCGCTCCCCAGTCGCGGCGAAGGATTCGGCGTGGTTTTTCTCGAGGCCATGGCCCATGGCAAGCCGGTAGTGGGAGGGAATCACGGGGGAATCCCCGAGATCGTTGAAGACGGTGTGACTGGCTTCCTCGTGTCTCATGGGGACGTCGAGCAGCTATCTCGGGTCCTCGAAAAGCTCATCACGGACGACCGGCTACGATGCGAGATGGGGATTCGAGCGCGCGAGCGAGTTCGCAGCGCTTATCTCTTCGAGCATTTCAAGGCCCGGCTTTCGCAGGTGATTGCAGATCTATGCGCATCCTAAAGGTCACGCAGTCGTATTACCCGTTCTTGGAGAAGGGTGGTCCGGCCGTAAAAGTGCCCGCTATCGTACGAGCGCTCCGACAAAGAAACCACCGGGTTACGGTTCTCACCGCGGATTGGGGAGTGCGAACCACTAAGGTTGGTCCAGAGGCGCCTGTCCGGGGCCCCTGGGGTTGGCAGAGCGACGAGAACGGTATCGAGGTTGTCTACTTGCGTGGACTTGCACGGTATCGAGCGCTGAGCGTGAATCCTAGCGTTTTCGGATTCTGTCGAGAAAGGCTCGATGAATTCGACCTTGTCCATATTTACGGCCTGTATGATCTCCTCGGACCAGCAGTAGCTTACTTCTGCCGTCGAAGGGGCATTCCCTATGTGGTCGAGCCCATGGGGATGTTCCGTCCGATCGTTCGAAACCTTTGGCTCAAGCGCTTGTACCATTTTCTGTTCGGCCAGATGATGCTGGGCGGAGCACAACGCCTAATCGCCACGGCAGAACAGGAGCGCAAGGAGCTAGGGGAAGGCGGTATACCGTACGCTAAGGTTATTGTCCGAAGGAACGGAGTGGAAGTGCCGGCCCAGCTTCCCCCTGCAGGTACCTTTCGCCGACAATGGGGTATTCCCACTGAGGCAAGAGTGGTTCTGTTCCTCGGGCGGCTGGTGTCGAAGAAGGGCCCTGAGGTGATCCTCGAGGCGTTTGCTGGTTGGCGAGATCAAGCCGGAAATATGCAGCCAGCCTTGTTGGTGTTCGCGGGGCCCGCCGAAAGGGACGGCTATCGCCAGCGACTCGAAGCTTCAGCTTCGCGGTTGGGTTTAGAGGGAAAGGCGGTCTTCACGGGACCACTCTACGGCGATGCCAAATGGGCGGCCTACCGGGACGCGGATGTATTTGTTCTTCCCTCTCAGAACGAAAACTTTGGCAATAGCGCGGCCGAGGCCGTTGCCTGCGGCACACCGGTAATCGTAACCGACCGTTGCGGAATTGCGCCCCTGATAGACCAACGGGCAGGGCTAGTCGTGCCTTATGATCGGGGAGCCTTGCAGGAGGGCTTGGCCCAACTGCTAGACGAGGAAACTCTGCGGCAACGCCTCCGCGCCGGCTGCACCGAAGTGGCCCGCGCGCTCAACTGGGAAGAGCCGCTAGCCGTGATGGAAACGCTCTACGCAGAGCTGGCCGGGAAGCGTATGCAAAAATGAGGTGCTTCCGCCTCGCAGGAGAACCGATTGGCGAGCTGACGTACCGGATCACCGTTTGAACTGCCTTGGTCCTACAACTTATTTGACCTCCTTGGGATTCCTGAAGAAACACATTCGACGCATACAGGATTCTTGACATGTCGGCTAAGCATTCAAAGGCCAGGAAATATTGGTCAGGAGAGGTGACAAGACAAAGCAATGCGCTTGATTTGGAGCGAGGAGTTTTTACCTGGAAGAATCCCAAAAGAATTGCGAAATCACTTAAACGTTCTGCGGAGGAGAGCACAAGGAAAAAGGGAACGCCGTATCAGTCGGCGATGTCCATGCTCACTTTTTACATGAATCGTGCCGGGAAGAATTTAACTGCGGACCAGACAAGCGTACTCTCGCGGGCGAAGTTAGAACTTCGCAAACTTTTTCAGAGAGAATAAAAGTACAGGCGCTTGATCTTTCAGATAGGCTTCTTTCGCATTTCGCGATTTGCAGATTCGCCCGGAGCTGGTGCCGCTCGAGCTCCACGTCCCGTACTCGATTCGGTCTTCGGGCGCAGGCGAATAAGCTCGCTTGCGCCTGCTCAACCCTCGACGCGACTGCTTCGAAGGCGGAAAGGCTTGCGCTCTGTTTGAAGCTTAACTGGCGAGCTACGGCTAAGGCTTGACGGCGAAACGTGACTAGAGGAAGCTCGAGAGTCCGGATGAGTGACGGCACCGTCCTTCGCTAATACTCGGAGCGAGACAAGTTCGATGTGCGGCATCTGCGGCGTGGTGGGAATCGGGGACAGCAAGGAGGCAGAAGCCGTCGTCCGCCCGATGGTGGCCGCTCTGCGCCATCGCGGCCCGGACGACGAAGGCATGCTAGCGGTTCCGCACGTGGCCCTGGGAATACGCCGTCTGAGCATCATTGACCTCGCTGGAGGACACCAGCCCGCTTTCAATGAAGATCGCACCGTCGCCGTGGTCTTCAACGGCGAGATCTACAACTTTCAGGATCTGCGCCGACAACTGGAAGCCAAAGGCCATGTCTTCCGCACGCATTCGGATACCGAATCCATCGTTCATGCCTACGAAGAGTGGGGCGAAGAGTGTGTATGCCGGCTGCGGGGCATGTTCGCCTTCGCGCTACTGGATAAGCGCCCGAAGCAAGGGGGTGGGCCGTGCGTGTTCCTGGCCCGCGATCGCCTGGGAATCAAGCCGCTCTACTACGCCTTCGCGGATGGGGCGATCTTATTTGCCTCTGAAGTTCGCGCTTTGCTGGCCAGCGGGTGCGTGACCCCGCACATTTCACAAGCGGCGCTCGATTCCTACCTGCTCTTCGGCTCCGTCGCGGAGCCAATGACGCTGATCGAAGGCATCTCCTCCGTTCCGCCGGGGCACCGGATGAGCTTTCCCGCGACCCGACTGGCACGCTGGCCGCAGCCGCGGGCGTATTGGCGCTACGGAGAGGCTGCACGGGGGGAACCGGAGTGCTGTGCGCGCGACCTGGGAACGGCGGCAAGCGAGTTGCGGCCGCTGCTCGAGGATGTCGTGCGAAGCTACCTCGTCGCCGATGTGCCCCTGGGTGTCTTCCTAAGCAGCGGAATGGACTCGACCGCCCTTGTCGCGATGGCCAGCCGCGAGCAGCAGGGCCTGCACACCTTCACCGTGGCCTTTTCCGAGAAACCGTTTAGTGAGGCGTCGCTCGCGCGAAAGACGGCCGAGCGCTTCCGGACGCGGCACGACGAAATACTCCTGACCGGCGAAGAGATGCTCGCGCGCCTGGGAGAAGCGGTCGCGGCGCTCGACCAGCCGACAATGAACGGGATCAACACCTACTTTGTTTCCTGGGCGGCGCGCCGGGTGGGGTTGAAGGTTGCGCTGTCTGGCCTAGGTGGCGACGAAGTTTTTGGCGGGTACAGCACGTTTGTCGCGACACCGCGCGCGGCGAGACTCGCTGCCGCTGCGCGGTACCTGCCGCGCGCCGGTCGCGCCACGGCTGCAGCCGTGCTCCCATCCCTCGGCAGAATGAGGCGCCAACCTGATGCCGCCCGCAAGGTCGCGGCGATCTGGCGAGAACCGGATGCGCTGCCGCATCCTTACTTCTTCGTTCGCACGCTCTTTACGCCCGGCCAAGTCGCTGCATTGCGAGCCGGTCGACCCCTCGGCCAATCGCAGGACTCTCCTTGGTGGCGGTGGCTGGAAGAGACAGCGCAACAGGCCCGTGGCCTGGATCGATTCGCAGGTGTTTCGTGCCTCGAAGCGCGGACCTACCTGGTCAACACTCTGCTGCGGGACACCGACTCGGTCAGCATGAGCCATTCGCTCGAGGTGCGCGTCCCGCTTCTGGACCACCGACTGGTGGAATTCGTCGCCCAATTGCCCCCGTCGGCGCGACAGCGCCGCGGCGTGCCAAAGGCGCTCCTGGTCGAGGCGCTCGGGGATCTCTTGCCGCCTGAAATTGTCCGTCAACCGAAACGCACCTTCACGTTCCCGTGGAAGCACTGGCTGCGCGGGGCGCTACGCGCAAGGGTCGAAGCGGCGCTAGGCGAATTGTCCCCGGCGCTGCGACCTCTTCTGGGCGAGAACGCGGTGCAAAAGGTGTGGCAAGATTTTCTGTCCGGCCGGACAAGCTGGTCGCGCCCGTGGGGTCTCTACGTGCTGAACGAGTGGGTTCAGCACCACATCGCTGCGGATCATTCGTACCTGGAGCGGACCGGCGTGGAGAGCCCAGCTTTCCCTCCTGGTGTGGAGTCCAAGGGATCCTGACCGGTGTATATCCTGGGCATCAACGCGTATCACGCAAACGCTTCTGCGGCACTGGTTGCGGAAGGCCGGCTGGTGGCCGCAGCCGAAGAAGAGCGTTTCAACCGCGTGAAGTATGCGGCCGGATTTCCCGCGCATGCGATCCGCTACTGCCTCGCCGAGGCAGGAATCACTCTGGCGGAAGTAGATCACATCGCGATTCCGCGGAATCCCTGGGCGCGCCTCGGCACGAAACTGTTCTATGCGTTGCGCATGCCGCGCTTCGCCCGGGAGCGCGCGAAGGCACTTGCGAAGTTTGCCGGCATCCACCAAGCGCTCTCTCGAGCCTTTGATCTGGACCCCAAACGCATCCGTGCTCGGTTTCACCGCGTGGAGCACCACCACGCGCACCTAGCGAGCGCGTTTTTTGTATCGCCCTTTGACCAGGCTGCGGCGCTTTCCGCCGATGGACTGGGTGATTTCGCCAGCACGATGTGGGCGGACGGGGAAGGCAACCGTCTGTGCGTTCGTGGCGCCATCGCGTTTCCGCACTCTCTGGGGATGTATTACACCGCGCTCACGCAGTACTTGGGCTTCTGGAAGTTCGGCGACGAATACAAGGTCATGGGGTTGGCAGCCTATGGCGAGCCCACGTATCTCGATGAATTCCGCCGGATCGTGCAAGCGACACCTGGGCTGGGATTTCACCTCGGCCTCGCATACTTTCAGCACCACCGCAACGGCGCCGATATGACTTGGCGCGACGCGGATCAGACGCCCGTGCTGGGCCAGCTTTTTTCCGAATACATGGAACAGCGCCTCGGACCGCAGCGTGCCGCCGAAGAGCCGCTCGCCGAGCGCCATCGCAATCTCGCGGCAAGCCTCCAGGCTGGGCTGGAAGAAGTGTTCCTCGACTCATTGAACAAGCTCCACGCGCGCACGCAGCAGAAGGCGATCTGCCTGGCGGGGGGCGTAGCGTTCAACTGCGTCGCGAACGGCAAGATTTTCGACCGGACGCCTTTCGAGCAGATTTACGTTCAACCTGCCGCAGGTGATGCCGGCTTGGCCGTAGGCGCCGCGTACTACGTCTACCATCAGATCCTGGCGCAGCCGCGATCGTTTGTGATGGACCATGCGTACTGGGGACCGGAGTTCAGCGCGGAGCAAATTCGGCATGCGCTTGAGCGCAGCCGGGTCCCTGCATCCAGATTTCGTATCGCGGTTCTGCCGGAGGAGGAGCTCATCAAGGTCGCCGCAAAGGAAATCGCCAACGGAAAGATCCTGGGCTGGTTCCAGGGACGAATGGAATGGGGGCCACGGGCGCTGGGCAATCGCAGTATCCTGGCCGATCCGCGCCGTGCGGAGATGAAAACCATTCTGAATCAGAGAATCAAGCACCGCGAGACGTTTCGTCCCTTTGCGCCGTCCATCTTGGAGGAGGCAACTGCGGAGTACTTCAAGCGATCGTACCCCTCGCCATTCATGACTCTGGCTTACCCCGTGCAACCGGAGAAGCGCGCCGCCATCCCCGCGCCGACCCATGTGGACGGCACTGGCAGGCTTCAGACCGTAAGCCGCGCGACGAATCCGCGCTTCTGGCGACTGCTCTGTGAGTTTGGTAAACTCACCGGCGTCCCGGTTGTGCTAAACACGTCGTTCAACGAGAACGAGCCGATCGTCTGTCGGCCGGAAGAAGCCATCGATTGCTTCTTGCGAACAAAAATGGACGCGCTGGTGCTGGGGAACAGCTTCGTCAGTAAGCCGACCGCGCCCGGAGGCGAGGCGCCCAGTTGAGGCCTGCACGCCGCGTGGGCCGCGCCACTTGCACGAATTTCGCACGCTCGGATTCCGCCGTGCATATCCTCCTTCTGAACGAGTATTACCCGCCGGACACCTCCGCCACCGCAAAGATGGCAGAGATGGCCGTCGAAGCGCTCGGGCGGCGCCATCGTGTGACCGTATTGGCCGGGCGGCCTTCCTATGATCCCACGGAGCGCCATCCTTACTATCTGTTGCGACGCGAAGTCCGGGGCAACGTGACTGTCGAGCGCGTCGGCTCCTCGACCTATCCACGTTTTCGGATGAGGCATAGGCTGAGCAATTACATCTCTTACTTGTCGCTTGCCGTGCCACGCGCAATGGCGATTCGCGCCCACGTCATCCTGGCCATGACCGACCCGCCCATCGCCGGCATTGCCGGGGCGCTGGTGTCCAGGCTCACCGGGCGGCCCTTTGTCTACAACATCCGTGATCTCTATCCAGACATGGCCCTGGGGGGTAAGATTGTTCGCCCTAGCCGCTGGGTGGACGGCTGGGAGAATTTGCATCGGCGCGCACTGCGGCAAGCAGCACGGGTGATTGTTCTCGGGGAGGACATGCGCGACCGCATCATCAGCAAGGGCGTGGACCCGGCTCGCATCGCCATTGTCCGCGACGGCGCGCCCGTACCGGACAGCGTTCCCCCCGCAACCCACCCAGCGGTGCAGGAGATCCGCTGTGGCTTTCCTTTCGTTGTCCTGCATGCCGGCAACCTGGGCTTCTCGGGCGCCTGGGAGACGCTGGTTCAGGCCGCGCGCTTGTTGGAGAACGACAGCGTCGGCTTTGTCTTTGTTGGCGAAGGAGCCGTGCGCGCACAAATGGAAGCTTCCGCCAGCAGTTGCCAAGGGGTGCGATTCCTGCCTTTTCGACCGCCGGAGGAGGTGCCCTACGTGCTGGCCGCCGGCGACCTGCATGTGGTGACCGTTCGGCGGGGGTTGGAAGGAGTGGTTGTGCCAAGCAAGCTCTATCCCATCTTGGCGGCCGGGCGCCCCGTCCTGGCCGTTGCGCCGGAAGAAAGTGATGTGGCGCGCATTGTCCGTCGGGAAGGCTGCGGCGTCGCGGCAGATCCGGACGATCCGCGAGCAGTCGCTGAGGCTGTCCGACGGCTGCGGCGCGGCCCCTCCGAGCTTGCGGACATGGGCCGCAGGGCCCGGGAGATCGCGGACAACTACGATCGAGTGAAGCAGTTTGAAATCTTCACGCGAGTCGTGGAGGGTGTGGGCACCTGACGATGCGAACGGAAACCATGTGGACGAATCAGAAGGTGTTCGTGACCGGCGGGGCATCTTTCATCGGGTCCCACCTAGTGGACCAGCTTGTGGCGCGGGGCGCGTGCGTCCGAGTGGTGGACGACCTCTCGAGCGGTCGCCTTGAAAATCTGCAGAAGCATCTGGCCAATGGCAAGGTTGAGTTCCTGCAGGCCGACTTGCGCGAGCCGGGAGTGGCCCGGGCCGCAATGCAGGGGATCCAAACGGTTTTTCATCTCGCGGCGGACCACGGCGGTCGCGGATACGTGGATCTGCACCAGGCAGGGCCAGCTTCGAATTTTTTCCTCGACGGTCTACTCTTTGCCGAAGCGCTCAAGGCTAAAGTGAACAAGGTGATCTTTGCCTCGTCAGGATGCGTCTATCCGAATTTCCTGCAGTCCGACGTGAACAAGGAAATCTATCTCACTGAGGATCTCACCAAGGGGCCCAACGACGCAGACAACATGTACGGCTGGGCCAAACTGATGGGGGAGTTTACGCTGCAGGCCTATGCGCGTGAACACGGCCTCAAGGCAGCCTCGTGCCGCTACTTCACCGTGTACGGCCCGCGGGGAGTGGAAAACCATGCCGTCATCGCGATGATTGCGCGGGCCTTTGTTGGACAGAACCCGTTTGAAGTCTGGGGCGATGGCAGACAAATCCGCAACTGGACGTATATCGACGACATCGTCTCGGGTACGATCCTGGCTGCCGAAAGAATTGACGACGGAACCGCGGTCAACTTGGGTACGATGGAACGTGTCCGGGTCATTGAGGCGGTGAAAATGGTGCTCGAACACACCGGACACAAGGCGGAGATCAAACTGCGACCCGATATGCCTACCGGACCGCTGAACCGCGTAGCGGATAATTCGCTGGCCAAGAGACTTCTGGGCTGGGAGCCAAAGGTCCCGTTCCGGGAGGGCCTCGGGCGAACGATCGACTGGTATTACCACACCAAAGATTGTGAGCAGGTAAGAGCGATCTTAAACCAGGTGCTGACCGAACGCTGATCTGAGCTGCGGAGGAGTGTTCCCGTGCTTGCTGTCCTGCTCGCCTTCACCGTCGGTTTCATTACCTCGCTTGGTTTGACGGTTCCCGTACGCCAACTCGCCCTGCGTGTGGGTATGGTTGATCATCCCGGTCCTCGAAAGGTTCACCTGGCACCCGTCCCGTTGCTCGGCGGTCTGGCCATCTATTGCGCTGTTATTCTCGCGATTCTCGTGTCCTTGCATGGGACCGCGCGGGCGCAAGCCTTAGGTATTCTCATTGCGGCGACGCTGGTCGTGCTGGTCGGCATCCTGGACGATCGAGGCATGCTTCACCATCAGATCAAATTGTTCGGCGGTATGCCTGCGGCGGCGCTGATCCTGATGGCGTCGGGCATCCGAGCTCAGGTGTTTTCCGTCATCTTGCCCGGCCAGGCCGGGCAGTTCGCTGACGCCGCCCTCACCGTTTTTTGGATCGTCGGCATTACGGCCGCATTCAGCATCCTCGACCATATGGACGGCCTGTGCGCCGGGGTAGCCGGAATGGCGGCGATGTTCTTTGCGATCTTCGCAAGCTGGGGTGGCCAAACTCTGGTGGCCACGCTGGCGGCAGCCGTGCTGGGTGCCGCGATCGGCTTCCTGCGCTGGAATTTCAATCCCGCCCAGATTTTCATGGGGGATGGTGGAGCGATGTTTCTGGGCTTCCTGATGGCCACGCTGGGCTTGAAGCTGAAGCTGACCGACCCGCCCGCCACCAGTTGGATGATCCCAGTTCTCATCTTGGGCGTACCGATTTTCGATACCACCATGATTTCCATCTCTCGTGCGCGCCGCGGACTGCTGCCTTTTGCCGCGCCGGGAAAGGACCACACCGCCCACCGGCTGGCCAACCTGCGCCTAGGCCAACGGGGGGCGGTGATCGCCCTGTATGGTCTCGGCGTCGTGTTTGGCCTTCTTGCCCTGCTCGTGAGGCGTCTCCCGGTGCGAGAGAGCTACGAGGTGGCGGGGCTGACCGTGCTTGCCGCCCTAGTGGCGATTGCTTTGCTGGAGCGCGCGCCCTACGATCGGCAGGAGGGCCAGCAACGACTCGAGTGACCTCCGTCACTCAAGGCAGATCCTTAGCAAAGGCCAACGTCGGTCGAGTCGGTTGCATTCGACGAGGGCCCGCCCGCGAGCTTCGATCGCAATTCATTGATTGCGCAGCTTGCCACGTAGGCTATACTTTTGCCCGAAGTTCCGGTCTCGGCGAATTTGAACAGGCCCTGAGTTCATCTCGGTCCCGTGACCGTGTTTCGGCCGGGACTTGTTCCGAGTGGTTCAAGAGCTCCGAGATCGACCCACTCAGCCAAGCGTAACGTGCATTGCGCGGGCGTTGACCTGTATCCTCTGAACGAAGAGAGGAGGAGGATGAGACGGTCCAAATACCACCCCCTCTTCCGGCAAACTGCTATCGTCGGCGGATCAGCGGCGG